>JAKADK010000113.1 GCA_021820665.1 Actinomycetes bacterium | reverse complement strand
CTTCTCGTCGTAGACGAACATCGGATTGGGCATCGCTGTTCTCTCGTTCCTCACGCTCGGTGCTCGGTGCTCCCCTACGGGTCGGTGCTCGGTGCTCCCCTACGGGTCGGTGCTCGGTGCTCCCCTACGGGTCGGTGCTCGGTGCTCCCCTACGGGTCGGTGCTCGGTGCTCCCCTACGGGTCGGTGCAGTATCGCCGAGAGTCCCGGGTCGGCTCCTCCCGGCCCGCCCCGGCCAGCTCGGTCCACTGGGCCCGCTAGGTCCGCTTCCACGCCTCGGTCAGCACGGAGCGCAGGATCGACGCCATCTCGTCGAACTCCGCCTCGCCGCAGACGAGCGGCGGGGCAAGCTGCACCACGGGGTCACCCCGGTCGTCGGCCCGGCACACGAGACCTGCCTCGAACAGGGCGCCGGAGAGGAACCCCCGCAACAGCCGTTCGGACTCCTCACCGTCGAACGTCTCCCGGGTGTCCTTGTCCTTCACCAGCTCGATCCCGTAGAAGTAGCCGGCGCCTCGCACGTCGCCGACGATTGGAAGATCGGACAGGGTCTCCAGCGCTGCCCGGAGGACCGGCTCGTTGCGACGGACGTGCTCGAGCAGCCCCTCTGTCTCGATGACATCGAGGTTGGCCAGGGCCACCGCCGCGCTCACCGGATGGCCGGCGAAGGTCACGCCGTGGAGGAAGGTGTGCTCGCCCTCCAGGAACGGCTCGATCAGCCGGTCGCTCACGGCCAGCGCCCCGAGCGGGGCATAGCCGCTGGTGAGCCCCTTGGCCATGGTGACCATGTCCGGCTGGTAGCCGTAGCGCCCGGCGCCGAACCAGTGACCCAGGCGGCCGAACCCGCAGATCACCTCGTCGGAGACCAGGAGCACGCCGTAGCGGTCGCAGATCTCCCGCACCCGCTGGAAGTACCCCGGCGGCGGGGGGAAGCAGCCCCCGGAGTTCTGGACCGGTTCGAGCACGACGGCCGCCACCGTCCCCGGTCCCTCGACGAGGAGGGCCTGTTCGACGGCGTCGGCCGCCCACTGCCCGAAGGCCACCTCGTCGTCGGCGAAGTACCGGGCCCGGTAGAAGTTGGTGTTCGGGACCTTGATCGCCCCGGGCACGAGCGGCTCGAAGGGCGTCTTGATGTCGGCGAGACCGGTGATCGACAGCGCCCCCATGGTCGTCCCGTGATAGGCGAGGGCCCGGCTGACCACCTTCGTCCGGTCGGGCTGTCCGGTGAGCCGGAAGTACTGCCGGGCCAGCTTCCAGGCCGACTCGACCGCCTCGGAGCCGCTTGTCGTGAAGAAGATCCGGTTGCAGTCCCCCGGCGTCAGGTCGGCCAGCCTGTCGGCGAGCTCGACTGCCCGGGGGTGGGCATAGCTCCACAGGGGGAAGTACCCGAGCTCGGAGGCCTGGCGGGCCGCCGCCTCGGCCAGCTCGGTCCGACCGTGGCCGATCTGGCTGGTGAACAGCCCGGACAGCCCGTCGAGGTACCGTCGGCCGTGCTGGTCCCACACCCGGACCCCGTCGCCGCGGACGATGACCGGGATCTCGTGGTCAGCGTAGGACGACAACCGCGTGAAGTGCATCCAGAGGTGGCGCCGGGCGCTGGCCTGGAGCGCGTCGTTGGACAGTTCGGTCATCGGGTCCCCCAGGTGTAGGTCTGCTTCGCCAGCTTCAGGTACATGAACAGCTCGGTCTCCCGAACTCCGGGCACCCGGCGGATGACCCCGTTCAACTGCTCGAGGATGGCGTTCTCGTCCTCGCACACCAGCTCCACCAGGATGTCGAACGACCCGGCGCACAGGACGACGTAGTCGATGCTCGCCACCTCGGCCAGCCGCGCTGCCACCTCCCGCATGTCACCCTCGGTGCGGATGCCCACCATGGCCTGGCTGGCGAAGCCGACGTGGTGCGGATCGGTGACCGCCACGATCTGGACCACCCCGGCGTCGCGGAGCTTCTGGACGCGTTGGCGGACGGCCGCCTCGGACAGACCGACCGCCTCACCCACGGCGCGGTACGGGCGACGCCCGTCCTCCTGGAGCTGCTCGACGATCGCCCGGTCGACGGGGTCGAGGACGCCGGGGACGGGTCGCGGCGCGACCGCGGCCACTGCCGCTCCCGTCCCCGTCAGGTGGTGCCCGTCAGCGCGCATGCGGTCCTCGTCGATCGTCGCTGGTCCCGGTGGACGCGACCAGCGACCACCCGGACCCTTCGGAAAGGCACAGTATAGCCCTGTTTTCAATGGATTTCGTCGTCAAGCTGTAGATCTTCCGCGATTTCACTTGCGCACGGGCCCGCCGTCGATCACGATGGAGGTACCGATGAGCGGGACGACCAGATTTCATCCCACCCTTCGTCCCACCCACCCGGTGCGTCCGATGGAGGAGCCGTGATCGACATACAACCTCCCGCTGATGGCAACCGGCCGAGACGGCTGTCCAACTTCGTCGGCGGCGCCTACGTGGAGACGATCGGGGACGCCTTCGCCCCCATCGTCGATCCGAGCACGGGCGAGGTCTTCGCCGAGGCCCCCGTCTCCTCACGAGCCGACGTCGACGTCGCCTTCGACGCCGCCCGCACCGCCTTTCCCGCGTGGAGAGACGCCACGCCCTCCGAGCGGAGCCTCGCCCTGCTGCGGATCGCCGACGCCATCGAATCCCGCGCCGACGAGCTGGTCGCCGCCGAGTGCCGGAACACCGGGAAGCCGGTGGCGCTCACCACCACCGAGGAGATCCCGCCGCTCGTCGACCAGATCCGCTTCTTCGCCGGAGCGGCCCGGCTCCTCGAGGGCCGGTCCGCCGGGGAGTACCTGGCCGGCCACACGTCGTTCGTGCGGCGCGAGCCGATCGGGGTGTGCGCCGCCGTCACCCCGTGGAACTACCCCCTCATGATGGCGGTGTGGAAGTGGGCTCCGGCCGTGGCCGCCGGGAACACGGTGGTCCTGAAGCCGGCCGACACGACCCCGGTGTCGTCTCTCCTCATGGCCGAGATCATGGCCGACCACCTCCCGCCTGGGGTGTGCAACGTGGTCTGCGGGGACCGCGACACGGGGCGCCTCCTCGTCGAGCACCCGGTACCGGCCATGGTGTCGGTGACCGGCAGTGTCCGGGCCGGGAGGGAGGTCGCCGGCACGGCCGCCGCACAGGTGAAGCGTGTCCATCTCGAGCTGGGTGGGAAGGCGCCCTGCGTCGTCTTCGACGACGCGGACGTCGAGCGCGCCGCGGCGGGCATCGCCCTCGCCGGCTACTTCAACGCCGGCCAGGACTGCACCGCCGCCACCCGGGTGCTGGCCGGACCCCGCGTCTACGACGAGCTGGTCGCCGCCCTGGTCGCCGAGGCCCGACGTCGGAAGGTGGGCGGCACCGACGTGCCCGATGCCGACTTCGGTCCGCTCAACAGCGCCCTCCAGCTGGAGCGCGTGACCAGCTTCCTCGACCGGGCCCCCGGCCACGTGGAGGTGCTCACCGGAGGCGGCCGCGTCGGCGAGCGAGGCTATTGCTTCGCCCCCACGGTGGTGGCCGGGGTGGGCCAGGAGGACGAGCTGGTCCAGAGCGAGGTGTTCGGCCCGGTCATCACCGTCCAACGGTTCAGCAACGAGGACCAGGCCGTGGCCTGGGCGAACGGGGTCGACTACGGCTTGGCGTCGAGCGTCTGGACTCGGGACCACGCCCGGGCCATGCGGATGGCCCGGGCGCTCGACTTCGGCGTCGTGTGGATCAACACCCACATCCCGCTCGTCGCCGAGATGCCCCACGGCGGCTTCAAGCGGTCCGGCTACGGGAAGGACCTCTCCGTCTACGGCCTGGAGGACTACACCCGCATGAAGCACGTCATGAGCGCCATCGAGGGGTGAGCACCGGGGGTCGCGCCCTCCGCTCGCGCCTGGAGCACCGGGCAGGCCCCCGCCCAGGTCCGGCTCGCCCGGGGCGGCGCCTCGCGCCGAGATGTCGGCGTGACCGTGCGGGCCCTACACGTAGTCCTTGTACTTCTCCAGGAGCCGCACCGGCTTGGAGAGTGCGTCCTTGCGGAACGGATCGCCGAGCTCCCGGGTGCACATGATCTCCACCACCGTCGTCTTTCCCTCGTTCATCTGGGCGTCGACCGCCTTCTGGAGGGTAGGTCCGACCTCACCCAGCTCATCGACCACGACGCCTTCGGCCCCCATGGCCCGGCCGATGCCGGCGAAGCTCTGATTGTCGAGCTCGGCGGCGACGAACCGGCGGTTGTAGAAGTCCACCTGGTTCTTCTTCTCAGCGCCCCACTGCCGGTTGTGGAACACCACGGCGGTGACGGGGATGTCGTGACGGACGCAGGTCATGATCTCACCCATGCTCATACCCCACGCCCCGTCTCCCGCGTAGGCCACCGCCGGACGGTCCGGAGACGCCACCTTCGCACCGATCATCGTGGGCAGGGAGTACCCGCAGTTCCCGAAGCTCATCGGCGCGAAGAAGCTCCGCGGCCGCTCGAACCGCAGGTAGCTGTGGGCCACGGAGTTGATGTTGCCGATGTCGGTCGAGACCATGACGTCCTTCGGCATGGCGTGCTCCAGCTCCCGCAGCACCTCCCGGGGATGGAGCCAGTTGCCCTCCTCCGCTTCTGCCTCCGCGATCATGTCGAGGCTGTAGGGGTCGGTCTCGTGCGTCCATTCGGCCAGTTCCTTCTCCCACGCCTCCTTCTCGGCGGCGATCTCGGCCAGGCGCTCGGTCCGCGTGGCGTCGCACGCCAGGGTCATCTCGGCCAGGCGCTCGGTGAGCGCCGCCGCCGCCGCCTTCGCATCGCCGCAGATCCCGACGGAGATCTCCTTCACCAGGCCCAGCATCCGGTGATCGGCGTCGATCTGGATGATCTTCGCGTCCTTGGGCCAGTACTCCATCCCGTACTGGGGCAGCGTGCCGAACGGGCCCAGCCGGGTGCCCAGCGCGATGACCACGTCCGCCCGGCTGAGCAGCTTCATCCCCGCCTTCGACCCCTGGTAGCCGAGCGGGCCGCACCACTGCGGGTGGCTCGCCGGAAACGAGTCGTTGTGCTGGTAGCTGTTCACGACCGGTGTCCCCAGGCGCTCGGCCAACGCCCGGCACTCGTCGAGCCCACCGGCCATGACCACACCGCCGCCGGAGATGAGCACCGGGAACTTCGCCGTGGCGAGCAGCGCCGCGGCCTCGTCGAGGCTCGCGCTGCCGCCGGGACCACGGTCGAGACGGTGCGGTCGGGGGATCGCGGTCGTGATCTCACCGTAGAAGAAGTCACGGGGGATATTGAGCTGCGTCGGGCCCATGTCCGACATCGCCCGGTCGAAGCACCGACCGGCGTACTCGGCCATCCTGGCGCGGTTGTTGACGTGGGCCTGGTACTTCGTGAACTCCTGGAACATCGGGAGCTGGTTGGCCTCCTGGAAACCGCCGAGACCGATCCCCATGCTGCCCGCCTCCGGGGTGATGATGACCACTGGGCTGTGCGCCCAGTAGGCGGCGGCGATGGCGGTCACGCAGTTGGAGATCCCGGGGCCGTTCTGTCCGATCACCACGCCGTGGCGACCGCTCGCCCGGCTGTAGCCGTCGGCCATGTGCGCCGCCCCCTGCTCATGGACGACAGGGATCAGACGGATCCCCGCCGGGGCGAAGATGTCCATGGCGTCCATGAACGCCGAGCCCATGATGCCGAAGATCTCGGTGACCCCGTTGGCGGCCAGCGTCTCGACGAGCGCCTCGGACGGCGTCATCTTCACCACACCCTCGACCACCGACCTGCTCGAACCTGCTCCGCTGCCGCTCATCGGCCTGTCCTCCTCCGCGCCTCTGGCGCCCTGCTCGCATCCGTCATCGCGCAGGAACACACAATTCCGGAACTTTCCAACCGAGATTTCGATCTACACGTCAGACTAGGGCGTGATCGCCGGTCAGTCAAGATTTGTTCTCGTTTACCGAGACAAAAAGTGGCTAGAATCGGGATTCTATGGCGAACCGACTCTCCGAACGTCCGGAAGGCCCAGCTGCGAGGGTCAAAACCGGACGGCCGACGCCTTCACGAACCGAGGCATCGACAGCCCGAACCCCGACGGGCCGGGCGATGATGGAGCTGGTCGACCCGGCGGAACGGGGCGAGGCCAGCGCCGCCGGCGGCGACACCCCGTCGATGCGGCTCTTCGCCCTGCTCGAAGTCGTCGCCTCCAGTCACCAGCTCCTCTCCCTTCAGGGCCTCGTGGAGGAGACCGGCTGGCCGAAGCCGACCGTGCACCGGATGCTCCAGCAGATGGAGGCGGCCGGCCTCCTCGTCCGCCACAACGGTGGCCGTCACTACAGCACCGGCGCCCGCCTCCGACGGTTGGCCGAAAGCCTCCTGCTCAACGACGCCCACCACGGCGCCCGCCATGCCGTCCTACGTGACCTGGTGGACGAGATCGGCGAGAGCTGCAACATCACGGCGCTCTCCGGTGACGAGGTCGTCTACCTGGACCGGGTGGAGACGCCGGAACCGTTGCGGTTCCACCTCCACGCCGGCTCCCGCGTGCCGGTCCACGCATCGGCCAGCGGGAAGATGATTCTCTCGCAGATGCGTCCTGCCCAACGTAGGCAGCTCCTCGCCCACGCACCCCTCCGGCGCTACACGTCGAAGACGGTCACCGACCTCCAGGAGTTGGAGGACGAGCTGAGGCGGGTGCGGCGTGACGGGTTCGCCGTCGACGACGAAGAGTTCCTCCCCGGCCTGGTCTGCGTGGCTGTGCTCGTGCCCACTTCGACCGGCCGCTCCAACGTGTGCGTCGCCGCCCAGGCTCCGGTCGTACGGCTCACCCCCGACAAGGCCCTGGCGCTCCTCCCCGCGCTCCAGCGGGCGGCCGCCGCCATCGGCGACATCGAGGCCGACGCCGCGCCCCTCTCCCCGGGTGCCCTCTCGCCCGCGCCCCTCTCCCCCGACACCGCATCCCGAGGCGCATGACCGTCGTGCCCACCGACCACTCCGCATCCGACCGTCCCGGCGTCACCGTCGGCCCCGGGAGGCCCGACACCACCGTCGACGTACGGAAGACCTTTGGCATCGACGTCGACCTCTCCGTTCCGGCCTTCGCTACCCCCACGGAGCACGTGCCGGACATCGACCCGGCCTACCGGTTCAACCCTGACGTGACCCTGGCGCTCCTGGTCGGCTTCCGCCTCGGCCGGCGAGTGATGGTGAAGGGCCGGCACGGTACGGGCAAGTCCACCCACGTCGAGCAGGTCGCCGCCCGGTTGAACTGGCCGTGCATGCGGATCAACCTGGACGGGCACCTCAGTCGCATGGACCTGGTCGGGCGCGATGCCGTCGTGCTCGAGGCTGGCAAGCAGGTCACGGCGTTCCAGGAGGGCATCGTCCCCTGGGCGCTCCGACGCCCGATGGCACTGGTCTTCGACGAGTACGACGCCGGCCGACCCGAGGTGATGTTCGTCATCCAGCGCCTCCTCGAGCGCGACGGAGCCTTCACCCTCGTCGACCGGAACACGGTCGTCCGCCCGCATCCGTCGTTCCGGCTCTTCGCCACCACCAACACCGTCGGCCAGGGCAACTTGAACGGCCTCTACCACGGCGCCCAGCGCCTGAACCACGCCCAGTTGGACCGCTGGAACATCGTGGCCGCC
>JAKADK010000112.1 GCA_021820665.1 Actinomycetes bacterium | reverse complement strand
GAGCTGCCCGCCACCTGATCCTGAGCAAGCGAAGCGTCCAGCAGCCGAGCACCCGATTCGGCGTCGACCTGGGTTGACGTCGGGCCTGCTGGTGCCGGAGGTAGGAGACGTTCGCACCTCACTCAGCGCGGCGCGTATGCCCTGTGAGAGGGACCCCGGCCGATACCGCTTTGGTGATTGGAGCTGGCAATCGACGGTCGGGCTCAGCGCGGTTGCCCGGTGAGTCCCAGGTGGGATGGTGTGTCGAAGCCGAAAAGTGCCGCCTCTGGTACTTCTTAGCACTTCCTCGTCTACGCTCCGGAGTGGTCGAACCTCCGTTCCGCGTGCGTCACTGAACGATGAAGGAGGTGGATATGTAGGAACCATCTCTGGAAGCGGTGCTGAGTAGGAGATGGAGGACGAATGGCCCTCCGGCGTCGGCTCGTCAGGGGCGCATGCATACGAATCCAGCGCATCGAGGGCGAAGCGCTGTCTTCCGTAGCGGAAGTAGTTCTCCTGGCGCCAGCGAGCGAACATGCGGTGCGCGACCTCGGCGGCAGGGACATCATCACGCGAGGTGACGATCTGGGTCTGGCGGCCCCCGCCCTGCGCCGGGTCCTTCCTTGTTCACGACGCCCGGTCCTGTCGACGTGACGGCTGCTCGGCGGCCAGCTCTGCGCGCCAGTGGTTCTCGAGGCGTTCGAGTGCCGGCAGGGCAGCCTCGATCGCGTGACGGTCGGAGGTGCTGAGCGCAGCGAGGCGACGGTCGAGGAGCCCGGTGCGCACTGCGAGCACCTTGTCGAGCACCCGGACCCCGGCTGCTGTGATTGACACGCGCACCGCACGCCGATCGGCGGGATCGGCGTGACGTTCGGCCCAGCCACGACGTTCGAGGCGGTCGACCAGCACTGTCATCGACGGCTGACTGGTCCCCTGCTCGCGTACCAGGTCGACGAGGCGCTGCGGGCCCTCTGCCGCCAAGGTGCGTAGCACCTGGGCCTGCACCACGCTGACCGCAAACCTGTCCGACATCTCGCGTCGCAACAGCAACGTGAGCGCCGTGAGCCGCTCCCGCAGATCCACCGCCACGGGCGAAGGGACCCGTCGTTCGGCGTGGGCAGTGTGTGCGGCCCTGTAGCTCATAGACTAGCTATGCTAACCAGCATGGCGGAAGATCTGCACGTCGGAGTTCGTCGGCGTCAAGGGGGGCTCGGCCACATTGGCACCGAAAACAAGAGGCCCTTTCGGTGAGCGAGGTGCGACACCGATGACCAGGGCGGCTGTCGGGAAGGCACCGGGCCGGCGGTGAGGCACGGCCCGCGGCTGGCGCTGGCGACGATCTCGCTCGCTCGTCCCTTCGTCTCCGCCCCGACGATCCGACGATCCGGCGATCCGACGATCCGGCGGGCGGGCGGACACCGATCGGTGCGTCGGTACGCGGCCTTCCAGGGGGGTGGCTTCGGGAGTGGTGGCTCTCATGGACACCTTCACCGCTCGACATGGTCAGCCCCGACGGTTGGTCCACCGAGACGGCACGCGGGCTGAGAGCGGGGATACTGGGCGAGCATAACGGCGTAGCCATGATGCGGGGCGTGGGGTAGCGCATGAGACGAGAGGGCTCGGTCCGGGGTGACGATGGAGGGGGATCGGAAGGTCCCCCTGTCGGCGATCCGACGGGCGGGGCGCGGTTCGGACGCTAGAGCGATGCGGGGCAGGACCTCGCACGGTGGCGCCGTCTCCCTGTTCGGGGGAGGGTATCGTGGTCATGGGTCCTCGGGGGTAAGCCTGTACCGAAGAGCCGGAGTTGAGGGGGAAGATCCGGTCGCGCTGGATTTGGCCTCGGGCCAACAGGTGTCGTGCCCTCCGTAGGACACTCCCGGGGGCCCCTACGTCGTGGCCAGCACCGAGTTCCCGTCCGGCTCTTCAGCGGTCGGACGGGAACTCGGTGCCCTGTGCATCCCGACCTCCGGGTGGCACCATAGAGGCGATGGCTCGTACCTACGGCACAGACGACCACCTGATCCGCACGTTTGCCCAGGACGCGGGCTCCAGTGACGCTAAGGCCATCGAGCAGTTCTTGGAGCGCTACGCGGCGACGTGTCCGCATCCTGAAGACGAGGCACAGGCAGGCGCGCTTGCGAAGGATCGCATGGTCGAGTGGCTCGAAGCCAAGGAGATGCACGACATCCCCGAGGCGAGCCGGATCTTTACCTATAGCCAGCTCGAGCTGGCCGAGTACGCGAAGAAGGCAGCGCTGGCGATTGCAGACCGCGTGGTCGACGAGGCGATCGTCGCGGGTGCGCTCAAACGCGAGGACATCGGGACAGCGATCTATGGCTTCGCCGGGCGTGCTGTCGTCGAAGCTCCGGACATTGCTCATCAGTGCTGGGCGGACATGGCCGAGTTGCTCGCGCACGGACGGGGCCGAATCCATCCGGCCACGGTGATCGTGGACTGCTGGCACGTGGTCTGGCTGGTCTCGCTGATCGCAACCAGCGGTAGCGAGTCGCTCGCGTCGCTGTTGCGCCGGGTGGACCTCACGATCTCGATCCAGCCCGGTGCGCGACCGGAGGATCCCCAACCTGGCATGAAGATTCGGATCCCGAGATCGACCCGGATCTTCTCCGACGCAAGTGGCTGGCCCAAACGTGGGGTATTGACCGAGCGGGCGAGGACCGTCACGCTGCGCTTCATGTCCGGAGAGCCGGAGGAACCAGTCGTCTGCTGGTACGGCGAAGGTGGACGTACCTACTGGTCGAAGGTGTGGGAGCTCGGTTCTTGACGCCTATGGGCGCGCCCTGAGGATGTCCGCTCCGGCGGGACGGCCAAACGCGGGAACCGATGTACCAGATGTACCAGCAGTGCAGTCACGTAGACCCGGGACCGGAACGGGCCCCTCAAAAGCGGCTCTTCTACACCGCTGCGACAAGAACACCTCGGGCCCGGCCCGTTCGAGGCCGGCCCAGAAAGCGGCTTTCCAGGGGGGAGGTGCCATGAGTGCCTCCCAGGAGCACGAACATCGTCGCCATGGCATGCGCGGCTCAGACGGCCGGATCGGAGAGACGGGGTGCGGGCTCGGCGCGGACAGACTCGGGGCTGGCAGTGCGGTGCGGCGCGCGGGAGCAGCACGGCAACAGCCGTGCTGTGGGCATACGGCGAGACGGCTGGTCCGGCGATCCGGCGAGACGCGGTTCGGCGGGCGGGACGCGGTCCGCGTGGACCTGCGAGACGCGGCTTTTCAGGATGTGACCACCGACGTGCTGCACTCCGATCTATCGGTCCCTGCCCCCTGGAAGCCAAACCTCGACCCGGACTGGCCGACCCTCAGGCGCCCGTTCCCATGACCCCTGTCCGTTGGTCCTCGCGGTGGCTGGTGGGGCCGAGTGGGCAAGCGATCTGGAGCCCGCATCCTGGCTTGGCGGCACTCCCGGTCGCGGGGAGGACCTCGTCAAGACTGCCTACCGCTCAGGCGGGTGTACGCTGTGTGCGCGGAACCCTTCTCCGACTATGGCCCCGTGTAAGGGGAGTGATGCAGTGACGAGCGACCGTCGTCAGAGCATCCTCAGTCGAATCGCCGAGAGCGGCGATTCGTCCCCGGATCAGCTCTGTAGAGTCTGCAGAGACGTGACCGCGACGAGCGGCGTGGGGATCATGCTCAGAGCCGACGGCGAGACACGTGGATCGCTCGGCACGACCGACGCGGTGAGCTCGCTCATCGAGGAGCTGCAGTTCATGCTTGGCGAAGGACCTTGCATCGATGCCTACAAGCGTGAGGTACCCATCGCTGAACCCGATCTCGCCGATCCGACCTCGCGGTGGCTCGGTTTCACCCCTCTCGTCTTCAAAGCAGGTGTGAGGGCGCTCTTCGCGTTTCCACTTCGGGTGGGTGCTGTCTGTTTGGGCTCGCTCGATCTCTACCGTGACCACTCCGGCATGCTGAGTGATAACCAGCATGTCGACGCGCTCATCATGGCGGACATCGTCTCCCAGTCCGTGCTCACGATGCAGGCCGCAGCTTCCCCCGACGAGCTAGCCGAGCTCGATGCCCTGATGACGCCTCTCAACGTTGTCTATCAGGCAGTCGGGATGGTCTCGGCCCAGCTCGGAGTGAGTGTCGATGACTCCCTGAGCCGATTGAAGGCCCACGCCTTTGGGAGTGATCGCCTGCTCACCGGACTTGCGCGAGACGTGGTTGGTCGGCGTTTGCGTTTTGACGCTGCAGGTGAAGCGCAGGGGGTCACTTCGTAGGAGTCTGCTGCGACGAGCAGCGCGGAATGTTGAGCGCCGCGTTGGACAAGCACCAACAGGTGGCCTCACGCCATGCGCCAGCGCGAGGGCGAGAAGACCAAGCCCAATGAGCACCACACCGGGTGGGTCGTCGTGCCGGGCCACGAGCACCCCACCGCCGATCCCGCTGGCCACGCCGAGACCACCGACTGCCACCACGGCCATCCGGCGACCCCACGCGCTCAGACCCGACCGATGCCGGCGGGATGGGCGACATGCCCAGGCGAGTGCTTGTTGGTGCGCGTCCCTCGTCACGGCTCAGAGGATGCCTCAACGATGAAGGCACGCGCCACCCCTCTGGTCTCGCCACGCCCATCTTCGCCCAGGGCATTGCCCGATCGTGCCGGTGTGCCCGCCCGGTGTGCCCGCCCGAAGAGGCCGCGGCGTCCTTTCCTGGGATGTTGCCGGGGAGGCACCGTCACGGTCGTGGAGACCCGGTTCAGTCCTGGTAGCAGAACCCACCCTGGTGCCCGCCTCGACCCACGTCTCGCGGGGCTGGAGGACCACGGTGCTCGTGGGTCGAAACGCCGTCCCGGTGCCCACCGGGTGGTTCGCGCAGCTGGCGGGAGCGCTTGTCGCTTACAAGAGGGCGACCTGGTTGCGTCCTTGGGACTTGGCGCGGTAGAGCGCCTGGTCGGCCCGGTGGAGGAGGTCGTAGGTACCATCCCCCGGGGCCCAGCTCGTGAGCCCGGTCGACGTGGGTAGCCCCGACGTGGCCCGGAGCTGGTCGAAGAGGTCTTTGGCATGGTCGATGTCGCATCCGGGCATCACGGCTACGAACTCGTCTCCGCCGTAGCGGACGATGATGTCCGTTTTCCGCAGGCCGGCCCGGAGGTGGGCAACGAAGGAAACAAGGGCATCGTCTCCGGCGAGGTGACCGTGGTGGTCGTTGATCGTCTTGAAGTGGTCCACGTCGATGAGGGCGACTACCAGTGCGGTGCCTCCGCTGTGTGCGGCGGCGATCTCCCGATCAAACAGGCCGTCGAGCGCCTGGCGGTTGGGGAGCCCGGTGAGCGCGTCGGTGACGGCAACCTGGCCCAAGAGGTGCGACAGGTAGTGACTGGCACCGGTTGCCGCCACGACGATCCCGAACATCATGATGCCAACCGACGCGGTTGCCCGATCGCCGTTCACGACAAGGAGCACCGACAGGCACGTAGCGATCCAGGAGAGATGCCAGAGCACCTGACGAGTAGAGAAGAAGTGGCCGACGAACAGACCGATCCAGACGAAAAAGGCCAGCGAGGCGATCGCCGTCGGTGCGGTCCTCGCCGACCATGACCCCAGACAGATCATGACCACGTTCCCTGCCACCCAGGCGTGGATCAACGGGGATGGCAGGCGTTCTTTGAACCGGTGGCGGAGCCACAGCAGTCCCGCCGCGCACGGCAAACCCGCCAAGGTGATGACCAACTGGAAGGCGTGGTCGGGAATGGGCACCTGAGGAACGAGCAAGGTGGCGAGCCCGATGAGACTCGCCGTTGCATCCAGGGTGGCCAGCACCAGTGACATCGAGGCGTACGAGTGACTTGCCAGCGCCGCACCTCTGGCGCTTTGCTCACGGTCAGCCCACCTCAAGGGAATGGCCAGGGGCACGACACTCCATCGGCACCCGGGCGGGCAACCTGAACACCGGTGTGCGAAGGCACGGCCAATTCCACAGCGGGTGGGGCGCGGGGCGTAGGCACCGATCAGTGCCGACCGCCCTCGACCCGTGCGCCGACCACCCCTCTCCGTCCCGTTGCCCACGTACGCGGGGCTGGCAGCAACACTGGACGACGAACCTTCCCGGCGCACCTGCCTCCCGTGTTCCCCGACGCATCGGCTTCGCCCTTGAAGCCGATGTCCGGTCTCGGGGGTGGCACCGGGGATCGAGCACCTGATCGACGCGGTGGGTCGGGTTGGGCAGACGGCAGAACCTTTGGTCGATCCGGCGAGCGGAACGGCGATGCGACGGGACGGCGTGGGCGACGACCACTCGGGAGCAGACCGGCCGTGGCCAGTCCGCGGGCGAGTCGGAGGGTGGCGCGTGCAGGTGCGGCGCGGCGAGAGCGGCTTTCAGGGCACCACCAGCCAGGCTCTCGGGCGGGCGTTCCAGGGGGGTGGGGTCGGGAGTGTGGGTGGTACCCACCGACGAGGAGAGACACCATGACCAACTCCATCACGATCACCGGGAACCTGAGCACCGATCCTCAGATCCGGTACTCACGTGAGGGCGTGGCCGAAACCACCCTGACGGTCTCGGTGGACCAGGCCGAAGGTGAGCCCGGCCCCGACCTCGTCACGGTGATCTGCCATGGGGAGCTTGCCGAGAACGTCTGCCTCTCCCTCGTCTGTCACGCCCGCATCGTCGCATCGGGCCGGCTGCTGGTGACGAGCCAGTCCTTCGAGGATGTCCACCCCGTCTGCCAGTACGAGCTGTGGGCCACCGAGATCGGCGCCTCCCTGCGCTTTGCCACCGCGGACGTCAGCCGGGTCCGTCGGGCGAGGGACCAGGCATGACCCTCGACCTTCGCACCATCACCGCGAACGAGGCGATCACCGCCAGGATGACCGTCGAAGGGTTGCGAGTCCGAGCCGGCAGCCTCCATACCGGCGACCACATCGTCTATCACCGGGGCGGCATCACCTGCGTCGACACGGTGGCCAGCGTCACGGGGTCGTTCTACCCAGGATCGGCGCGTCCGCACGACGTCACGATCACCACCGAGTCGGGCGACGCGTGGTCGTGCTCACACGAGAACCGGTCGACGCTTCGTATTGCCGCACCGTGAGCACAGGCGGGGGGTGACGGCAGTGAGGGTGCTACACTCGCCGTACAAATGTACGGGTATTGAGGAGGAGGCCATGGCAGTCAAGGACCGGAGGAGAGAGGTGCGCCTCTCGGCGCACGACGACGACCTGGTGGTGGAGGCGGCCGGTCTGGCGGGGGTCTCCGTCTCCGAATTCCTCCTCGATCGGGCGATCGGTGACGCCGAGGCTCTGGTTGCGACGCACCGGACGATCCTTCTGGCTGAGTCAGACTACGCGGCGTTCCTGGCGGCACTGGACGAGCCGTGCGGACCGCCGGTCGAGCTTGTGTCCCAGGTTCGGCGTTCCCGGCGGTTCGCAGGTCCCAGGTGATGCGCATCGAGCGCCTCGGCGGAGACCACCGTGTCGGGGTGTTCGGTTGCGGGGTGAAGGCCCTCGGTGACTGGCTAGTCCGCCACGCGCTCGAGAACCAGCGGCGGGACCTCTCGCGCACCTTCGTGCTGGTCGACGACGACGGTACGGTCCTCGGGTACTACTCGCTGGCGATGGCGGGCGTGGCTCGGGGCGCTCTCCCGTCACGTTTTGCCCACGGGCTGCCGGCCTAC
>JAKADK010000111.1 GCA_021820665.1 Actinomycetes bacterium | reverse complement strand
CGTGAGCTCGTCGTGGACCAGGAGCCGGGGATCGAAGCCGTGCGGGACGACCACCGGCCGGGCCGTCCCGCACTCCGCGGCGATCTCGTCGGCCACGTAGGCCGACCCTGTCGTGACCGCGTCCGCGCCGGCAATCGACCGCCGCCATCCGTCGGGAAGCGCACCCTCGTCGTCGAAGCGCAGGGGAGCCAGATCGTGCACGGTGAGGACCTCGGGCCGGGTACCCGGCAGCGCTCGGAGATCGAGACGGTGCACCACGTCCGACCTTCCGTATGCCAATCCCCCGATCACGCGCTGCACACGGGTCGGTGCCGCGGAGACCAGCCGCAGCGGGAGCCTCGTCCCGTTCGGACCCGGCGACCGCCACGGGCGGACCGACCGGTGGACGACCACCCAGCGCGAGGGGTCGGCGCGCTCGAGCTCGCCGATGAGCTCGCATTCGACTACGCGCTGCCCCATCGCCGAGACTCCAGAGGCCGTCGCCACGACGGAGCGCCGGACGCCGAGCTGCTCCCTGCGCACCGGGCGATCGTACCAGCTCACTTCCCGAACCTCCGGAACAAGCCGTCTCGAGGAGAAGGCCGTAGGGAGGGAGCAGCCGTTCCCCGGGGTCCCGATCTCCGGCGGACGGTCCACTACGCTCGGCTCGTGTTCCTCGGGGGAGCGCATCGGTTTCTCGGGGGAGCGCTTCGGCGCGGTGGACGGCAGTGGGGAGACGATGGACGGCCAGGACGACCGCGGGGAGACGGTGGACGGCGACCCCTTCCCGGCGTCCGCCACCGGGACAGCAACACGCTCCGGTGACGCTGCCCCCGACCACGGCCTCGGCCCCGCCCCGATCCGCCAAGCACTGTGGTTCGGACCACCGCACCGGCGGTTGTTCGGCTGGCTCCACCTCCCGGCATCGGGGAGGGCCAGCGTCGGGGTCGTGCTGTGCCCGTCACTCTCGGTCGAGGCGGCTTCGGCGGGGCCGGCGTTCCGACGGTTGGCCGACCTTCTCGCCGCTGCCGGCATGGCGGCGTTCCGGTTCGACTACGACGGCACCGGCAACTCGGCAGGGAGCGACGATGATCCCGACCGGGTGGCGGCGTGGACCGGGAGCGTGTCCGAGGCCGTCGCCTTCGTCCGCGGCATCGGGCTCCGGGTCGCCGTCGTCGGTCTCCGGGTAGGCGGGACCCTGGCCGCTGCCGCCCTCGACGGCACCGCGCCACCGGCCGAGGGCCTGGTGCTGTGGGACCCCTGCCCGTCGGGCCGGACGTTCCTGCGCCAGCAGCAGGTGCTCGCCTCGGGGGTCGTCCGTGGGCCGCGCCGGGACGACGGCTCCGTCGAGGCACCGGGGATGGTGTTCGCACCACAAACAGCGGCGGATCTCCGAGCGCTCCGGATCGACCGCACGACGGGACCGCTGGCCTCACGGGTGCTGGTCCTCACCCGGCGGGATCGCCCGGTGGACCAGGCCATGGCCGACCACCTCTCGGGAGCGCACGTCACCTGGGACGTCGTCGACGGTCAGGACACCCTGGTCGACGTGGAACCGATTGCCGCCAAGGTCCCCGAGGCGGACCTGGACCGCATCGTCGCCTGGTTGGCGGCCGAGCCGGAGGCTCCCGTGGTGCCGGTGACACGGGCGCACGACGACCGGGCGATCGTCGGTACCGACGACCGGGGTCGACCGATCGTCGAACGCCCTGTCACGCTGGCCGGCGGACGGATCTTCTCCATGGTGACCGAGCCGGGCGGGAACAGCGGCGACGCTCCCGAGCGGCGCACCACTGGCGGCACGGTCGTCGTGTTCCTCAACGCCGGGGTGCTCGACCACACCGGGCCGTCGCGGCTGTGGGTGGAGTGGTCCCGCCGGTGGGCCGGGCTCGGTCTGCGATGTGCGCGCTTCGACCTTCCCGGGAACGGGGAGAGCCCCGCCCCACCCGGCTGGTCGGGTCCCCCGTCCCTCGCACCGGGGGTGGCGGACGACATCGACCGGGTGCTCTCCGACCTCACCGGCGGCAACCCGGCCGACGCGGTGCTCGTAGGGCTGTGCTCGGGGGGGTTCCATGCCTTCCATGCTGCACGGCGGCAGCGCGTCCGGGCCGTTTGCACCATCAACCCCAGCTTTTCCATGAGCCTGGAGGAGATCGGCCGTCTGGCGAGCACTCCTTCCCGAACCGGCCACGTTCCCGTGGTCACGCAGTCCTGGGCCCGCCGCCTCCCGGTCCACGGCGTGCTCTCCTCGGTGGTGGAACGCCTTCCGAGCAGCGCCTGGTGGGTCCTCAACCGGATCGCCGTCGTGGACGCCCCAGCCTCGATGGTCCTCGACGTGATCAGGCGGGGCACGCGCGTGTTCGTGGCGGTGAACGAGCCCGATGCCCGGCTCCTCCGGCGAGGCGGCGTGCTGGCACTGGCCCGCGCCGCCCGCCGGCAGCTGCTCAACGTCGAGGTCGTCGACGACCTGGACCATACGTTGTTCGGGTGGTCCGCCCGGGACCGGGTGACCGAGGTGCTCACGGCCTACCTGGCTGCGCACGTCGCGCCCGGCGGCAACTGACCGCCGGTGCCGCCAGCATGACCCCTGTCGGCTCGTGCTCGCTGCCCGCTCGGGGCCGGAGACGGCGAGCGGTCCTGCTACATTCCTGGCGATGGAACGAGCGGGCCGGGCAGTCGGGCCCTTGCCCGGGATGGCGGCAGACGCCGCCGTCGGCGCCGGTCGGGAGCGTGCTCGCCCGTATGGCGGGGGGCGTCTCCAGATCTGCGTCGTGCTGCTCCCTATCGAGCCGTACTCCCCGTCGGGTGGGGCCATCGCCACCGTCGTGCGCTACGTGACCCGCGAATGGGAACGCGCCGGCCACGCCGTCACCGTGCTCGCCCCCCGTGGGGAAGCCGCCCCCTACGCCGAAGGACGCTCGGTGGTGCTCGGCAGCCGGAGAGGACCGCGCTTGCCCAGAGGACCACTCCTGCCCAGAGATCTGAGCACCCGGATCACCCGACAAGCCCACTGGGACTGGCCCGGCTACCGGCGCCACCTGGCGGCCGTGCAGCGCGCCGTCCGGTCGCTCGACCAGGCCCCGGACGTCCTGATTGCTCACAACGACCTCCAGCTCCTCCCCGAGCTTGCCACCCTCGCGCCGGAGGCACAGACCGTGCTGTGGCTGCACAACGAGGTCCGGACCGCCCGACCCGACCCGCTCCGCGCGCTAGAGGGCACCGACCGGATCGTGGCCGTCAGCGACTACATCGCCCGCTGGACGGAACGGCACTACGGTCTCGCTGCCGGCACCGTCCGGACCGCCTACAACGGGGTCGACCTGGAGCGGTTCCGCCCGGAACCCCGGTGCCGGCTCCCGGGACCGCCGCTGCGCGTCGTCTGCCACGGCCGCATCGACCCGGGGAAGGGCTACCACCTGGTCGTCGACGCCGTCGGCCGACTGCGTGCCCGGGGCGTCGCCGTCGACCTCACGCTGGCCGGCGGCCTCCAGGCCTTCGGCTTGGCTCCCGCCGCAGCGGAGGCCTACCGGGATCGCCTGCTGGCGTCCCTGGAGCGCGTCGGCGGCACCTACCTGGGACGGATCGACCCGGACGAGGTACCCGACCTGCTCCGGGCCGCCGACGTCGCCTGCGCCCCGTCGTTGCACCGCGAACCGTTCTGTCTCTCCGCACTCGAAGCGATGGCGTCGGGCTGTGCCCTGGTCGCCTCCGACCGGGGCGGTCTCCCAGAGGTGTGCGGTGATGCTGGCATCCTCGTCGATCTAGACGATCCCGGCGCGCTCGACGACGCCCTTGCCGCCCTCGCCGGGGACCGGGCGTTCCTCGCCGAACGGCGACAGGCGGCCCGGGACCGGGCCGAGCGATTTCCCTGGTCTGCGCCGGCCGCGGTGGCACTGGGCGGGCGTCCCGTGCCTCATCGCCCGTGACCGGCCACCGGCGATGAGCGACGAGGACGTGAACGGGCCACCCCGAAACGGACCCGCATCCCAGGGAGAAGCGTCCCAGGGGAACGAGCAGGGCTCGGCGGAGCCGGACCCTGGCGGAGACGCGGGTCCTGCCGACGGAGTGGGGCCTTCCGACGGAACGAACCTTGCCGACGGAGCGGGGCCGCCGTCGGACCGCTCCGCTCCCATCGGTCGTGCGGAGCTCCAGCGACGGGCGGTGAGCGGCTCGGTCTGGACCAGCGTGCACACCGTCTTCTCCACGCCGGTGAACTTTGCCGCCAATCTCGTGGTGGCCCGGCTCCTCGGACCGGCCGGGTACGGAGTCGTCGCCGTCTACACGCTGGCCTACGTGCTCGGCCTGAAGGCCAGCGAGGCGGGGTACAACGGGGCCACCGGCAACTGGGGCACGGCCGCCGAAGCCCGCGGGGACCGCGACGCGGCGACGCGGCTCATCCGCCAGGGTGTCGGGTGGCAGCTGCTGGTCGAGGTGCCTGTCCTGGGGGCGATCGTGCTCGCCATCAGCTGGGGGCACAGTCCGGTGATCATCGCCTCCTTGCTCGTCGCCGTCGTCGTCGGCGCCGCCCTGTCGGGAATCGGACATGCGATCCTCGTCGAGAACCGGACGGCGGCAGCGGCCCGGTTGACCATGATCTCGAACCTGGCGCTCCAGGGAGTCGTCGTGCTCGTGGCGCTCCGGACCCGCGATCCACTGGCCGTCTTTGCGGCACGCACGCTCTTCACGGCGCTGATGGCGGTGCTCCTCCTCCTCCCCCTGGACCGATCCCGCCGGTGGCTGGTGCTCAAACCGCTGTTGCCCAGGCACATGCCCGACGGGTTCTGGAAGTTCGCCGGGATCACGACCGTGACTGCGCTCGTCGCCGCCCTCGCCGTCTCCCGGACCGAGGTGTTCGTACTGGACATCTTCCACGACGGGGCGATGGTCGGCTACTTCGCCCTGGCGTACGGCCTGGCCTCACAGCTCACCAATCCGATCGACGCCGTCATCCTCCCGCTCGGCATCGGGATCCTCGGCCTGGTCACGACCTCACCGCACCGGGCCGGAGCCGTGCTCCTCCGAGCCACCCGGTACACGGCCGCCGGCTCGGGCGTGCTCACGGCGATCGCCCTCCCCGTCGTGACCGTGCTCGTCCCCGTCCTCTATGGCCGGGCCTACGATCCGGTCATGCCCATCGTCATCCCCCTCGGGATCGCGTCGTGCCTGGTCTCCCTCCACAACCCGCTGATGTCGTTCGTGAGCGCCCGGCGCCGGGCCGACGTCGTCCTCCGGGCCATGCTCGTCGCCCTGGTCGTCGACGGTGCGCTCTCCTTCGCCCTCATCCCCGTCATCGGGGTGTGGGGCGCGGTGGCCGCCAATATCCTGGGCGGGCTGGCCAACCTCCCCCTGCTCCTCTCCTTCGAGCTCACGATCCAGCACACGCCGCTCGCCTCGTTCCTCGGATCGACGGTCGACTGGCTCGTGAGCCTCCCGGCCGCGGGGGTCGCCGTCGGATCGGCGCTCCTCGTCGGTCACGGTCCGTGGGTCGAAGCCGCAGTCGGTGGCGCCGTCGGCACCGCCGCGTTCGTGGCCGCCATCCGCCTGGTCGGAGGGGGCTTCGCCGACGACGATCTGGCGGGCTTTCTGGCGTCGGTGCCGGCCGCCCTCCGGCGACCGATCCGACTGGGGTTCGCGCTCCTGGGGACGGGCCGCCCATGACCGACGCGTACAGGACATCCCGGCCGCGCGTGGTGATGGTGAACAACAGCGAGGAGACCTACACCCCGACCAACAGCGGAGCCATCGCCACCTGGATCTGGGAGGTCTCGCAAGCAGCCGCCGGAGAAGGCGTGGCCGTCTCGGTCCTCACCAGAGGAGCTGCCGTCGCGAACTACCCCGGCGACGACGTCACCGTCGTCCCGCGACCGGTGCTCTCCGACCGGCTACCCGTCGCCGTCGGGCAACGAGCCCTCCGCCGCGCGTCCGGTTGGCGGACCGTCGGGCTCGGGACGTACACACGTCACGTCCTCGCCGCGCTCCGCCGGCTCCCTCCCGGGGGGATCGTCGTCTGCCACAACGATCCTGAGTTGGCCGTCGTGCTCGCCCGTGCCCTCGATCGCGCCCGTGTGGTCCACTGGTTCCACAACCCGATCCTGACCTCCGACCGATGGCGGAGGCGATACCGCGTCGCTCGAGTCCGGTCGGTCGCCGTCAGCCGGGCGGTGGCCCGCACCGTCGAGCTGCTCTACGAGCTCCCGGGCGCCTCGGTGGAGGCCGTCATCAACGGGGTCGACCTCAGCCGGTTCGCCCCCGGCGGCAGCGACGAGCGGGGCGATCCGGTCAGGATCGGGTTCGTGGGTCGGACGGGGTGGGAAAAGGGGCTCGACGTCCTTCTGGAAGCCTGCCTTCGGCTGGTTCGCGAGGAACGGTTCGCGCTCCAGGTCGTCGGGTCCAACCACTGGGGTGAACGAGTGGACGATGCCTACCAGCGGCGTCTGGACGACCTGTTCGACCAGCTGGAGGCGGCCGGGTTCCCGGTCACGCGCCTCGGGCACGTCGGGCGGGCTGAGCTCCCCGGAGTGATGCGCGACACGGACGTCCACGTGGTCCCCTCCCGTTGGGACGAGCCCTGCAGCCTCAGCCTGTTGGAAGGGATGGCGACGGGCCTGGCGGTGGTCGCCACCGCCACCGGCGGTACGCCGGAAGTCCTCGGGCAAGCCGGCATGCTCGTGCCCCGGGACGATCCCGATGCGCTCGCCAGCACGCTCGAGACCCTGCTCGACGACGACCTCCGGGGGCGTCTGGGACGCAAGGCGCACCAGCGGGCCGAGGGACTGACCTGGGAGGAGGTCTGGCAGGCGATCGTCACCTGACGGGCGGGAACGGGCGTTCGGCCCGCGTTCGTCGAGCGCTCGGCCCGCGCTCGGGTCTACCCGGGATCGCCACCAGCCGTGGGGGCCGAGTCGGCGTCGCCGCTCCTGCGCACCCCGGCATGACGGCGCACGTACCGGACCACGTCGGCCGGTCCCACCCGGGGGTCGATGGCGAGCGAGTGGGCCGCCGAGCGGAGGACCTCCCGGTAGGCGCCCTCTTTCCGGGCGAACCGAGCGGCGTCATAGGCACTGCGGGCGTTCGTGTACCGGTTGAACCGCAATCCTTCCGTCGCCGCTTCCTCCAGGTCCCGACGACCTTGGCGACGAGCCCACCGGCGGTGCTTCCGCAGGATCGGGTCGATGTCCCACTGCGAGGTCCAGGGATCTCCGCTGGCGTTGCCACCGTGCCGCCGGTAATGAGTGATGACCCGAGGGACGAACGCCAGACCCGAGACTTGCGCGACCCGGAGGATGAAGTCGAGGTCACCACCGGTGATCAGGAGCGGATCGAACCCGCCGACGGATCCGAACACCGAACGACGCACGGTGACCGTCGACATCAACACGCTGAACCGGGCCCGCAAAAGGTCCACGTACTGGGCGGCACGACCATGTTCGGGGCCGTAGAGACGGCCGGCTTCGTCCATCGAGCGGAACTTCCCGAAGCACAGGCCGGCGTCGACGTCTGCGTCCAGCGCGCCGACCTGAAGCGCAAGGTGGTCGGGCAAGAACGCGTCATCATGGTCAAGGAACGCCAGCAGGCGGCCCGACGACTGCGCCGCCCCGACGTTCCTGGCGCGGCACTCGCCCGCGATGGCGTCCCGCACGACACGCACCCTGGCATCCATGAGCGGCACGTCGGTGAAGTCGCCGGAACAACCGTTCACCACGACCACGACTTCCCAGTCTTCGTAGGTCTGCGCGACGACCGAGGCAACCGCCTCCCGCAGGTACGCACCGTCGAC
>JAKADK010000110.1 GCA_021820665.1 Actinomycetes bacterium | reverse complement strand
CGTGCGGGTACGCCGGCCGGATCCCTGCTCGAGATCCTCGCCCCGAGGGTGGTCGTGGCCGCGGGCGCGACCGAGACCCCGGCGTTGCTCCGGCGCAGCGGCCTCGGTCGCCATCCTCAGCTCGGCCGCAACCTGGCGATCCATCCGGCGGTCAGTGCGGCGGGGTGGTTCGAGGAGCGCGTCGACTCGACCCGGGGGGTGCTGCAGAGCGCGGGAATCGACGAACTGCACCGGTCCGAAGGCATCCTCATCGAGGCCACGGCCACGCCGGCGGGCATGGGATCGATGGTCCTTCCGGGCGCCGGACGGCGACTGGCCGAACAGCTCGGCCGGGTCGAGCACCTGGCCACCCTCGGGGCGATGATCGCCGACGCTCCCTCGGGGCGGGTGATCGGTGCACGACGAGTGATGGTCCGCTACGACCTGACCAGAAGCGACGCCGGCCGCCTGGTGCGGGCGATCACCGCCATGGGCCGGATCCTCTTCGCAGCCGGCGCCACCGCCGTCGTGACCGGCATCCGCGGGTACGAGACGGTGCGAAACCAGACGGAGCTGGCCGAAGCGGCAGCCCATGGTCGCCGGGAACGGTTGCACGTCGCCGCCTTCCATCCCACAGGCACGGCCCGCATGGGCGCGGACGACCAGCGCCACCCCGTCGACGGCGCGGGGCGGCTGCGGGGCGTGCGCGGCGTGTGGCTGGCCGACGCGTCCGTCCTGCCGACGTGCCCCGAGGTCAACCCGCAGATGACGATCATGGCGATGGCCCAGTCGGTCGCCCGCTCCATCTCCACGTGAACCGCGGCCCGCGGTTCTTCCAGCCGTCACCACCGTGTGCACCGGGCCGTGAGCGCGATCGGCTCGCTCGGGGTGCTCTACTGGCGAGGTGGTGCTCGGGCAGTACGTCGGGCAACGCCGCCGACCCCTGCACAGGCAGCTGGCACCAGGCAGGAGATACATGAGCATCGACACTACCGACGACCGGCGCCGGTCCGGGGCCCTTGGCGGGTACGAGCGCCGAGTGCTCGACGCGCTGTGCGACACGCTGCTGCCCCCAGGCGGCGCTGTCCCACCAGGTGCGGCGGACCTGGGCATCGCCGGGGATATCGAAGCCCTCCTTGGGCGATTGCGCGGCCAGTCCCGCTGGCTGGTGCGGGCGATGCTGCTCGGCTTCGACCTGACGGCGTTGCTCCGGCGCTGGCCTGAGCTGTTCCACCGGCTGGACGCCGACCGCCGGTACCGATGGGTGGAGGCCAGCCGCAGCTCCCGCCTCCGGCCACGGCGCGAAGCCCTGGCCGGGCTCGAAGCCCTGGTACAGCTCGCGTACGCCTCCCATCCGCAGGTAGCGGCGCTCATCGGCTACGACGGCCAACCGCTGGTGGCGCTGGGTCCTACCGGCACCGCGACCGGGCCTCCCACGCCCGTCGACCTGCCGGTGATCAGGTATCCCGAGGTGACCGACGCCACCATCGTCGCCGACGTGGTCGTGGTGGGCTCCGGCGCGGGTGGAGCCGTCGCCGCCGACACGCTCGCGCGCGCCGGGCTCGACGTGGTGGTGCTGGAGGAGGGCCCGCCGATCCACCGGGGCGACATCGTGGGCCATCGCCCGGTAGAGCGCCTCTTCGAGTTCTACCGTGATGGGGGCCTGACCTTCACCCTGGGCAATCCTGTCATCTCGCTTCCGATGGGCCGTGCGGTAGGAGGGACGACGGTTGTCAACTCGGGCACGTGCTTCCGGGCACCGGATGCCGTGCTGGCATCGTGGGCGGCCTCGGGGATCCCCGACGTGGGTCCCGAGGCGATGGCACCCTGGTTCGATTCGGTCGAGGACATGCTCGGCGTCCAGCCCGTGCCCGAGGATGTCCTCGGCGCCAACGGCGAGGTCATGCGTCAGGGTGCCGAGCAGCTCGGGCTGTCAGGTGGCCCGATCCGCCGGAACATCCGGGGATGCCATGGCCACGGCGTGTGCGCCTTCGGCTGCCCGGTCGATGCAAAGCAGGCCATGCACCTGAGCTACCTGCCGCGTGCGACTGCTGCGGGCGCGAGGGTGTTCTCGGGGACCAGCGTGCGCACGATCCGCCTTCGAGACGGGCGTGCTGCCGGCGTCGTCGCAGACGTGCTCGATCCCCTGACCGGTCACCGACGCGGCACGCTGGAGGTAGACGCCCGGGCCACGGTGCTCGCCGCCGGTGCGGTCTTCACCCCGGCCCTCCTCGCCCGCCAGCACCTGGCGCGATCCTCGCGCCAGCTCGGACGCAACCTGGTCATCCACCCCGGAGCCGGGACGACCGCCCGGTTCGACGAACCGCTCCGGGCGTGGCGAGGGACGATGCAGAGCTACTACGTGGACGAGAAGCTCGCCGACGGCATCCTGCTCGAGGCGACCTTCCCGCCACCGGGTCTCGGCTACTCGGCTGGGTCCTTGCCCGGGTGGGGGCGCGACAAGGCGCTCTTCGCGCTCTACCCCCACATGGCGTCCTGCGGTTCGATCATCGGCGATACCGGAGTGGGGCGGGTGAGCCCGCTTGGCCGGAACGGGGTCGCCATCCGGTACGACCTCACCCGTCAAGACGCAGCGAAGGTCGTGGAGGGCATCGCGATGGCGGCCGAGATCTTCTTCGCCGCGGGTGCGACCGAGGTCTACCCGATGCTGCCGGGGCTCGGCTCCATCCACTCCGCGGCCGAGGTCCGTCACGTGCGCGAGGGTCGCTGGCGGCCCTCGGACCTGCACCTGTCCGCCTACCACCCGATGGGCAGCGCACGGATGGGCACCGACCCGTCGGGTTCGGTGGTGGACCCCTTCGGGCACGTCTGGGACGTGCCCGACCTCTTCGTGTTCGACGCCTCGGTGCTGCCTTCCTCGTGCCATGTCAACCCGCAGATCACGATCATGGCGCTCGTGGCACGCATGGCGGCACGTCTGGCGGACAGCCTCTCGTGAGCGCTCTGGGCGGCGACAGGACGCCCCGCGGCACCCCGGCCCGAGACGCCCTGGTGGTGGTGAACCCGGCTGCCGGCGGGTCCCCTCTGGAGCTGGTCGACCAAGTCGGCGGGCAACTGGTGGGAGCGGGTTTCGAACCGAGATCCCTCACCACGGCAGATCGGGGTGAGACGGTCGAGGCCGTCTGCGAGGCGGTCGGGAACGACCCGGGAGGCGGGCGCGAACTTGCCCTGGTGCTGGCCGTGGGCGGGGACGGGACGGTTCGTGCAGTGGCCGAGGGGATGGCACGGGGGACCGGCCGTTGGCCGGGCGCCACGGGTGCCGGCCAACGCCACGGCCGGGAGGCGCCGGCGCTGTTCGTGGTGCCGGGAGGCACGGGCAACTCCTTCTACCGAGCGTTGTTCGCAGATGCACCGGTGGAGAAGGCGCTGGGGATGGTCCTCAGCCCGGAGCACCCCGGGGCGCGACTGCGCCGGCTGGATCTCGGACGCCTGGTGGAACGTGACCTCGCTGTCGTGCTGGGAGCGAGCGCAGGATTCCTCGCGAGCGTGCTCGACGGAGCTCGGCGCACGCCCGAGGTCCCGGGTCGGCACCGCTACGAGCAGGCCGCGCTCGAGCTGATCGGCCACCCGGACGACCTGGGCGCCGATGTGCGCGTACTGGTCGACGGCGAGCTTCTGGTCACGGGACGCCTCCTTCTGGTCGCCCTGGGTGGTGCACGTCACCGCGGCGGCTCGTTCGAGCTGCTGCCGGGCTCGGTGCTCGACGACGGGCTGCTCGACGTGTGCGCGATCGAGATGCCCTCGCCGGCACGGCTCGGTGCGCTGTTCATGGCGGTCGCGGGTGGGAGCCACCTGGGGGAACCGGAGGTGACCTACGCCAGGGGGCACAACGTCGTCATCGAGACGATCGGGGACGAGGCCACACCGATCGAGTGCGATGGAGACCTGATGGCTGGTGCACTGCCACCGGCCCAGTGGCTCACCTTCGACGTCGTACCCGGGGCGCTTCCGGTGTGGGCGGGTGATCCGCCACCGGCCGGTTGAGCCGGAACGGCCGACGGCGCGCGTGGAGCGGGCTCACACGGTCAGCGCCGAGGCCAGCACGCCGGCCAGCTCATCTGCTCGGAGGTCTTCGAGATGTTCGAGCGCGTCGGCGACCTTCGCGCTCCCACCGGTGCCGAGGAACTTGCCGCGCGCGAGAGCGGGGTGGTCTCGTCGCGTGGAGGGCCCCGACGCGCCTATCGGCGTCGTCACGCTACGGCGCAGCGTGCGACCGTCTTTGAGCCGGACTTCCACTATCGCCCCGATCTCCTTCGTGGCGTCCTCGAAGGAGGCGGCCGCCGGCCCAGCCTCCTGCAGCAGCGCGGCTGCCTCTTCCTCGCCACCGAGGCGGGCCAGCCAGGTCGACGCACGCGGCCCGGCCTGGCGGAGCGCTTCGCCCAGCGGGGCAGTCGCGAGCACGGCGCGACGGGTGAGGCCGGGATCGTGTTCGACACGTACCCGCTCAGCGAGCTCCCACACCACGCGGTCGTCGAGCCGCGGCGCCGCCAGGTCGGCAGGGGTGAACGCGCCGGTGAGCAGGGCCACGGCGACGGGGTAAGGCACGGAGAACTGCAGCGCGCTGGGCGGGGACGCGGACCCGCGGACGTAGCTGCGGCTCTGGATGTCCATCCCGAAGGTGAACAACGAGCACCGTACGGCAACCTCCTCGACGGCTCCGGCCACCGACCCGAGGAGGGCCTGGCCATCGGTCAGGCCCTGGCCGCCGGTTGGGCCACGGGGATCGCCGTGGAGCCCGTCACGCAACGCCACCTCGATATCACCGTGAAGCTGGACCGCGGCGTCGAGCGTGCTGTCGAGGTAGGCGCATGCCGGGTAGAGCTTTATCGACAGGGTCTCGGTGTGCCAGCGTGACCCCAGGGCCTCCACGACCGCATCAGGGAGGGGGACATCTGCGAACGTAGCGAGCAGTCCTCCGGGGTGCTCCAGGATGTCGGCAGCTCCGCTGAGCCCCGCAGCGGCACCGTCGCAGGCGTCCAGAGCGGACCGGATCCCCACTGCGGCGGTCAGCGCCTTGCTGTCGCCCCCGAAGAACGCAGGCGCCAGGGAGTGCGGTGGGAGGGAACAGGCCAGGGCCAGCGCTGTCGAGGTCTGTTCGGGGGACGCCCTCTGGGCTCGCATACGTGCAACGGTGGCACCGACCAGGTGGCCGTAGGCAGCGGTCTGCCCGCGGGAGGATCCGAGCGTCGCCCCGGCCACCACCCGGGAGGCGCACTCGTTCCCGGCCAGCACCGCTTCGAGCAGGCGCCTTCCGTCCAGACCAAGAGGCGCGGCGTAGGCGACCGGCACACCGACGGTGGAGTGCGACACGTGACCCGCGTACAGGGTGTCGTCGTAGTCAAGTGCCAGCGTGAGCGTCCCAAGGCAGCAGGCCGCCGCTTTGGCATCCGGCTGCAGGGGGCTGCCGAAGGCTTCCACCAGACGCCGGCCGAGGGGATGCCCGAGGGTGGCGCGTGCTGCAGCAAGTTGGGAGAGCACTTGGCTGCGGGCGAAGGAGCGGACGCGTTCGGGGACGTCCTCGAGCCGCATCCCTGCGGCAAACGCGCCCAGGCGCTCGGCAAGAGTCATCGACAAGCGATCATAGGTGTTGAGGATCTGGCCCCTCTGGGTCCTGGTCGACGGGGTTCATGGCATCCCGACACGGCGGCTGCGCGCTCGAGGGCAAGGCAGGGATTGACGTCCTGGGCGCTCGATGGTGGGGACCACCACCACCGGGCTACTGTGACCCGGCGCCGCCAGAAGGGACTGCGATGGTCGACGAGCTTGGGGATGACGCCGCCGTGACGCTCGATCCCTGGTCCACGCCAGAGCGCCAGCAACTACGCCGCCTGGTGCAGCAATTCACCAAGCGAGAGATCGCCCCCCACCTGACGGAATGGGAGGAGGCCGGCGAGTTGCCGCGTTCGCTGCACCAGGCGACGGCCGCCGCCGGCATCCTCGGGATCGGGTTTCCCGAGACCGCGGGCGGCAGCGGAGGAAACGCCATTGACTCCGCCATCGTCGCCGAAGAGATCCTCGCCGGCGGCGGTTCAACCGGCCTCCTCGCTTCGCTGTTCACCCACGGGATCGCCCTCCCCCACATCGTCGCCAACGGCTCCGCTGACCTGATCGAGCGGTACGCTCGACCGACCTTGGCCGGTAAGTTGATCGGCTCACTCGGCATCACCGAGCCGGGCGGCGGATCCGATGTGGCCGGCTTGCGTACCCGGGCGGTGAGGAACGAGGACCACTACGTGGTGAACGGGTCGAAGACCTTCATCACCAGCGGGGTGCGAGCAGACTTCGTCACCACCGCAGTGCGCACCGGGGGGCCGGGCCACAGCGGGGTGTCCCTGCTCGTGATCGACCAGGACACTCCCGGGTTCGAGGTGTCCCGACGTCTCGACAAGATGGGCTGGCGGTGCTCGGACACCGCCGAACTGTCGTTCACCG
This sequence comes from Actinomycetes bacterium, assembly GCA_021820665.1. Lineage (GTDB taxonomy): Bacteria > Actinomycetota > Acidimicrobiia > Acidimicrobiales > RAAP-2 > JAKADK01. The sequence goes on along the minus strand of JAKADK010000110.1, from coordinate 1,336 downwards.
ACGTGCACGTCCCCCTGACCAACCTGGTCGGCGCCGAGAACAGCGGCTTCGTGCAGATCATGCAGCAGTTCCAGTCCGAACGGCTCACCCTCGCCGTCCAGGCGTACGCAACCGCGATGCGGGCACTCGATCTGGCCATCGGCTGGGCCCGCGACCGTGAGACCTTCGGCCGGCCGCTCGCCTCGCACCAGGTCATCCGCCACAAGCTCGCCGAGATGGCCCGACAGGCCGACGTGGCCCGCACCTATACCCGCGCCGTGATGCAACGCTGGCTGGACGGGGAGGACTGCGTCACCGAGGTGTCCATGGCCAAGAACACCGCGGTCTACGCCTGCGACTGGGTCGTCAACGAGGCGGTCCAGATCTTCGGCGGCATGGGCTACATGCGCGACAGCGAAGTGGAGCGTCACTACCGGGACGCACGAATCCTCGGGATCGGGGGCGGCGCCAACGAGATCATGAACGAGGTCATCGCCAAGCACCTCGGACTGTGACGAGGACGGTGATCGAGGGCATCGGAGCACCGCCACAAAGGGTGTAACGACAGATCGAACGGGTCGAGCTCCGGTACCCGCATCAGTGCCGCCCACTTTACCGCGTGGACGTTCCGGGTCTCGACCTCCATCTCCAGGGGCGATGTGCCAGGATGCCAGGATGCCGACGTCACGTGGACCGGGCTCCTCCGCGGCTCGCGTCCACTTCGAACGGGCCCACGCTCTGGAGCGACTAGCCGACGGATCGTTTGACGTCCTCGTGATCGGAGGTGGGATCACCGGCGCCGGGGTTGCGCTCGACGCAGCCAGTCGTGGGCTGAGGACTGCCCTTGTCGAAAAGGACGACTTCTCCTCCGGAACGTCGTCCAAGTCCTCGAAGCTCGTCCACGGGGGAATCCGCTACCTCCAGCAGAGAGAGCTCCGCCTGGTCTACGAAAACCTCGCCGAACGCCAACGGCTGCTGCAGAACGCCCCGCACCTCGTGACCCCGCTCCCCTTCCTCGTTCCCCTCTTCAGCAGCGACGGCTGGTGGGCTCCGCATCTCTACCGGACCGCGCTGTGGCTCTACGACCGGACCGGAGGGGCTCGGATCGGTCGGCGCTACCAACGGGTCACCCGGGACGAGGCCCTGTCACACTTCCCCGCCCTCCGGACCGACCGCCTGGTTGGCGGGTTCCTCTACTGGGACGCGCGCACGGACGACGCTCGCCTGACGCTGTCTGTGATCCGCACCGCCGTCCTCGCCTATGGCGCCACGGCAGTCAACCATGCCAGGGTCGGCTCGCTCCTCGCCGACCCTGGTGGACATGTCGAGGGGGCCGTGGTCGAACCCGACGGAGGCG
>JAKADK010000109.1 GCA_021820665.1 Actinomycetes bacterium | reverse complement strand
ACCTGGCGAAGCGATCCCGGTGCTCGACGATGACGGTGGTCACCTGGGGGTTCCGAAGGAGGCAGCGGAACTTGCGGCGCTTGCCGGTGAGAGCGGACCCGACCTCGGTCACCACCACGTCGATCGAGTACCCGTTGGACGTAGCCCAGGCAGTGACTCGCGCCACCTGGCGGTCAATATCGGACTTCTGGTCAGCCGACGAGACCCGTGCGTAGATCGCCGTCTTGGTAGTGGGTGTTGCTCGGCATCGGTCAGATCCCCGACCATCATCGGTCCTCCCACCCGCTGGGCCGGGACCGGCAGCTTGCCCGCCCGGAATCAGCGATAGGCGGTCTGGGGGTGGATGTGTTGGGTCTCGGCCCACTCAGCCAAGTTCATTGCTGGTAAGCATTGATCGAGGGTGTGACAACGGCTCGCAACCCCGGAACTCCCGCAGGACCGACACGAGCTGCATCGCCCGACCCGGGGCGTCCTCGACCAGTGGTTGCGCAGCGATGCCGGCATAGAGCGCGAGGCCGGTCGGGTCCGCTGCCGCGTTGATCGCCCCCGCCGTCTCGCAGAACTGCTCCAGACCGTTGATGCCCGCAAGACGCGAGCGACCCACGGCGGCGCAGCATTCCATGTAGAGCGTGGCCGCTGCCCGCGGATCGGAGATGGCCTTGGCCTCGTCCCACATCCGGGCGAGCAGTTCCGGGTTGAAGTAGCCGAACGCGCTGTACACCTGCGACGCGTCGACTGCCCCCAGGACGCCACCGCGCCCGAGGAAGTACAGGTGGAACACGTCGAGGCCAACGGCTTCGCCCTTGGCCACGGTCTCGGGAGCGAAGTAATGGGCCCAACCGATCTCGTTGATGGTCGGGCAGGCGGCAGCAATCAGCGCGTCGGCGTCCACCGCCGCAGCGTAGGCGACGGTCCCACCTGGCGCGACTCCCTCGCGACTCCCTCGGCAAACCGTCCGAGGAGGCCATTGCGTGCCGCCCCCGGGGGGACCTCCGGTCTCACGCCAACTTCATGAACATCTTCTGCACCTCTTCGAGGTGGTAGCCGTCCGCCGCGGCGTCCTCGGGATGCTCCACGCAGTAGGTGAGACCAGCGGCGACCAGCCGGAAACCGGCCTGTTCGAGCGCCTTCGTCGCCGCCGACATCTGGGCGACGACCTCCCGGCACTCCCGCCCCTCGTGGAGCATGCGCTCGACTCCCTGGACCTGGCCGGCCACCCGGCGCAGCCGCTTGCACACGTCCTCGATGACGTCGTCAGGAAGATCCATCGAAACTCCTCTCGTCGCAGGGCCGCTGCTCTCGCGGTTCGATGCTCGACTGGCCCCGGGCACCCGAGCCTGAGCCGAACCCGGGCACCCGTCCGCCCGGCGTTCGCGGACCGTACAGGGACTGTATACCCCGAGGGGTACCAGGTCCTCCCCGACGGGGAGACCGCGATCGCGGCGCCGTCCGCGAGGCCCAACCGGGCACGCCACCACCGGGCATACCGTCAACGGGACACGCCATGACCCGGACGCGCTACGTTCCTGTCCGTGGTCGACACCGTGCACCATCCGCTGTTCGCTCGGTTCTACACGGTGCTGGCCCGATTGGCGGAGTCCGCCGGCACTGCCGAACACCGGCAGGAGCTGCTGTCGGGAGTGGAAGGTCGAATCGTCGAGGTGGGGTCGGGAGCCGGCACGAACTTCGTCCACTACCCGGCCACGGTCGCGGAGGTGATCGCCGTCGAACCGGAGTCCTACCTCCGTGACCGCTCGAGGGCGGCGGCTCTCCACGCCCCCGTTCCGGTCACCGTGATGGACGGGAGCGCCGACGCCCTCCCTGTCGAGGATGGCTGGGCCGACGCCGTCGTGTTCTCCCTCGTCCTGTGCTCGGTCACCGACCCTGCTGCAGCACTGGCCGAAGCGCGCCGGGTGCTCCGCCCCGGCGGAGCACTCCGGTTCTACGAGCACGTCCGGGCTGGCTCTCCTCGTCGGGCCCGTCTCCAGGACCGCGTCGACCGCGTGTGGCCCTACTGTGCCGGGGGGTGCCACTGCAACCGTGACACGCCCCGGACGATCGAGGCGAGCGGGTTCGACATCGAGCACATCCGCCGGTTCGATCTCCGCCTGGGCTGGGTGGTGGCGCCGGTTGCGCCACACGCCATCGGCACTGCCGTCCTTCGGGCCGGCTGACCGGTCCCCGCTACGCCGTCGTCCGCTCCCCGACCTCCGCCGCGGCCTGCTGCGCCTCGACCTCGGCGTGGACCGCCGCCATGTCCAACCCCTCGACCTGGGTGATCAGTTGCTCGAGGGCGTCGGCCGGAAGCGCTCCCGCCTCCGAGTAGAGCAGCACCTGCTCCCGGAAGACCATGAGCGTGGGGATCGACATGATCCCGAAGGAGCCGGCCAGCTCCTGCTCCGCCTCGGTATCGACCTTGGCGAAGACGAGATCGGGATGCTGTTCCGACGACGCCTCGAAGATGGGCCCGAACATGCGGCACGGGCCGCACCACGACGCCCAGAAGTCGACGAGCACCGTCCCGTTCCCCGACACGATCTCCTCGAAGTTGTCCTTGGTCAGCGTCACCGTTGCCATCATGTGCTCCTTCCGTCCGGCAGGTCCGCCGGGTCAGTCGCTCGAGACGCCGTTGTTGGCAGGCACGAGCCAATGGGTTCAACCACGACCCCCCAGGATTATTCCGGGCAAATATACCCTAGGGGGTATGGTATGTTCTCCCGCCATGCCGACACCCCCCCTGCCGACGACCCCCGACACTTCCCCTGCTTCCGCTGCTCCAACGGCTCCCGCCGTTCCCGAAGTTCCGACCGTTCCGGCCGCACCGTCATCGGGCGGCTCACTGCCGAGTGACCCTCCCGACGTGCCGGGAGGGTCATTGACCGAGACGTCACCACGTCGGGCACGGACCAGCACGGCGGCCGCTCCGGAAGGGAGTCGCCCCGCCGGCGGGGGCGGGAGCGGCCCCGGTCCGCTCGGACGACTGGGCCGGTGGGCGGCTGTCCGGCGGGGACGGGTCGGCCTGGCCTGGCTCCTCGTCGCCGCCGTCTTCGCCGTCTTCGCCCCCGGCGTGGAGAGCGCGCTCAGCGGTGCGGGCTGGCAGGCGAGCGGCTCGGCCTCCGTACACGTCCGGCATCTCGCCCGGAAGGACTTCGGCGGCGACGCCAGCTCCGCCATCGAGGTGGTCGTCTCGGCCAACCGGCCCATCACCAGCCCGGCGGTGCGGACGGTCATCGCCCATGCCGAGCACATCCTGGCCGCTGATCCGCGGATCGGGAAGATCGTGCCTCCCCAGCCCGGGGTCTCGGTCAGTCCGAACGGTCGGACCGGGATCATCCTGGGCGGGGCCAATGCCGGCCCCAACACGATGGTGCGGGCAGCAGACAGCCTCCAGGGGCCCCTCGCCTCCCTCAGCGGTCACGGCGTCACGGTGACGGCCACGGGAGCCTCGGTCCTGTGGTCGGACTTCAACGCCGCGAACCGGTCGGCCATGCTCCGCTCCGAGCTCTACTCGTGGCCGGTGACCCTGGCCATCCTCGTCCTGGCGTTCGGGACACTGATCGCCGCCGGCCTGCCGCTCCTGCTCGCCATCGTGGGCCTGCTCAGCGCGGCGGGCCTCCTCGACCTGCTCACCCGGCTGGCTCCCGTCTCCATCTGGGCGATGAACTTCGCGCTGATGTTCGCTCTGGCGCTCGGGATCGACTACGCCCTCTTCGTGGTGGTGCGGTTCCGGGGCGCACACTTCGGTGCCCACCGTCCGGTGGCCGAGTCAGTGGCCGAGACCATGGACACCGCCGGCAAGGCCGTGCTGTTCTCCGGGATCACCGTCCTCGTCTCTCTCTCGGCGGTGCTGATCGTCCCGTCGCCGGCCTTCCGGTCCATGGCGGTGGGCATCATGGCCGCCGTCGTGTTCATTCTGGCGGCTACGGTCACCCTCCTCCCTGCGGCGCTGGGCAAGCTCGGCGACCGGGTCGACGCCCTGCCGCTCCCGTGGGTACACGCCGGCGAGCACCGGTCTGCTCGCTTCGCGCGTTGGGGCGAGCGCCTGTGGCGCCACCCCTATGTCTTCGGTGCGATCGCTCTGGTCGCGCTCCTCGCCCTCGCGTCACCGGTGATCGGGCTACGCACCTCGATGCCGTCGATCACCGTGGTGCCCCCGAGCGCTCCGGCTCGGATCGGCTACGACATCGTGGCGAAGGCGTTCGGCCCCGGTGCTCCGGGTGAGCTCCAGATCATCACGTCGCCTGCCCATCTGGCGGCGACCGACGCGGTCCTCACCCACGATCCGAACATCGCCAGGGTGATGCCGGCCGTGCGTTCGACCTCCGCCCCTCTCGACATGGTGAGCGCCGTGCCGACGATGGACCCGTCCAGCGCCGCCATGGACACCGCCATCGTGCAGCTCAGGCAACGGCTCCCCTCGGGAACCCTCGTCGGCGGCGCGCCGGCCGAGAACGTCGACCTCCAGACCGTGCTCGGCGCCAAGACGCCAGAGGTCATCGGCCTCGTCCTCCTGTTCGGGTTCGTGCTGCTGCTCCTCGCCCTCCAGGCACCTCTGATCGCCGCCATCGGGGTGCTCACCAACCTGCTCGCCACCGGTGCGGCCTTCGGGGTGGGACGGCTCGTCTTCCAGAACGGCCTCGGCCACCAGCTCCTCGGCTTCGCCCCCCAGGGCTTCCTCGACGCCTGGGGCCCGATCTTCTTCTTCGCCATGATCTTCGCCATCTCGATGGACTACACGGTCTTCCTCCTGTCCAGTGCGAAGGAGCACTGGGAACGCTCGGGAGACACCAGGGATGCCATGGTCAACGGGCTCGCCCACTCGGGCCGGGTGATCTTCTCCGCCGCGGCCGTGATGGTGGCGGTGTTCTTCACCTTCGCGCTCTCCGGTCCGCTGCCCCCGAAGGAGATGGGGGTCATCCTCGGCGTGGCCGTCCTCCTGGACGCCGGGCTGGTGCGCCTGATCCTGCTCCCGGTGCTCCTGCGCCTGACCGGTGTCACGGCCTGGGCATGCCCAGGCTGGCTCCGGAGGATCCTGCCACGGATCTCCTTCGCCCACGCCTGAGGACGGGGACCGGGCGGGCGGCTCAGACGAGGACCACCGGCTCCCCCGGCGGACCCATGGCGATCCATCGCGCCAGCGCGCCGGGGAGCCCGGCGGGGTAGACCCGGTCGCCCCTCGCCACCAGCCGGACCAGGTCGGTGGCCGACCACCATGCCCAGGCCTCCACGGCCCGGGCTTCCCGCTCGGTGAGCGCGACGGCGAGCTCCGCCTCCCCCGCGACCCGGACCGCGAAGTAGGACTCGTCCTCCTCGTAGTGCACCCCGTCGAAGTCGAAGGCCACCTCCCGCCGCCAGATCACGGGGCCGACGTCGCCCACGACCACCCCCGTCTCCTCGGCGACCTCCCGGCGAGCGGCGTCGGCGAGAGACTCGCCCGGCTCGACGCCACCACCCGGCACATGCCAGAGGCGCGCCGCCCCGGCGCCGACGGACCGGTCTCGGGTCGCGAGCAGCAGCACCCGATCTCCCGGATCGACGAGGACCACACGGGCGACCGGACGCAGCGGCGAGCCGGGCCGGTGGTCACCCGGAGAACCGGCCAGGGGCGGGCACCGGCGCTCCGCGGTGGAAGGTCGCCCGTTCCGGGGTGCTCCGGCCCGTGCTACCGTCACTCGGCTCCCGTGGACCCTCGGACCAGGGATCCAGCGTCCTCGGACCCGGTGACCACCCGCCCCTGTGGAGCGACCATCGCCGCCCTGGTGACCCCGTGGTCCCGCCAGTAGGGGGCGACCATCGTCTCCACCCTCGGCCGAGGCCCGGCCACCACCAGGTACTCGGTGTTCCGCAGGTGGGAGACCTGGCCCACCCGCCGCCCGGCAGGGTCGTGGATGCCGATCTGGGCACCGACGTACCGTCGCTGGTCGAAGCCGAGCACGCGGACGGCGCCCCGGTGCGCGCACATCGCCACGAGGTCGGCGAGCGGCACCCACGACTCGTCGTTGTACGACACGATCACGACGTCGGCCGCCACCCCGGCCACGAGCGCCTCCAGTGCCCCGGGCATGGCCCGCTTCTGGTTGAACACGCTCTTCGTCGCCGCGTCCCGGCTGTCGGCACGCTTGCATGCCACGCCATAGTGCGGCGGTGCGTCCCACGCCACCAGGGTTTCCCAGATGTGGTAGTTCGTGTAGTAGCGGTGCTGGTTGTAGGGGGGGTCGAGGTACGCCACGTCGACCGGGTCGAGCTCGCCCACCAGCGCGCAGGCGTCACCGCGGACGGCGCGGCCCGGCCCGGGCAGGAGGACGGGGACACGGAGCTCGAGCGGTCTGGTCGACCGGGCGGCCCACTGCTTCACGTAGGCCATCTGGACGCCGGTCGTCGAGTCCACCCGGTCTGCCGCCTCGATGAGGCTGGTCAGCACGATGGGGAACAGCGGGCTCCCGGCCAGATCGCGATCGAGGGCGTCGCGGATGGCGTCGATGCGCTCGCCGTTCGCCGGCTGGAAGAACCGCGACGCCCGGCAGAAGGTCTCGGTGACGTACCCGGGCCGGCCGGGGAGCCGGTTGTAGTGAGCGAGCATCCGCCGGAGAGCGGCCTCGTCGACGCCGGCGGCGTCCGTGGCGATGGCGGACCGGGCGAACACCTCGGCGTAGCGGGCGGTGTCGACGGCCGTGACGAGCACACCGGCCTGCTTGAACGCCTGGGCGACCCGGGTGGTCCCGGTGAACAGATCGAGGGCCGTCCGAGCGCCGGCCCGCTGGCACAGCTCGGCGATGACGGGCACGAGCCGTCGTTTCGAACCGAGGTACTTGATCACGGTCGCGCTCCGGGTGGGACGGTGCCGGAGGCCGGGTCGGGCGTGGCGGGTGGTGCGTCTCGGGCGGACGGGTGGGCGCCGGGTGGCGGCGAACCCGATCGCACCGCCCGTGCCAACCAGTCCTTCGGGATGGCCAGATGGGCGCCTTTCGCGCCGTCGACCACCTGGGACACACCCACGTCGCCCACGGCGCTCAGCCAGGCGAACGCGGTGGCCCGGTCGGCACCGGTCACCCGCTCCACGACGTCGAGCGCGCACCGGGTGGCGATCCTCACCGCCTCGTCCAGGTCCTCGTGCAGTCCGAGGACCACCCAGGCGTCGGGGGTCTCGCCGTAGGGGAGGCCGGAGGCCGGGGCCGCACCGGGCAGCAGGTCGACCCGGATGACGGCACGCAGCGGGGCCTCGAGGGCGGTTCCCGCCACCTCTCCGTCGCCCTGGGCGAAGTGCGGGTCGCCCACTTGGACCAGGGCACCCGGTACCTGGACCGGGAGGTGGAGCCGGCTGCCCCTGCCGAGGAGCCGGACATCGAGGTTCCCGCCATGCGGGCCGGGTGGCACCGAGTGGGCGGCGGGACCCGCCGGTGCGACCGCCACCAGGCCGAGGAACGGGCGGAGCGGCAACGGGAGGGAGACATCCGGGCCGTGGAGCCAGGCGACGGGCGGACCGTCAGACGTGCGCACCGTGGCGAACCGGCTCACGACGGCCGGTGTGCTCCCCTGTTCGCCTCGAGCCGGTAGCTCCCCGGGGAGGGCGCCCCGACCGTGCCGGTTGGACACGATCCCGTAGGGCACGCGGAGCAAGAGGTCGAGGATCTCCACCGTCACCACATCGCCGGGAAGGGCACCGCGCACGTGGATCGGCCCGGAGACGACATGGGGCCCGTCACGCTCCTGATCGTGGGGGACATCCGCACCGGCGAGCGCGACGGCGTCGCCGAGCACGGCGTCCGGCGCGACCCCGCGCCCGGCAAAGTAACGGAGGGGATCCCGACCCTGGTCATCGAGGATGCCC
>JAKADK010000108.1 GCA_021820665.1 Actinomycetes bacterium | reverse complement strand
CCCGGCGGCGCCGAGCAGATCGACCGGTTCGGCCGGAGCCGAATGGATGGTCCGTACCGCCTGGTCGCGTGGTCCCGCACCCGCCCCTTGTGCGCCTTGTGCCCCTTGTGCCCCTTGTGCCCCTTGTGCCCCTTGTGCGCCTTGCGCCCCTTGTGCGCCTTGTGCGCCTTGTGCGCCTTCGGCCCCTTGCGCACCCTGCGCGCCTTCAGCCCCTTGTGCGCCTGCGGCCGATCCGGGCTCGGGTCCGTCGGGTCCCGGTCCGGAGCCCTGCGACAACACGTCGGCCTCGAGCCGGCGGGCGAACTCCCCCAACATCCTGGCGCTGACGTCGGCCATGACGCTCCGTCCGAACTGCGCCACCTTGCCCGTCACGGTCAGGTCGGTGACGAGAGAGACGGTCGTGCCGGTGCCGTCCGGGACAGCGGTGGCGGTCACCTTGGCGGTGGCGTTGCCCTGACCGCGGGAGTCACGCCCTTCGGCCACCAGCACCGCCCGGTGCTGGTCGTCGTCCTGCTCGACGAACCGGGCCGTCCCCTTGTACTGGGCGGAGATGGGCCCGACCTTCACCTTCACGATCCCCCGGTACTCGTCTCCTTCGACCTCCTGGAGCTCCGCACCGGGCATGCACGGCGCGATCCGTTCGAGGTCGGTGAGCACCGCCCAGGCGACATCGACCGGAACCGATACGTGAAACTCGTTGTTCAGCTCCATCGGAGCAGATCCTCCTCGTCGTCGATGTCGGCGGGCTCCCCCTCGCAGGGTACTTCCTCCACCAGGTCCGGCTGCGTGCGCATGAGCAGCCGAGCCCCTTCGTCGCCCGTCGTGGGGAGCAGCGGCCAGACCGAGCGGTCGAGCCGGACGGGAGGCCGGCGGCGACCGGCGAACGTGGCGACCGCCACCGGGCTCTCCGACGACGCCACCGCCGCCCATGCCGACGGCGGGACGAGCGGCTGATCGCCCAGTCCCACCACCAGTGCCTGGTGCCCGCGGGCGTCCGCCCACGCCCGCGCCGCCTGCAGCGACGACGCCTGTCCGGTCGCCCATGCCCGGTTCTCGATCACGTGGACCCCCACCGGCACGGCCGGTCCCAGGTCCACGGCACCGACGACCACCGCTACCTCGTCGACCACCGCTACCTCGTCGAGCGCCGCGCCCGCCGCCGCGGTGAGGGCCCACCAGGCGAGAGGGTGGCCCCGGAACTCGGCCAGCAGCTTGTGCCCCGGTCCTCCGAAGCGGGTGCCTTCGCCGGCGGCCAGGACGACGGCGGCGACCGTCATCGGGACGCCCGGGAGCAGGCGCAGCCGGTCGTCACCACTCGCCCTCTCCGATCATGCACACCAGAGCGTCGAGCGACGCCGCCGAGTGACCGTCGACGAACCGGTCGACGTGGGGGAGCGCGGCCGCCATCCCCCGGGCCAGCGGCTCGTAGCCGGCCGACGCCTTGAGCGGGTTGACCCAGATCGTCCGGTGGGAGGCGCGATGGAGCCGGGCCATCTCCGCGGCCAGGCGGGCCGGGTCGCCACGGTCCAGGCCGTCGGAGAGGACCACCACGATCGCCCCCCGGGCCATGCCCGGCATGCCGAACCGATCGTTGAAGGTGCCGATGCCCTCGCCGAGCCGGGTCCCCCCGGACCAGTCCACCACGCTGGCCGAGGCGTGGCGCAAGGCGGCATCGGGGTCGCGCCATCCGAGCTGGCGGGTGAGGTGGGTGAGCCGGGTCCCGACGGCGAACGCCTCGACCCGGCCCTGACCGACCACGACGACGTGGAGAAAGCGCAACAGCGCACGGGCGTAGGGCTCCATCGACCCGCTCACGTCGCACAGCAGGACCACCCGGCGCGGGCGCGACGCCGGCTCCCGGCGCATCAGGCGGACGACCTCTCCCCCCGATCGCATGGTGCGCCGCATGGTGGCGCGTGGATCGTGGCGTCCGCGCACCCGCCTCGATCGGTGCATCCTGCGGGAGCGCTGCATCGCCCGCACGCGCCTCACGCGCAGGAGGTGGGCAATCTCCTCGAGCTCCTCGGGAGTGCAGGCGGCGAAGTCCTTGTGGCGGAGCTGGTCGACGTCGCTGTAGCTCACCGGTGCCAGCTGCCTCGCCGGCTCACCGTCGGGCGCCGCCGGGGTGTCGCCGGGGCTCTCCGGCCGGGAGGGGTCCGGTGGGGCCGGCGGAGCGTCGGGCATCGCGGGGCCGCCCCACCAGAACGAGCCGAAGACCTGGTCGTAGACGGCCACGTCCTCCTGGGAGTGGACCAAGGTGGCCCGCCCCGCCCAGTAGACCCGGTCACGCCGGTCGATGCCGACGGCCTCGACGGCACGCACGTAGGCCACGACGCTGTCCACCGGCACGGCCAGGCCGGCGAGCCGGAGCCGACGGGCGAACGCCACCAACCTGCCGACGGCCGAACGGTCACGACCGTCAGCCATGGCGCACCGCCTCGTCGACCACGGCGGACAGCGCGTCACCCGCCACTCGCTCGATGTCCTCCCGGTACTTGAGGACGGTCCCGAGCGTGCGCTCGACCACCGTCTCGTCCAGCTCCGTGCTGCCCAACGCCGCCAACGCCTGGGCCCAGTCGATGGTCTCGGCCACGCCGGGAGCCTTGTAGAGGCCCATGCCCCGGATCGCCTGCACCGCCGCCGTGACCTGGCGCACCAACCGCTCCTCCGCCTCGGGTGCCTTCAGGCGGACGATGGCCACCTCCCGCTCGAAGCTCGGGTGCTCGACCCAGTGGTAGAGGCATCGTCGCTTGAGGGCGTCGTGCACGTCACGGGTGCGGTTCGAGGTGAGCACCACGACCGGGGGCTCTGCGGCCCGGAACGTCCCCAACTCGGGGACCGTCACCGAGTAGTCGGCCAGGACCTCGAGCAGGAACGCCTCGAACTCGTCGTCGGCCCGGTCGACCTCGTCGATGATGAGCACGGGGGGAGCGGTGCGTCCCGGAGCCGGCGAGATCGCCCGCAGGAGCGGCCGCCGGACCAGGAACCGCTCGGAGAACAGCTCGTCCTCCACGGTGCGGCGCGGCTCGGGACCGTCGCCGGTCGCCGCGCCCGGGAGCTCGGCGGCCCGGAGATGGAGCAGCTGCCGGGCGAAGTCCCACTCGTAGACGGCCTGGCTCACGTCGATGCCCTCGTAGCACTGGAGCCGGACCAGCTCCCCGCCGGTCCATCGGGACAGGGCGTTGGCCACCTCGGTCTTGCCGCCACCGGGCTCGCCCTCCAGGAAGAGCGGACGGTGGAGCACCATGGCCAGGAAGATCGCCGTCGCCAGGCCGTCGTCGGCCAGGTACCCGTGGTCCTCGAGGGCCCGCCGCACGTCGTCGACCGTCTTCGGTGGGGCACCGGGCGTCCGACCGGTGCCTTCCCGGGCATCGCTCACCGAGCCCGGCCCCCGACGCCCAGGCCGCCCGTCAAAGATTGACGCTCTCGGCCCCGCGCTCGAGCTCCTCGCCCGCGGCACCCTCCCGGGGAAACCCCGCCATCTCACTCCGCGGCTCCCGCCACGGGTCGGGCAGGGTGCCCGCCTGCGCGGCGGCGATGGCGCGCCAGACGCGCTCAGGCGTGCAGGGCATGTCGATGTGCCGCACGCCGAGGTGGCTGAGGGCATCGACGACCGCGTTCTGGACGGCGGGGGTGGAGCCGACGGTGGCGGACTCTCCGATGCCCTTGGCCCCGAGGTCGTTGAGAGGCGACGGCGTCTCGGTGTGCGCGGTCACGAACGACGGCAGCTCCGCGGCGCTGGGCATGGCGTACTCCGCCAGCGTGGACGTGATCGGGTTGCCGTCGTCGTCGTAGAGGAACTGCTCCCACAACGCCTGGGAGATGCCCGACGCCAGCCCGCCGTGCACCTGACCGTCGACGAGCATCGGGTTGACGATCACCCCGCAGTCGTCCACCGCGACATGCCGGATCGGCACGACCCGTCCGGTCTCCATGTCCACTTCGACGACGGCGACGTGGGCGCCGAAGGGATAGGTCGAGCCGGCCCGCTCCGTGTCGTGCTGTACGAGTAGGGGCGCACCCCGCTCGGCGGCCACACGAGCCACCTCGCCCCATGCGAGGGCCTTGCTGGGGACGCCGGCCACGCCCAGCCGGCCGTCGCCGGTCACGACCACGTCTTCCGGCGCCGTCTCGAGCAGCTCGGCGACGAGCTCCTTGGCCCGCTCGACCACCAACTTCGACGTCTGGAGCACGGCGGTCCCGCCCAGCTGGACGGACCGGGAGCCCCCCGTCCCCCGGCCACGGGCCACGAGGGCCGTGTCGGACTGCACGTAGCGGATCTGCTCGATCGGCACGCCGAACTGATCGGCCGCGATCTGCGAGAACGCCGTGGCGTGCCCCTGGCCGTGCGCCGAGGTGCCGGCCTTGACCGTGATGGTCCCGTCCTCGTGCACCTCGACCTCGGAGAACTCCGCCCCGCCGCCGGTCACTTCGACGTAGGTCGACACCCCGATCCCCAGCTGCATCCGATCCCCACGCCGGCGTCGCTCGTCCTGCTCGCGCCGGAGGGCGTCGTAGTCGGCGAGCCGCAGCACCTCGTCCAGCGCGGCTCCGTAGTCGCCGCTGTCGTAGTCGGCACCCATGACCGTGGTCAGCGGGAACTCGTCGGGTCGGATGAAGTTCTTCCGGCGGAGCTCGACCGGGTCCATCCCCAGCTCGTCGGCGGCCATGTCGACGATCCGCTCCACGAAGGCGGCCGCCTCGGGGCGCCCGGCGCCGCGGTACGCGCCCATGGGCGTCGTGTTGGTGGTGACGATGGCCACATCGAAGGCGATGGCGGGGATGTGGTACACGCCTTGGGCCATGAGCTTGGTCTGGCCCAGCACGAGGATCCCGCCGAAGCCTCCGTAGCCTCCGGCGTCCCCGATCATGCGGCAGCGCATCCCGACGAACGTGCCGTCGCGCCGCAGGCCCAGCTCCACGTACTGCACCTGGCCCCGGCCGTGGGCCATGGCGACCAGGTTCTCCGAACGGGTCTCCACCCACTTCACGGGTCGGCCGAGCTCGAGGGCCAGCTTGCTGGCCACCACGCCCTCCGCCGACAGGTGCTTGGCGCCGAACGCGCCGCCGACGTGGGGCGCGATCACCCGGACCCGCTTCGGGTCCATGCCGAGCAGCTTGGCCAGCGCCGACCGTGCGACGTGGGGCATCTGGCAGGAGAGGTGCACGGTGAGATCGAAATCGGTGCCGGTGGGGTCGACGACGATGGCGCTGCCTTCCATGGGCACCACGGCGACCCGCTGGTTCTCGAAGCGGCCCCGCACCACGACATCGGCGCCGGCGAGAGGGTCCTCACTGCCGGTCCGCAACCCGATGACGACGTTGCCGCCCAGCGACTCGAACTGAGCGGGCGAGCCCGGGTCCAACGCCTCTTCCATGTCCACGACGACGCCGAGCGGCTCGTAGTCGATCTCCACCAGCTCGGCGGCGTCCATGGCCGCAGCCCGCGTCTCGGCGGCGACGGCGACGACCGGATCGCCGACGAAGTTGACGGTCCCCTTGGCCAGTGACGGCCGGATGGCGGCAGGGTGCAGCGCCATCAGCGCCGGGGCGTCGGGGAGGTCCAGGTCCGCCGCGCTGTAGACGCCCACGACTCCGGGCATCTCCCGAGCCGCCGTGACGTCGACCGACCGGATGGCGGCGTGGGCGATCGGCGACCGGACGAAGGCGAGCGAGAGCATGCCGTCGATCTTCAGGTTGTCGACGAACGTGCCCGCCCCGCGCAGGAGGTCGGGGTCCTCCACGCGCCGCACGGGTGTTCCCGAGAACGTACCGGCACCCACGGTCATGAGCTGGCCTCCTCCAGTGCCCGCCGGACCAGCACGGTGGCCAGGTGACGGCGGTACTCCGACGAGGCGTTGGCGTCGCTCGGAGGGTCGGTCCCGTGACTGGCGGCGGCGGCGGCGTCGACTACCGACGCACCGCTGCGCACGGCCTCTTCGACCGCCGTGGCCCGGAGGGGAGTGGACCCCATGTTGACCAGTGCGACGCCGGTCGTGCCGTTGACGACGGCGGCCACACCGACGATGGCCCAGTCCTGGGCTCGGCGGTTGAACTTCTGGAACGACCACCCGGCACCGGCTGCTTTCGGTACCCGGACCTCGACCAGCACCTCGTCGGCCCCGAGCGCGGTCTCCAGGAAGCCCCGGAAGAACTCGAGGGCGGAGATCTCCCGCCGGCCGTTGGGCCCCTGGGCCACGAGCGTGCCACCCAACGCCAGGACGGCAGCGGGCAGGTCGGAGGCCGGATCGCCGTGGGCCAGCGTGCCGCCGAGCGTGCCCCGGTGGCGAACCTGGGGATCGCCCACCTGATGCGCGGTCGCGGCGAGCAGGGGAACCTGCTCCTTCAGCACCGCCGACGTCTCCAGGTCGTGGTGGCGGGCCAGCGCGCCGATGGCGATCTCGTCACCGCGCTCCTCGATGTACGACAGACCCGGAACCCTGCCGATGTCGACGAGCACGGCGGGAGTGGCGAGCCGCAGCTTCATCAGGGGGAGGAGGGAGTGGCCGCCGGCGATCAACTTGGCTTCGTCGCCGTGCTCGACAAGCAGGGCGATGGCCTCTTCCGTCGACTCCGCCCGGGCGTACTCGAACGCAGCGGGGATCACGAGGCCACTGCTCCCGTGCCTCCCGCGGCTCCGACTGCGCCGACTGCTCCTCCCGCGGCTCCGACTGCGCCGACTGCGTCGACTGCTCCCGCTGGGGCACGATCACCGGCGCACGCCAGCACGGCGCGCACGATGTTGTGGTAGCCGGTGCACCGGCAGAGGTTCCCCTCCAGGCCTTCCCGGACCCCCCGCTCGTCGAGCTGGCCCTCCTCGGCCAGAAGCGAGACCGCCGCCATGACCATTCCCGGCGTGCAGTAACCACACTGCAGGGCATGATGCTCGTGGAACGCCTGCTGTACCGGGTGGAGCGCGCCGTCCGGGCCACTCAGGCCCTCGATGGTCACGATCGCTGCGCCGTCCGCCTGGACCGCCAGCAGCGTGCAGGACTTCACCGACTCCCCGTCGAGCAGCACGGTGCACGCGCCGCACGAGCTGGTGTCGCACCCGATGTTCGTCCCGGTGAGCCCGAGGGTCTCCCGGAGGTACTGCACGAGCAGCGTCCTCGGCTCGACCTCGTGCTGGTAGCTGGAACCGTTGACCTCGACAGAGACCAGGACCATCGGCGCTCCTCCCCCTTCGACGTTTCGACGTTCGCAGGCGCTCGAGGGCCCACCCTAGCGGGAGGGCATTGACGCCGCGGCACCGTTCCCACCGCCAACCGGGGGCCGGGAGCCGATGATCGGCGGGCACTGGATAGGGTGGAAAGGAGTCCGTGTCCCACCGGAGCCGGACACCGAAAGGGGGGTGGGTCGTGAAGGATGTGCTCGACGACATCGAACGGTGGCAGGGCGCCGGCCACCGGGTTGCCCTGGCCCGGGTGGTCGACGTGATCGGTTCGGGACCACGGGGCCCGGGTGCGGCGATGGCGGTGAACGACCAGGGAGAGGTGGCCGGATCGGTCTCCGGCGGGTGCGTCGAGGGGGCCGTCGTGGCCGAGGCGCTCGACGTCCTGGCACGAGGGGAACCCCGCCTGTGCACGTTCGGCTACTCGGACGAGGAGGCGTTCGCCGTCGGGCTGACCTGCGGGGGCACCATCCGGATCTTCGTGGAACCGCTCGACCCGTGAACGGTCCGCTGGCGGTGGTGCGGGACTGCCTGCGCGCCGAGAGCCCGGTGGCCCTGGCCACCGTGATCGAGCTGGCACCCGCGACGGGCGGCGGGGCCGACGGGGCGGCGAGCGGTGGGGCGGACGGTGGGGCGAGCAGCGTGGCGGAAAGCGGCAGGCCCCTCCCTCCGCTGGGAGCCAAGCTCGTCGTCCGCCCCGATCACGAGCCGATGGGCTCGCTGGGCGATCCCGACCTCGACCGCGTGGTCATCCGCGACATCCGTGGGGCCC
>JAKADK010000107.1 GCA_021820665.1 Actinomycetes bacterium | reverse complement strand
CGAACGCCGAGCGATGCTACGGGCGGAGTTGGACGGAGCGTTCTTCCACCTCTACGGCATCGACCGGGACGATGCCGAGTACATCCTCTCCACCTTTCCGATCGCCAACCGCAAGGACCCTGACCTGGCTCCACGCGTGCTCGATGCCTACGACCGCATCGCCGAGTCGATCGCCTCCGGTGAGCCGTTCGTATCCACGCTCGACCCACCACCGGGCCACGGCCGCCGGCACAAGGAGCACTTGTCATGACCTCCGTCTACGAACGAAACGCGCCGCGGCTTCGAGAGGTGCTGACTTTTCTGGCCACGACCGGTAGTCCGACAAGCAAGGACGACGTGTTGGACCACGTGCGTCGCCAGTTCCCACCCGAAGGCGACGAGCTCGTCACGGTGACTAACGGCATGCCTCGATGGATCAACGGCCTGTACTGGCAGACCACCAACCTCGTCAAAGCCAACTGGATCACCAAGGACCGGGGCAACTGGTGGATCACCGACGAAGGACGCCGGGCGCTCATGCAGTTTGCGGACCCAGCCGCGTTACAGACGGAGGCACTCCGTAGGTACCAAGCGTGGGACGAGGCCCGGAAGGCCGAGCAGCGCAGGGCCTGGTTGGTTCGGGGATCGTCGGTCCGGGGGGCCAGCATCGTGACCATGTGGCTGGAGGAGGGATGGATCAGCGTGCCGGCGTCCCAACTCCGTGAGATCAGCAAGGAGATCACCGTCAGCGAGCTCGCCGCAGTCGCTCGCGAGGACTACGACCACCTCAAATACCAGGAGCGCAAGGCCAAGGTGGACGAGATCCTGGCCTTCGTGACGAAGATGACCCCCGGCGACACGGTGGTCACTACGAGCGACGAGCGGATCTACATCGGCGACGTCACGGGCGGCTGGACCTGGCAGAAGTCGGAGGATGGGCGGAGCAACCTGCGCCGCACCGTGGAGTGGCGCAACAGCGACACCCCCATCGACTTTGCCGACCTACCCGCACCGCTGCCCGCCAAGCTGGCGTCGGGCGCCACGGTGGTCGACCTCACCGCTGAGCTCGACCTGATCGACGCGCTCACGGCACCGGCGGGCGACGGTGCCGACGACGAGCCCGGCGTGCTCGTCACGGGACGGGCCGTTCTGCCACAGCTCAGCTCGACGCTGGCCGATGACCTGCTGGTGGAGTCGTCCTGGCTGGCAGATCTGCGGGATCTGCTCGACGAGCGCAAGCAGGTCATCCTCTACGGACCGCCGGGAACAGGCAAGACGTTCTTGGCCAGGAGGCTCGCCAACGACCTGGTCGGCCCCGAGCAGGTCAAGCTCGTCCAGTTCCACCCCTCCTACACCTACGAGGACTTCTTCGAGGGCTACCGGCCGATCACCGGCGAGAACGGCACGATCGGCTTCGACCTCCGGCCCGGGCCACTTCGCCAGCTCGTCATGCGCGCAGCCGAGCATCGGGACCAGTCCTTCGTGCTGATCATCGACGAGATCAACCGAGCCAACCTGGCCAAGGTGTTCGGGGAGCTCTACTTCCTCCTCGAGTACCGCGACGAGGCGGTCGAGCTGCTCTACTCGGCAGGCGACGAGCCGTTCACCCTGCCGCCGAATATCTACCTGATCGGCACCATGAACACCGCCGATCGCTCCATTGCCCTCATCGACTCGGCTATGCGCCGCCGTTTCGCGTTCGTCGCTCTCGACCCGCGTGCGGAGCCGACTCGATCTCTCCTCCGGCGCTGGTCCGAGCGTCACGGGCTCCCTCTCGTCGCTGCAGACCTGCTGGAGGAGCTCAACCGGCGGATCGACGACCCGGACTTCCAGGTCGGACCTTCGTACTTCATGCGCTCCACCGAGACCGACGCCTTCTCCGTTGAGCGGCTGCGCCGGATCTGGATCGCTGACATCTCGCCGCTGCTCGAGGAGCACTTCTACGGCCAGTGGGAGTCGGTGGCCAGCCGGTTCGCCCTCGACTCGATGCTGGCAGCCTCGGCGATACCCTCCCCACCGAGCGAACCAGTCACCCAGACGGCCCAGGGCGCCCAGGAAGGTGACCCGGTCACCACTGCGCCGGTGACATCGGTGGCGCCGGTAGCTGCTCTGGACACCGGGGAGTCGTGAGCGAACTGCACCTCCGTGAAGGCGGACCGCCCATCATGGAGTTGTTGGAAGAGGGCGTCGCCGAGCGGCTGGTCGCCACCGGCGTCGTCGTGGCCACCCCGCTGGGTTCGAGGCGGTGGGAGCTCCGGGCCGGACGGAAGGTCGGAGTCGTCCGCATCGGGGAGCTGACCATCTGGGTCAATCCCAAAGTCACTATCGCCCGGCTGTTCTGGCTCCTCGGGTGGGCAACCCGGGCGGTCTTCCAGGCTCCCGGACCGGTGAACCTCGACGAGACGGAGGACCTGGTTCCTGCCCTCGCCGAGGCGTTCTGCGCTCATACGGAGCGATCCCTGCGAGGCGGTCTTCTACAGGGCTACCGGGAGGTCGATGGAAGCGAGGCGGTGCTGCGGGGCCGGCTGCGCACGGGGGACCAACTCCGGCAACGCTTCGGGCTACCCGTGCCACTGCTCATCCGCTACGACGACTTCCTGGCCGACATCTCCGAGAACCAGATCCTCAAGGCCGCGGCCTCCCGGCTGTTGCTCCTCGATGGGATCGGCGGTGCGGTCCGGGCCCGGCTCCGTCGCGTGCGCGGTTTGCTCGTGGATGTGAGCGACGTCCCACTCCGGGTACCCCTTCCGTCGTGGCGTCCGACCAGGCTCAATGCCCGGTACCACGACGCCTTGTGGCTGGCCGGGCTCATCCTCTCCGGAGGTTCGGTCGACCAGGAGCCAGGCCGGTTCCGCCTCGACGGGTTCCTCATCGATCTTCACCAGGTCTTCGAGAACTTCGTGGCCCGGACCCTCGGTGCCGCGCTCGAACGTCGGCAAGGGCGCTGCCAGGCTCAGGACCGGTACACCCTCGACGATCAGGCAACGATCGACATCCGGCCCGACCTCGTCTGGCGGATCGGCGGATGTCCGGTCGCGGTGGTCGACGCCAAGTACAAGGCCGAGAAGCCCGCCGGATTTCCTCAGGCCGACGTCTACCAGGCCCTTGCGTACGCCACCGCGTACCGTCTCGGCGACGCCCACCTCGTCTACGCCCACGGCAACGAAGTGGCCCAGGAGTGGACCGTCCGCCACGCCGGTGTCCGGATCGTCGCCCACACCCTCGACCTCGATCAGGCTCCTGGCGCGATCCTCGATCACGTCGAGGCGCTGGCGGGCAGGATCGCCAGGGCCGCCGGGCTGGATCCCCCGTACCACGTGCCGGCAGAGATGGCCTCTGTGGGGGTGACGGATGCGCAGTAGCGACCGATGATCCGCTCGGTGACAGCGAGCTCTTCACCGTGACCCGACGTTCTCGGATGAACGAGCGAACCGCCGGCCAACCCACGGCTCAACGGCCGAACTCGGAGCGCCGGTCACGGTCGATCAGCTTGTACGGAAACGCCGGACTGGATGTACCGAAACGGAATCTCCGGATGGAGAGCACCGGGCGGTCCGCGGAGAGGTGCGGGAAGAGCGCTCCATGGCCCCATGGTGACCATCGACGTCACCTTCAACGTCACCTTTGACGGGTTGTGCCTGCCGAACAGGGAAACGTCACGACGAGTGGGGTTGCCTCCCGCCCCAGGCGGGAGGGTGTCATCTTCAGATGCAACTGTGTGGACTTGGCCGGCCAGCTCTGGCGGATCCGACTCTTGTGCGACTGGACGGCGCTCATGGACGGCTCGGTGCCCGGTGTGGCTGCCCCTTCGCTCCGGCGGATCGACGCACGTGGCCGCTCCTGACGGAGGCCCACTCGGATCCAGTCGCGGGCGTACTCGATCTCGACCGGGCTGATGGCTGTCAACGTGGGCTGCCATGCGATCCTCGACCGGTGGATGGCGAGCCATGCGACAACCGCTGCCGCCGGTACGTCCCCCCCATGGTACCGACAGCTCGCCCAACGCTGGGCGGCGGAAGGCAGGTGGCAGGGACTCGAGGTTTGAGCCGAGTTTGAGCTACTGCCGAGACCATGAGGACCCGATCGGTGGCCAGACCGCTCTAAACAGGTGGAGAGCTCACGGTCACCGGTGGCACGGTTCTGACCGCAGCTCGGGTGCGAAAGGGTGAGGACTGGGGCCTGAGGCCGGCCTCTCGGAGGAGCTCACCCGGCACGCGGTCGCCCCGACACCGGATCTGGGCCAGCAGACGATGACGTTGCCAACGGGAGGGTGACGTTGCCAACGGGAGGGTGACGTGGTTCATCGACGAGGGTGACGTTGTCGGTGACGGAGGTGACGCGGCTGATCGACGGGGGTGAC
The DNA here is from genome assembly GCA_021820665.1 of Actinomycetes bacterium. Lineage (GTDB taxonomy): Bacteria > Actinomycetota > Acidimicrobiia > Acidimicrobiales > RAAP-2 > JAKADK01. The sequence continues at coordinate 3,663 of JAKADK010000107.1, read as the reverse complement.
GGCGGGAAGGGACTCTCACTGGGAAAGGTGACGTTCGATCCCGCGGTCGGCACCGTGAGGATGACGTTCAGGGTGACGTCGATCCGGAGTATGGACACCGTCGCAATGACCGAGCCTTGCAGGCTGTCGCGAAATGGTCCGATTGCTGCATGCCTATGCGTGACCATGGATATCGATGCATAGGAGCTCCACTATTGGACGGTTAGATGACTGGCAATATACGGCCCCCATTAGTCCCTATTAGGTAATGTATGTGCTAAGCTTCACAGCGTGGCTTACAGCTATATCGACTGTGACCGGGACCAGCTGTTCCTCTTGCCTCCAAGTATGTTGGACTGGCTGGAAGAGGATGATCTAGCCTTCTTCGTAATCGACGCAGTAGGGCTGATCGACACGTCGGCCTTCCACGACGGCCATCCAAACGATGGTGCGGGACGCCGCGCTTACCATCCCGACGTGATGCTCGCGCTCTTGCTCTACGCGTATTGCACCGGGATGCGCTCGAGCCGGGCGATCGAGCGGGCGTGTCGAACCGACCTCGCCTTCAAGGTGATCGCTGCCAACAAGACCCCTGACCACGGCACGATCGCACGGTTCCGTGCCGACCACGAGCAGGCGATCAAGGGAGTCTTTGTCGACGTGCTCCGGCTGTGCGCCGCGGCAGGGATGGCGAGCCTCGGTCGGATCGCGATCGACGGGACCAAGATCGGCGCTGATGCCGCTCTCGACAAGAACCGCAAGGCGACCTGGATTCGCGCCGAGATCGACAAGATCCTCGCCGAGGCGGCCGAGACCGATACAGCTGAGGACGCCGAGGGCCAACTGTTCGATCCCGTCACGCTCCCGGCCCCGCTTCGCCGGCGCTCCAGCCGCCTCGCCCGCCTTCAGGGCGCGCTCGAGGAGGTGGAAGGCGAGGAGAAGGCCGCCCGTGCGAAGCAGGCCGAGGCGTCCGAGAAGGCAGCTACAGAGGCGTCCGCCGGGCGCAAGATACCCGGCCGGAAGCCCTCCGATCCCCACGCGGCTCTTCTCCGTGCCGAAGCGGACCTCACTGCCTCGAAGGTCAAGGCGGCGTCCCACCCCGAGCGGGCAGATCTCGTCCGTGGAGTCGGCCGCGCAAAGGAGCGCCTTGCAGAGGCGAAGAAGGCGGCAGAGGCTGCTCCGGCAGAGAAGTTCGAAGCGAACGTCACCGATCCCGACAGCCGGATCATGAACACCAAGTCCGGTTGGGTACAGGGCTACAACGTCCAGGCTGCGGTGAACGAGGACCAGGTCGTGATCGCCTACTCGGCCACTCAGGACCACAACGATCAAAACCAGCTCGTCCCGATGATCGAAGCGACCAAAGAGACGGCGAAGGCCGCAGGCATCAAGGAGAACGTTGGCCTCGTGCTCGCCGACGCGGGCTACTGGTCCGAGGACAACGCGACCTCCTCTGGTCCTGACCGCCTGATCGCTACGACCAAGGACTGGAAGCAGCGCAAGGCGGCACGAGAGCTCGGGAACACCGTCGGGCCCCCACCTGCGAACGCGACGACCCTGGAGGCAATGGAGCACCGCCTGCGAACCAAGGAGGGTGGCGAGGCGTACGCGACGCGCTCTTACACCGTCGAGCCGGTTTTCGGTGACGCGAAGGAGAACCGTGGCTTTCGACGGTTCGTCCGTCGCGGCCTCTCCGCTGCAGACAGCGAGGCAGGCCTCATCTTCGCCGCACATAACCTCTTGAAGATCTTCCACCACAATCCATCCGTGGTGTTCGGCGCCACCTAGACCCACCTGGGCAACACGGGGAAGCACCGGGACGCACCATCGCCGGTTCACCTAACCTTCAGGTCGTGTCGTAGCCCGTCCTTGCGAAGCACCCCAACGGCCGAGCGTCGGTTGCTGCCTTCCCCGTGTCCTTGTTCCCCTCCGACTTGTCACTTCACAGCGACCCTCCAGATCAGCCGGATGCATGACTATGCAATCCCCGAAGCGATTCCGCGACAGCCTGCTTGAGGAGAATCATGGAACCCATCCGTCTCCGGCACTACGCCGACGAGGAGAACGCACCGAATCCGGACCCGACAGACCGGCTCGCCCTGACCGTCGACGAGGCGGCCTACCTGCTGAACATCTCGCGGGGACTCGCCTACGAGCTGGTGGCCAGGGGAGAGCTCCCGGCCATCCGGTTGGGCCGCCGGATCGTCATCCCGCGGGTGGCGATGGAGGAGCTGCTGGGCACCGCGATCCGCTGACGGCCGCGGCGCGCCGGAACCGGGCGAGGGCCCGACTACGTGACCGACCCGGCCGGTTCGATGACGGCGAGCACGGGAGCGTCGTCCGGCTCCTGCTCATCGAGTATCTGGCCCAGCATGGTGGCCACCGGGCCGTCGGCGGACTCCACGGCATGGGCGTACACCCGGAGAGTCATGGCGGGATTGGCGTGACCGAGCCGGTTGGCCACGGTCCGGATGTCATGCCCCCGGGAGATCGACGTGGTGGCCGACCAGTGGCGCAGATCGTGGAGCCGCCATCGGCCGTCCACACCGGCCCGGTCCCGAGCCCGGCGCCACCACGCCCCGATGCGCTCCGGATTCACCGGCCGCTCCCCCACGGCCAGGATCCAGGGGCCAAGGTCCTGGTGATACCGCCGCAGGCGCTGCAGCGCTTCGACCGTGGTGGCGTCCAGGGTGACGGTCCGGAGATTGGCCGTCTTGGTCGGATCGTCCCGGAGGGTCGGGGTCTTCCTTTCCTCAGGATTGCCGTGGCGGATGATGGCCATGCTCGAGTCGATGGTGAGGCGATCGCCGTCGAGGTCGGCCCACTGCAATGCGGCCAGCTCCGACCGGCGGGCACCGGTGATGGCGGCCAGGCGAAGGGCGATGGGAGCAGCCGGCTCGATCAGGAGGGAGTCGGCCAGCTCCTCGGCGGCGGCCAGGACCTTCCGGACCTCGTCCTCGCCGAGCGCCCCTCGGGGCACCTGCTTCCGTTTGCCCAGCTGGGCCACGGCCACCACGTTGGTGGTGACCCAGCCCCATCGGACGGCCTGGGTGACGGCAGCCCGGAGGGCCTGGTGCTGATTACGGATCGAACCGTCGCCGACGCCGTTGCGGGCCAGCCGGGCGTGCCACCGGTCGACATCCACCGCAGACAGCCGGGCCAGGCGGACCTTGGCGATGGGATCGGCCTTCAGCTGGACCAACCGGCTCTTGTGGTTCGCCAGCGTCGATGGCGACCAGGTAGGCGTGTTCTGCTCCATCCACAGGTCGAGGAGCTCGGAGACGGTGACCTTGCCCGCCTCGCTCCCCCGCCGCAGCGTCAGTTCGGCGGCCACCCGCTCCGCCTCACGCTTCCCGCCCCGGACGGTCCGGCTCACCTGGGTGGGGCGGCCCTGGGCGTCGCGGCCGGTGAAGGCACGCACTTCCCAGACGCCCGGAGAGCGCTGTCGGATGGTAGCCACGGGTGCCAGACTAGCCCAGTAGGGATAAAGTAGGGATACGGAGGCTATATTCGCCGTTCCGGACCTAACCGCTACACCAAAAATCCTATCCCAACAGCGCTCTGGCGATCACCACCCGCTGGACCTGGTTGGTGCCCTCGTAGATCTGGGTGATCTTGGCATCCCGCATGAACCGCTCGACCGGGAAGTCCTTCGTGTAGCCGAAGCCGCCGAGGAGCTGGACG
>JAKADK010000106.1 GCA_021820665.1 Actinomycetes bacterium | reverse complement strand
GCGCGGGCCACGTCGAACCGGCGGCGTCACGGCGCGTCGAGCTCGGCCAGCCGGGTGCGGATGCGCTCCCCTTTGGCGAGACGCTTCTCACGGAACTCGGCCACGCGGGCGGCACGTTCGTCGAGACGGGCGAGCAGGCGATCGTTGGCCTCCAGGGCGGCCCGGAGGAGGGCCCGGCGCTCGTCGGTGACCTTCCCGGAACGGTACGCGGTGCGAACCTCTTCCAACATGTCGTCGGCATCGAGCACCGAACGGATCTCGGCCAGGGAGAACCCCATGAACTCCTGGAACTGCTTGATGTAGGAGAGCCGGTCGACGTCGGCGCCGCTGTAGAGGCGCTCCCCGCTGTCACGGTGGCTACTCGGCCGGAGCAGGCCCATCTCCTCGTAGTAGCGGATCGTCCGTGTCGTCAACCCCGTCTGCCGGGCGACCTCCCCGATCCGGAGCGGCCGCTCCTCCGGCTCGCCATGCTGCCCGGTGGTCGGCGCCGTCGGGGTGGTCGGCGCCGTCGAGGTGGTCGGCCCCGGGCGAGCTGCCGCCGGCGAACCTGCGGCGCCCGGCTCGGTCCCGGCGGCGTTCGTCATCCGGCCCCACCTCCCGCCGAGGGGGCCGGCCCCGTGTCCCCCAGCGGCAGCGGTAGCGGCACCTCCGCCAGGGGGGACGTGGTATGGGTGGCCCCCGGGCCGGCGCCGGGGCGCGGCGCGCTCAGGGAGCTGCCGTCCCCTGCGGTCTCGATGGCGGGTGTGACCGGTCCGTGGCCGGTGGCGGTGAGGAAGGCCTCCCCGGTCCCCGACAGGACGGGAGCGGGTCGCCCGTCGTCGCTTCCCGTCGGGGTGCCCGGTTGCGCCGCGTGGGCGGCGGCCGGGGTGCCGCCCGAACCGTCCGCCTCGCGGTAGACGTACCGCTTTCCCCGGGAGAACGACGCCGCTGCCGCCACCAGGCAGGCGATGATGGCGAAGGTGAAGGCCTCGTGCAGCCCTGACTTGAACGGGACCTCGATGAGGTGGGGGAAGAAGCTCCGGCCGATCAGCGTGGCCTGGTGGGAACTGGGCAGCTTGGAGAGGACCTGGTTGCCGAGGAGCTCTTGCATCGGGTTGTAGCCGAGGAAGGCGGAGAACAGGACCGAGACCGGCGGCAGGTGGGCGATGTGGGTCGCCACCGCGGCGGGGACGCCCTGCCTGGTCAGCCCGCGCACGAGGTTCTTCGGGAGGCTGGCGGCAAGCCCGAGGATCACCAACGTGAAGAAGATCCCGATCGAGAGCACCTGGGCGCTGTTTTGGAACGTGCCGTTCATCCCCGCGCCCGCCCCCCGGTCGCCGGGGGGGAGGCTGTTCATGACCCCGGCCCGGTTGGGCGACGCGAACGCGCCCATGGACAGGCCCATCAGGAGCAGGATCAGGGCGAAGACGACGTAGGAGAAGTCGATCGGCAGCAGCTCCAGGAGGACGAAGCCCACGGCGCTCCCGATCATCCCGCCGGTGGCGAACGGACGCGAGCCGAACTTGTCCGACAGGATGCCCGAGATCGGCCCGGCCAGCAGGAAGCCCCCGGTGAGCGGCAGCATGTAGATCCCGGCCCACAGGGGCGTGTCGGTGAAGCTGTAGCCGTGCTGGGGGAGCCAGATGCCCTGGAGCCAGATGATCAGCATGAACATCAGGCCGCCCCGGGCCACGGCCGAAAGGAAGCTCGACCCCACTCCGGCGGTGAAGGCCCTGATGCGGAACAGCGGGAGCCGGAACATGGGCTCGGCCACCTTGGTCTCGATCACGAGGAAGGCGATCAGCAGGGCGACGCCGGTGGAGAGCTCGGCGAGCACCGCCGGCCCTGTCCACCCCATGGTGCTGTGGCCGTGGGGCTCGATGCCGTAGGTGATCCCGATCATGACGAGGACGAGGCCGACGGCGAAGGTGATGTTCCCCACCCAGTCGATGCGCGCCTTCCTCCGGATGCCGCGGTCCTCCAGCATGAAGTAGGCCCAGAGCGTGCCGGCGATGCCGAAGGGCACGGAGACCAGGAACACGAAGCGCCAGTCGATCGGGCCGAGGACGCCGCCCAGGACGAGGCCGATGAACGATCCGCTGATCCCGGCCACGTTGTTGATCCCGAGCGCGAGGCCGCGCTGGTTCTCGGGGAAGGCGTCGGTCAGGATCGCCGCCGAGTTGGCGATGATGAAGGCGGCACCGACGCCCTGGACGATCCGCATCAAGACCAGGTACAGCGCACCCGACGCCCCCGTCATCCAGTCGATGGTGAGCAGGATCGACGCCACCGTGTAGACGGCGAAGCCCAGGTTGTACATCTTCACCCGCCCGTACATGTCGCCGAGGCGGCCCAGGCTCACCACGAGGACGCTGCTCACGATGAGGAAGCTGAGGATCATCCACAGGAGGTAGAAGCTGTTCCCCGGCTTCAGCGGGTCCAGGTGGATGCCCCGGAAGATGTCGGGCATGGCGATGAGCATGATCGACGAGTCGATGGTGGCCATGATGATGCCGAGGGTGGTGTTGGCCAGGGCGACCCACTTGTAGTTCTCGCCGTGTCGGCGCCCTTCGGGAGCCCTCCGGGGGGGATCAACGTTCGGCACGGTCGTACCCCTTTCCGTTTACGTAAAGGTGATTATAACGAGATGGCCCACCGCCGGCCCGGACCGTGCGCCGTTTCTCCAATGAGATCCCAAGGATCGCGTTCCAAGATGGCGGCCGTGGTCTCTCCGGCACGCCCGAGGGTCCCCGCGCCCCGCACCGGGTCGGCGAGGGGCGACGACGCACAGGCGGGGACACGCTCCGTCGACCGGCGGGCGGCCCCCGGCCGCGGGTTCCTGGGGCGGTGGCGGTCCGGTGACGTCGTGGCGCTGGCTGTGCTCGTCTGTCTCCCGCTGGCGGCCTACGCCCTCCCGGCCGCGCTGGGCCATCCGGTGTGGCCCGGCGACGACGCCACCCAGAACTTCCCCCTGCGCGTGCTCGTGGGCCACCAGCTCCGGTCGGGCCACCTGCCCATCTACGACCCGGCCATCTGGAGTGGGACGCCACTGCTGGCCGGGTGGAACGCGGGCGCCGCCTACCCGTTCACGTGGGTCTTCGCCGTCCTCCCCGCCGTGGGTGCCTGGACGGTCAACCTGCTGGCCACGTCGTGGGTGGCGGGGCTCGGGCTCTACGCCTTCCTGCGGGCCAACCGGCTCGGGCCACTCCCGGCAGCCCTCGGCGCCGTCTCGTTCGCCTTCGCCGGCGCCATGGATGCCCAGGTGGTGCACTTCGGACTGGTCGCCGGTGCCAGCTGGATCCCGGTGCAGCTGCTCGCCGTGCTCCGCCTGTCGGCGGTGACCGAGACCCGCTCCCGTGCCCGGTGGTGCGCGCTGCTCGTGCTCGCGTCGGCCATGACCTTGCTGGCCGGGGAGCCGAGGGCGATCGACGTCGCACTGTTCGTCACCGGGCCCTACACCCTGTGGCAGTTGGCCCGGTCGCCCGGGCGACGGTCGCTGTTCGCCTGGACCGCCATCGCCGTGGTGATGGCCGGGGCGCTCGGGGCGGTGCAGCTGGTCCCGGGTCTTCACGCCGTGGCCGACTCACAGCGGGCCACCACGACGTTCTCGCTGTACGACAACGGCTCCTACCCGCTTGGCTGGCTCCTGGTGCTCTTCGAGCCCAACCTGCTCGGGGGCTCCGGGTCGTTCGGGGCGCCGACCTTCCTGGGCAATTACAACCTGACCGAGGTCACCGCCTACGTGGGAGTGCTGCCCTGGGTGGCGGCCGCCGCGCTTCTCGCCCAGCTGCGACGACATCGGGGCGTGCCCGAGTGGCTGGTGTGGGAAGGCGTGGCCGCCGTCGGCATCGTGCTCGCCCTCGGCGGGAACACTCCGGCGTGGCACCTGCTGATCCGCATCCCGTTGTTCGGGTCCCAGCGTCTCCAGAACCGCAACATCCTCGTGACCGACCTGGCGCTGGCGGTGCTGCTCGCGTTCTGGCTCGACCACTGGCTGGCCGAGCGCCGGTCCGTAGGGGCCGGGGTCGCCGTCTCACGGCGCGAGCAGTGGTTCGGGGTCGTGCCGGCGGTGGCCGTGGCGGCAACCGGTGTGGTGTCGATCGCCTGGGGTGCGGGGATGCTCAGGTGGCTGGGGGTGAGCAGGGCGCTCGCGAACCAGGACGGGAGCCTGCGTCCGTGGTTCCTCCCCACGGTGGTGCTCGGCCTGTCGGCTGCGCTCCTGGTGGTGGGGGGTCCGCGGGTAAGCCGCCGCCGGAGGGGCCTGCTCGTCACCGGCCTGGTGGCCGTCGACCTCGTGTCGTTCGCCGTCACCTCGTTGCTGCAGGTGGCGCCGGGACCGGGCCGTGCCGGGCCACCAGCCACGGTGGCGAGCGTGGCTGCCGCTGCCGCCGATCCGCCGGGTACCGCCGTCCCCGCTGCCGACCTCGGCATCCCCGGCCGTTTCGCCGTCTACGACCCAGGGCTCTTCGGAGGAATCCAGCTGCGGGCGGTGGGCGCTCCCGATGCCAACGTGGTCGTGGGCGGTTGGTCCATCCAGGGGTACAGCTCCATCGTGAACGGCGCCTATGCGAGGGCGACGGGGGCACACGGTGTCACCGGTCACGGGCAGGACGTGCTCTCCGTGGCTGCCGTCGGTGATGGAGCGCTCGACCAGCTCGATCCGGGAGCGTTGCTCACGGTTCCCCAGTACCTCGTGACCAACGCGTCCGAGCGGAGCCCGGGCCAGTCGGGCGCGACCGACCCCCCCGATCCGGCGGCCGGGTCCCGGAACCTGGCTCCGGGCCGGATCGCCCGGTGGAGCTTCGGGGAGCCGGTGGACGTGACCTCGGTGCGCATCCCCGTGAGCGCACGGCGCACCGTGCCGGTAGCCGCGAGCGTCGCCGGGAGTGGCGGGAGTGGCGGGAGTGGCGGGAGTGAGATCCAGGTCGGCCTGGTCCTCCCCGGCGGGACCGTCAGATGGCTCGATCCGGTACGGGGCCCGCAACGGGGGTCCACCGGAGAGACGACCGTGTCGCTGACGACGCCCGGGCGCGACGGGATCCGGGCCGTCGGGCTCGCGGCCCGCACGCTCGGGGTCCCCCCGATCGCGGACCACGTGGGGGTACCGGTGGTCCGGACGGGATCGGGGGTGACCCTGGACGTCGACGGGGTCCTCCAGGCGGCGCTGTCGGGCTCCCAGTGGCGCTACGTCGACCAGGATGGTCCGTTCGCGGTGTTCGCTGCCACCCATCCCTCCCCGCCGCTGCTCCTGCGCCCACGGCCGGGCCGGTCGCTCGGCCGGGCGACGGTCCGGCGCTCGAGCGGTCCGGCGCTGGCCCCGTCCTCCGCGGTGGTCACGAGTCCCCATGGCGCAGAGGTGGTGCGAGCGGTGGCTGCCATCCCGGGGTGGTCGGCGACCTGGCTACCTGCCGGTGGCGGGACACCCCGTGCGCTCGCCGTCTTCCGGACCGGCATCGTCCAGGCCGTCGACGTTCCGCCCGGGCGGGGCGTGGTCACCTGGCACTACGACGGTCCGGGGGTGCGCACCGGGGAGCTGGCCGCCGGTGCCGGCCTCCTCGGCCTGGCGGCCCTGCTCGTCGTTGGACGGCGTCGGTCGAGGCGGTCTCCCTCCGGGGTGGGCGAGGTCCGGGTGGCCGGTCCCGACGGAGCCAGCCGTGCCGCTGGAGCTGGACGTCGTCCGGGTGGCCGGCCGGCCTGGCCCTCTCCCCGTCCTTCCTCCCGTAGTGTCTCCCACTGACGGTGACGCGCAGGCGATGCCGGGGCGCGCAAGAGGAGGGCACGGTCGATGAGCACGCCGCGGTCTGCGGGCATGATGACGACGCCTGCGTCGGACTTCGTGCTGACCCTGTCCTGCCCCGACAAGCCCGGCATCGTGCATGCCGTGGCCGCGTTCCTCCTGGAGTGGGGGTGCAACACCGTCGAGAGCCAGCAGTTCAGCGATCGTGAGACGGCCACGTTCTTCATGCGGGTGCAGTTCGAGCCCCTCGACCATCCGGACCTGGAGGTCGACGTGCTCCGCCGGGCGTTCGCCGGCCTGGCCGCGTCGCTCGGCATGTCGTGGCGGCTCGAGTCGGCAGCACGACGGCAACGGGTCCTCATCATGGTGAGCAGGTTCGGTCACTGCCTGAACGATCTGCTCTTCCGGGCCAGCAGCGGGGCGCTGCGCGTCGAGATCGCGGCGGTCGTCTCCAACCACACTGACCTGGCGGCGTTGGCGGAGTACCACCACGTCCCCTTCCACCACATCCCCGTCACACCGGCGACGAAGCCGGAGGCAGAGGCGACGCTCCTCGACCTCGTCTCCGAGCTGCAGGTCGACCTCGTGGTCCTCGCCCGGTACATGCAGATCCTCTCGGGGGATCTCTGCCAGCGGTTGGCAGGCCGGGTGATCAACATCCACCATTCGATGCTTCCCAGCTTCACCGGGGCCCGGCCCTACCACCAGGCGCACGCGCGCGGGGTGAAGCTGGTGGGAGCCACGGCGCACTACGTCACCGCCGAGCTGGACGAGGGACCCATCATCGAACAGGAGGTCGCCCGGGTCGACCACTCGATGACCACGGACGACGTGATCGCCGTCGGCCGGGACATCGAGTGCCTGGCACTGGCCAGGGCGGTGCACTGGCACACGGAGAGCCGGGTGCTCCTCCACGGCCGGCGGACGGTGGTCTTCCAATGAGCGACAGGGAGCCCTGAGGGTCGGATCCGGCCGGTCAGCTCAGCCGACGTGGACGGAGGCCCGGAGGGGAAGGTCGGCGGACGATGGGCCGGCCGAGAACGTGTAGGTGCCGTGCACCGTGGTCCACCGCCCGTGCCGGAAGCAGGCGAGCGCGGACGCCGGGACCGAGAGGTGCGCCGTCGTGGACTGGCCGGGACGGAGGCTGACCGTGGCGAAGGCGGCGAGCTGGGCGGGGGGCTCCCCGGCCGCTCTCGGGAACGTCAGGTAGATCTGGGGGACGTCGGTGCCGCTCCGGTGCCCGGTATCGCTGACCTGCACCGAGACCGAGTAGCCGCGCCGGGTCCGGGCGACCTGGAGATCCTGCAGCGAGAAGCTCGTGTAGGAGAGCCCGTAGCCGAAGGCGAACAGCGGGCGGGTGTGCGTGGCGTTGTTGTACCGGTAGCCCACGTCGAGCCCTTCGGAGTAGGTGGAGACGAGGTTCGTCCCGGGCCATTGGGCGGTGGTGTGGATGGCGGAGCGGGCTTCGGAGACGGGGAACGTCACGGGCAGGCGCCCGGATGGGTCGACGGCGCCGAAGAGGACGGCGGCAGTGGCGGCGCCGTCCTCCTCGCCCGGGTACCAGGCTTCGAGCACTGCCGCCACGTGGTGCAGCCAGGGCATCACCACCGGGCCGTCGGTGTTCAGGACGACGACCGTCCGCGGGTTGGCGGAGGCGACGGCGGAGATCAAGGCGTTCTGGTCGCCGGGGAGAGCGAGGCTCGGATGGTCGAGGCCTTCGGAGCTGTAGGTACCGGCGAAGACCACCGCCACGTGCGCCTGCCGTGCCGCGTTCGCTGCCGCCGCGATCGAGCTGCTCACGTAGCGCCACCCGAGTTGCATCGTGCTCGGGGCGAGCGTGACCGTGCCCGGTTCCGACAGGGTGCCGAACGGCTTCCAGGTCACTGTCATGGCGTAGGCCTTCCCGCCGACCAGGGACACCGCCTGGGCCCAGGTGCTCCGGACGTGGTTCTCGGGGTCGGACACCACGGTGTGGCCGTCGAGCGTGAGGGTAGCTCCACCCGATCCCTCGAGCGCCAGGGAGTACAGGCCGGACCGGGGGAAGGTCACGGTGCCGGAGAGCGTCGCCGTGGCGTTCGACCACGACGCGGGCAGGGTGAGATGGTCGCCGCCGGTCACGGCCGGCGCGTTGTCGGGGGGGTGCGTCACCCGGGGCCGTAGAGCCCGTTCCGATCCGGGGGGCAGGCCGGTGGCGGGATTGCGCGGTACGGTGGCCGGGTTGAGGCGGATCACCGCGTCGGCCGTCGGGTCCGGGGTTCGTAGCGTGCCGCCGCCCGCGGTGCCCTGCACGACGGTGAGCGTCACGCCATGTCCGGTGCCCGTCGTGGGGAGC
>JAKADK010000030.1 GCA_021820665.1 Actinomycetes bacterium | reverse complement strand
GGATCCCGCCGCCGAGAGCGATCGAGCCGTCGAGGTCTGATGCCGGGACGAGGGCCACACCCGCCGAGTCGTAGCCCCGGTACTCGAGCCGGGTGAGCCCGTCGAGGACGATCTCCAGCGCACGCTCGTTCCCGACGATCCCGATGATCCCGCACATGGGAGCGAGGCTAGTAGGTGGCCGCGAGGGCAGCGGCGGGCCGGCCGGTCACCCTGGCGCCGGCGCCGCCCCGAGCTCGGTCCTCACGACCTGGGCCAGCCGGAGCGCCACCGCCTCGGCCACACCGTCCCCGCTCGCCTCGACCATCACCCGGACGAGCGGCTCGGTCCCGCTGGGACGGAGCAGGATCCGGCCGGTGGCTCCCAGCGCCTCCTCTTCGGCAGCGACGGCCTCCCACACCGCAACGGCATCGGCCAGACGCTCGGCCGCGGCCACCTGGACGTTCACCAGGACCTGGGGCACCCGCTCCAGCACTGTGGTAGCCAGATCGGCCAGGGGGCGGCCCGAGCGCACCACGAGGTCGGCGAGCGCCAGGCCCGTCAGCATCCCGTCCCCGGTCGTGGCGGCCTGCCGGAAGATGATGTGCCCGGACTGCTCGCCACCGAGCGCCAGGCCGTCGGCGTCCAGCCGGGCGAGCACGTGGCGGTCGCCCACCGGAGTCTCCTTCACGACGATGCCCTGCTCGGTCATGGCCCGGCGGAACCCCAGGTTGGTCATCACCGTGACCACCACCGTGTTGCCGGCGAGCTGGCCCCGGGACGCCAGGTCCTGAGCGAAGAGGGCCAGGAGCTCGTCCCCGCCCACCAACGCGCCGGTGCCGTCGACCGCCAGCAACCGGTCGGCGTCACCGTCGAGCGCCAGGCCAAGCGCGGCGCCGCGTGCCACCACGGCGGCAGCGAGCGCGTCGGGGGCGGTCGACCCGCATCCGTCGTTGATGTTCGTGCCGTCCGGCTCGGCGCCGATGACGGTGACGTCGGCGCCGAGCCTGGTGAAGATCGACTCCGCCAGCCCGCTGGCGGCGCCGTTGGCGCAGTCGACGACCACGGACAGCCCGTCCAGCCGCCGGCCGTCCAGTACCTCGACGAGGTGATCGGCGTAGGCGGCAGCGGCGGCGGGCTCGGCCGTCATGCGTCCCACCCCGTAGGCCTCGGGCGCCCGAACCTTCGGCCCACTGGGATCGAGGATGCCGCTACACACGACCTCGATCTCCTCCTCGGTGGCGACAGGGAGCTTCGTTCCCTGGTCGGAGAAGAGCTTCACGCCGTTGTCGGGGAAGGGGTTGTGCGAGGCCGAGATGACGGCCGCCGGCAGGCTCCGCTCGTCAGCGAGCCATGCCAGTGCCGGGGTGGGAAGGACTCCCACGTCAATGACGTCCGCGCCCTCCGCCGCCAAGCCGGCCGACAGCGCCGCCTGGAGGAGGGGGCCCGATCGCCGGGTGTCCCGGCCGACCAGGAACGCGGCCGCGGGGATCACCCGTGCCGTGGCCCGCCCCAGGGCCAGCACGAGCTCCGGCGTCAGCTCCGAGTTGGCGACCCCGCGGACACCATCGGTGCCGAATCGTGCCCGCACGGGCTCACCGCTTCGAGTACTGGGGGGCCTTGCGGGCCTTCTTCAGGCCGTACTTCTTGCTCTCCTTCTCGCGTGCGTCCCGGGTCAGCAGACCGGCCCGCTTCAGCACGGAACGGTGACCGCCGTCGAGCTGGCACAGGGCGCGGGCAATCCCGAGCCGGAACGCACCCGCCTGGCCCGAGACACCGCCACCGTCGATCGTCACGTCGATGTCGAAGGACTCCGTGGTCTCGGTCAGCCGGAGCGGCTCGGTGACGATCATCCGGTGGGTCGCCGACGTGAAGTACTCGTCGAAGGGGTGCTTGTTGACGGTGATGGCACCCTGGCCGGGACGGAACCGGACGCGGGCGACCGCCTGCTTCCGGCGTCCGGTCGTCTGGCAGAGAGGTGCGGCTTTGGCCACGGGATGCTCCTAGTTGTCGATTGGTCGGGGGATCACGGGGCACGGCGTGCCCTGGCCGGTCGGGCGCGTGCTCATGGACCCGGCGCTCACGTATCGGCCGGGGTCGCCACGCTACGCCGCGCCCGGGGGAGGTCGAGCGGCTCCGGCCTCTGCGCGGCGTGCGGATGGGTCTCGCCGGCGTAGACCTTCAGCTTCTCGATCATCTGGCGGCCGAGCCGGTTCTTCGGGAGCATGCCGCGCACGGCGTTGCGAACGACCTCCTCGGGCCGCGTGGCCAGGAGGTCGCTGTAGCGAGTCTCCGTGAGACCGCCGGGGTACCCGCTGTGGCGGTATGCCACCTTCCGGTCGGCCTTCCCAGCCGTCATCACCACTCGGGCGGCGTTGACCACCACCACATGGTCGCCGGTGTCGACGTGAGGCGCGAACGTCGGCTTGTGCTTGCCCCGGAGGATCGAGGCGACCTCCGTGGCCAGGCGACCGAGGACCAAGCCGTCGGCATCGACGAGATGCCAGGAGCGGACGATGTCATCGGGCTTGGGGGTGAACGTGCGCACGTGAGATCCTTCTTCGAGTGCTCCGGGTGGCTCAGCGGATCCAGGGTTTCCCCGCAGGCCCACGCACCCGCCGCCGCCCCCCGCCCGACGGGCGACGGGCTCGGATCGAGCGCCCCTAGAGGCTAGGGGAAAACTGCCCACAGGGCAAACCGCCCGACGGACCGGGCCCGGGAGAGCGGGCCCGGGAGAGCGGGCCCGGGATTCCCCGGGGGCGCGCTCACGGTCCGTAGTCCACCGACACCAGGCACAGGCCGTGGGCGGGAGCGGGCTGCGCGGCACGTGAGCGTTCGGCGGACGCCAGGATGGACACCAGGTCGGCGGGACGACGGCGGCCCCGTCCGACCTCCACCAGCGTCCCGACCAGCGAGCGGACCATCTGGTGACAAAAGGCGTTGGCGGTGATCTCGAAGGCGAGCAGGCGACCGACGGCCGGGAGCACGGGAAGGGGCGCGAGGGCTGGGAGCGGGCCCCCGGCGTCCCCGCCCCCGACGGACCACCGGGCATCGAGCACGCGGCGGGTGATGGGCTCCTCCGGCGATCGCCCGGGGACCCGCCGGCAAAACGCCCGGAAGTCGTGCTCGCCGACGACGGCGTCGGCCGCCGTCGCCATCGACCGGAGATCGAGCGGATCGGCGACGAACCAGGCCATCCGGGCCAGGAGGGGATCGGGCGCCGGCCCGTTGACGATCAGGTAGCGGTAGCGCCGGGCGAGCGCCGAGCGCCGGGCGTCGAAGCCGGCGGGGGCACGGTCGCACGCCAGCACCACGATCTCGGGTGCCAGCTGGCGGTTGCACGCCCGCCGCACCTGGTCGCCGTCGAGGCCGGCGGTGCCGGCAGGCAGGTCCACGTGCACCACCTGCCCGGTGGCGTGCACGCCCCGGTCGGTCCGGCCGGCACAGGTGAGCGCCACCTCCGAGCGGGTGACACGGCCGAGCGCGACGGCCAGCTCCCCGGCGACCGTCCGCAACCCGTCCTGGGCCGCGAACCCGTGGAAGCCGGCGCCGTCGTAGGCGACGACCAGCCGCCACCGCTCCCCGGCCGGTGACCCGGCCGGTACCCCGGTCACACCAGTTCGATGCGGGCCATCGGGGCGTTGTCACCCTGGCGGGGGCCGAGCTTCAAGATCCGGGTGTAGCCACCGGGCCGGTCGACGTAGCGGGGGCCGATCTCGGCGAAGAGCTTGTGCGCCATGTCGCGGTCCCGGATGAGGGCCACCACCTGGCGCTGGCGATGGACACCGCCCTTGGCCGCGGCGGTGATGCACTTCTCGGCCACGGGACGGAGCGCCTTGGCCTTCGCCTCGGTGGTCACGAGGTACTCGGCCGCCACCAGGGAGGCGACCAGGTTCCCCATCATCGCCTTTTGATGGGCGGCGTCGCCGCCGAACCGGCGGCCCTTCTTCGGGGTTCCACGCATGGCGTCCTCAGTCCTTGACCCGCAGGGACAGGCCCCGCTCGTCCAGCTTCTGGAGCACCTCGTCCAGCGACTTCTGGCCGAAGTTGGTGATGTTCAACAGGTCGTCGAGCGTGCGGTCGACCAGCTCGCCGATCGTGTTGATCTGGGCCCGCTTGAGGCAGTTGCGCGGCCGCTCGGTGAGGTCGAGATCCTCGATGCGGAGATCCAGGTCAGGGGAGCCGGTGCCCACCGAGCCCACCTCGCCGAGCTCGAGCCCCTGGGGCTCGTCCTCCAGGTCGGCCACCAGGCCCACCAGCGTCCGGAGCGTGTCACCCGCCGAGGCCAGGGCCTCCCGGGGAGTCAACGAACCGTCCGTCTCGATGTCGAGGACGAGACGGTCGAAGTCGGTGGACTGCTCCACCCGGACCGGCTCGACGGTGAAGGCGACCCGGCGCACCGGGGAGAAGATGGCGTCCACCGGGATCACCCCGATGACCGACGAGCGCTTGTGCTTGTCGGCCGAGGAGTACCCCCGCCCCCGCTCGACGGTGAGGTCGACACCGAGGTGGGCCCTGGCGTTGAGGCTGGCGATGTGCTGGTCGGGGCGGAGGACCTCGACGTCGGCGGTCACCTGGAGGTCCCCCGCCGTCACGACGCCCGGGCCCCGCTTGTCGATGCGAACGGTCACCGGCTCGTCGCTGTGCACGCGAAGGAGCACGTCCTTCAGGTTCAAGATGAGGTCGGTGACGTCCTCCTTCACGCCCGGGAGGGTGGTGAACTCGTGGAGGGCCTCGTCGAAGCGGACCTGGGTAACGGCCGCCCCGGGGATCGACGACAGGAGCGTCCGGCGGAGGGCGCTCCCGAGCGTGTGGCCGAAACCGGGGTCGAGCGGACCGACGGCGAACGACTGCCGGTTGCCCTCCTCTTCACCGATGGCTTCGACGGTGGGTCGCTGGATGATGAGCATGCGGATCGTGGCTCCTCGGCGGTGTGGTGCGCAGGTAACGGGTGGTTCGGGGTGGAGTTACTTCGAGTACAGCTCGACGATGAGCTGTTCCTGGACAGGCTCGTCGATCTGCTCCCGGATCGGGAGGGAGAACACCGTGACCTCGAACCGGTCCACCCCGGTCGAGAGCCACGACGGCAGCTGGCGGTCGAGGGTGTCCATGTTCCGGCGGACCGGGAACAGCTCGCGCGCTGACGGCTTCAGGGCCACGACGTCGCCCTGTCGGAGCCGGTAGCTCGGGATGGTGACCCGCTTGCCGTTCACCAGCACGTGGCCGTGACGGACGAACTGGCGGGCCTGGGAGCGGCTCGCCCCCCACCCGGCCCGGAAGGTGACGTTGTCCAGCCGGAGCTCGAGCATCCGCAGCAGGTTCTCGCCGGTGATCCCGGGGGCCCGGCTCGCCTCCACGTAGAGGTTGTGGAACTGACGTTCGAGGAGCCCGTAGATGCGGCGAGCCTTCTGCTTCTCCCGCAGCTGGCCCAGGTACTCCGATCCCTGCCGCATCCGGTCCCGGCCGTGCTCCCCCGGCGGGTAGGCGCGGCTGTGACGGTCGGTGACCGCCTCGGAGACGGGGCACTTCATCGAATAGCAGCGTTCGCCCTTCAAGAACAGCTTCGTGCGCTCCCGGCGGCAGAGCCGACAGACAGGTCCGGTGTATCGAGCCATAGGTTTCCTCTGGTTTCCTTACGATCCCTGCCGGCTCAGACCCGGCGTCGCTTCTTCGGACGGCACCCGTTGTGGGGGATGGGCGTCACGTCCTTGATCCCTGCCACCTCGATGCCGGCGGCGGCGATGGAACGGATCGCCGTCTCCCGGCCGGAGCCCGGCCCCCGCACCAGCACGTCCACCCGGCGGACCCCGTGCTCCATCGCCCGCTTGGCACAGGCCTCGGCCGCCATCTGCGCCGCAAAGGGCGTCGACTTGCGGGAGCCCTTGAACCCGACATTGCCGGCGGACGCCCACGCCAGGACGTTGCCCTCCGGATCGGCGATCGAGACGATGGTGTTGTTGAACGAGCTCTTGATGTGAGCCACGCCGTAGGCGATGTTCTTCCGCTCCCGGCGGCGGGGTCGGCGGGCGGCACCAGCGGACTTCGTGGGCTTCGGCATTACTTGCGAACCTTCTTCTTCCCGGCGACGGTCTTCTTCGGTCCCTTGCGGGTGCGGGCGTTGGTGTGGGTGCGCTGGCCGTGGACGGGCAGGCCCTTGCGGTGACGGATGCCCTGGTAGCAGCCGATCTCCATCTTGCGCTTGATGTCCTGGGAGATGTCGCGGCGGAGGTCTCCCTCGACCTGGAGGTTGCCGTCGATGTAGGTGCGGAGGCGGGCCACCTCCTCGTCGGTCAGGTCCCTCACCCGGGTGTCGGGGCTGGTCCCCGTGGCGGCGCAGATCTGGCGCGACGTCGTCCTCCCGATGCCGAAGATGTAGGTGAGGGAGATCTCCAGCCGCTTCTCACGGGGGATGTCCACTCCGGATATCCGGGCCACGCTGTCCTTCCTTCTTCCTCGTCCGGCCTGCGGGACCTAACCCTGCCGCTGCTTGTGGCGGGGGTTCTCGCAGATGACGATGACCCGCCGGTGGCGGCGGATCACCTTGCACTTCTCACACATCGGCTTGACGCTGGGTCGAACCTTCACGTTTCCGTCCTCATCTTCCCTGCCGCTCGCCCGCCGCCGACGCCGGTCCTGGTATCCCGACCACCGGGTCGTCCCCCGGCCAGCCTCGCACCGCGCCCGCTCACTTGTAGCGGTAGGTGATCCTTCCTCTGGCGAGGTCGTACGGGGTGATCTCCACCTGCACCCGGTCGCCGGGAAGGATCCTGATGCGGTGCATCCGCATCTTCCCGGAGCTGTGGGCGAGCACCTTGTGGCCGTTCTCCAGCTCTACGCGGAACATGGCGTTCGGCAGGGGCTCGACAACCGTCCCCTCCAGAACGATCGCATCTTCCTTGGGCTTGGGCAGGTGATTCTCCTCGGTCGTACCATCGTGTTCCTCCGCTCGATCCAGGGACCGCGACACGGGCCGGGCGCCACCGGCGCTCCTACCCACGTCGCCGGGGCAGCGCACCGAAGTGGGTGCCGCCGGGGCGGGATCGACCCCTACCACAGCGCGGCGGGGGCCGGAGGGACAGTCTAGCCCATCTGGCGGAAAATGCCAGTCCGGCGGCGATCCGGGCCGGGGACGGGGGCGCGGCACCCTGGCGCGGACCGGCCTACAGCCGGGTGAACACCTCCGGACCGTCGTCGGTGACGGCGATGGTGTGCTCCGCATGGGCGGAGAGCGACCCGTCCGCCGTGACCACGCTCCAGCCGTCGTCGAGCAGGACGGTCTCCGGACCGCCGGCGTTCACCATGGGCTCGACGGCGAAGACCATCCCCGTCTTCAGCATCGGCCCGGGTGACCCGGGCCAGTAGTTGGGCACCTGGGGATCTTCGTGCATGGCCGTGCCGATGGCGTGGCCGACGTACTCCCGCACCACCGAGTAGCCGGCCGCCTCGGCGACCTCCTGGACGGCCCGTCCCACGTCGTGGAGCCGGTTCCCGGCCCGGAGCTGGTCGATGCCGGCGTCGAGGCTCGCCTCGGTCACCTCGATGAGCCGGGCCGCCTCGGCGGAGATCGTGCCCACCCCCACCGTGTAGGCGGCGTCGCCGTGGTAGCCCTCGACGATCGCCCCGCAGTCGATCGACACGATGTCGCCGTCGGCGAGGACGACCGCCTCCGACGGGATCCCGTGGACGATCATCGAGTTGGGCGACGTGCAGATCACGGCCGGGAAGCCGTGGTAGCCGAGGAAGTTCGAGCCGGCGCCCCGGCGCTCCAGGACGGCGCGGGCCGCCCGGTCGATGGCGGCCGTGGTCACGCCGGGTCGGATCACGGCCCGGGTCGCCTCGTGGATCTCGGCCACCACGCGACCCGCCTTGCGCATCTTCGCCAGCTCGTCGGCGCTCCGTCTCATCGGCTCCTCGCTCTCCTCACGCGGCTCACCACGGTCCACCGCCATGACGGTCGCGCCGGGACTCCACCGCCGCCACCATCCGCTGGGTCACCTCGTCGGGGTCGCCGGACCCGTCGACCGCTTCGAGCTGGCCCCGGGCCCGGTACCACTCGATGAGGGGCGCGGTCTGGCGCTCGTAGAGCTCGAGCCGGAGCGAGATCGCCGCCTCGGTGTCGTCCTCCCGCTGGACCACTTCACCGCCGCAGACGTCGCACGTCCAGTTGACCATGGGTGGCTTCATCGTGGAGTAGTTGGCCCCGCAGTCGACACAGACCCTCCGGGCCGCCAGGCGCTGGAGCACCTCGGCCGTCGGCACCTCGATGTCGACCACGAGGTCGAGGTCGACGGGTGCCAGGATCTCGGCCAAGGCTTTGGCCTGCTCCACGGTCCGGGGACACCCGTCGAGGATGAACCCGCGCGCCCGCACGTCGCTCTCGTTCAGGCGCTCGGCCACCATTTCCATGATGAGGTCGTCACCGAGGAGCTCGCCCCGGTCCATGTGGACCTTCGCCTTGCGGCCGAGCGGGGTCCCCTCCTTCACCGCGCTTCGCAGCATGTCCCCCGTCGAGACATGCGGCACCACGTAGTGGTGGGACAGGCGCACGCACTGCGTGCCCTTGCCAGCCCCCTGTTTGCCGAGGACGACGAGCCGGGCTCCTGGTACCACTTATTTGAGAAAACCCTCGTAGTTCCGCATCATGAGCTGGCTATCGATCTGCTTCATGGTCTCCAGCGCCACGCCCACGGCGATGAGCAGGGTCACCCCGTAGAACGGGTAGGCGGTGATGCTCCAGAAGGACATCAGCACCGAGGGGACCACCGCCACCGCCCCGAGGAAGAGCGCGCCAGGCCAGGTGATCCGGTTCAAGATGTGCGCCAGGTACCGCTCGGTGGGTGGGCCGGGCCTGATCCCGGGGATGTACCCCCCCTGCTTGCGCACGATGTCGGCCTGCTGGTGGGGGTCGAAGGCGACGTAGACGTAGAAGAACGTGAAGAGGAGGATGAAGAGGAAGTAGGAGAGGATGTAGAAGAGGCTGGTGGGGGTGATGTTGGAGTTCACCCAGAGTCGGAACGCCTGGGACGGGACGATGTTCGACAGCAGGACCGGGATGTAGAGCACCGACGAGGCGAAGATGATGGGGATCACGCCGGACTGGTTCACCTTGAGGGGGATGTAGGTGTTCGACCCCCCGTACATCTTCCGGCCCACCACGCGCTTGGCGAACGTCACCGGGATCCGGCGCTGACCCTGGTCGACGAAGACGATGAGCACCAGGAGGAGCAACGACACCAGGATGATCACCGAGAACTTCAGGCGACCTCCTTCCAGGAGCACCGCGTTCAGCCCGGTGGGGATGCCCGCCACCACGTTGGCGAAGATGAGGATGGACATGCCCTGCCCGATCCCCCGTTGGGTGATGAGCTCACCCAACCACATGACGAAGGCGGTGCCCGCCGTCAGGGTCATCACCATGAACGCGGCCCGGTAGATCGAGTAGTGGAGCACCAGGTCGACGGGCTGGGTCGTCCCGAGCAGGCCACCCCCACCGGTGTGGAAGAGGTAGACGAGCCCGGTCGACTGCATGAGCGCCAGAGCCACCGTCAGGTAGCGGGTGGTCTGGGTGAGCTTCTTCTGACCGATCGCCCCCTGGTCCCGCCACTCCTCGAGCTTCGGGATCACCGTCGCCAGGAGCTGGATGATGATCGACGACGTGATGTAGGGCATGATCCCGAGCCCGAAGATGGCCAACCGCGTCAACGCACCGCCCGAGAACAGGTTCAAGAAGCCGAGCACCCCCGACGACTGGGCCTCTGCACTGACCTTCTGGATCTCGGCGAAATTGACGTAGGGCACGGGGACGTTGGCCCCGAGCTGGTAGATGCCGATGACGATGAGAGTGAACAGCACCTTCTTCCGGAGATCCGGGATACGGAAGATGTTGGCCAGACTGGTGAGCATGGTCGCTCCTCGACGCTGTGTCGTTCGCGGCTGGGCAGCCCGCCCACGTTCGGACGGACCCGGTGCGGCCGGAAGATCCTACCGGTTCGTGAGGGCGTTGCCCTTGGCGGGCGGGCGACCGTTGCCGAACGGGGGCGGCAGGATGGTCACGGTCCCGCCGGCGGCGGTGATCGCCTGGCGGGCCGACGCCGAGCAGGCGTGGGCATGCACCTCGAGCGGCCGGTCGACCGTGCCGGTGCCGAGGATCTTCACCAGGGCGTGCCGGCGGGCCAGGCCCGCCTCGGCCAGCGTGGCGGGGGTGACCACGTCACCGGTCACCCGATCGAGCGCCCCGAGGTTCACGGGGGTGTACTCCACCCGGAACGGGTTGGTGAAGCCGCGCAGCTTCGGGATGCGCTGCATCAGGGGCAGCTGGCCGCCTTCGAAGCCCATCGGGATGGTGTCCCGGGCACCCTGGCCTTTCGTGCCCCGACCGGCGGTCTTGCCGCCCTTCCCGGCGATGCCCCGACCGACCCGGCGACGCGGCCGGGTCGATCCATCCGGCGGGTGGAGATCATGGACCCTCATCGCGCCTTCCTCTCCTGGTGCTCGTCGTGCTCCTGGCGGGTGGCCTCGGTCACCGTGACCAGGTGGGGAACCCGGGCCACCATGCCTCTAATCTCGGGGCGATCGGGCAGTACCGACGTGTGCCCGATCCTTCGCAGCCCGAGGGCGCGCAGCGACCCCCGGTGCTTGGGCTTCGTGCCGATGGCCGAACGCACCTGGGTGACCCTGATCCACCCCTCGCCGGACCGGCCGGCGTCAGTCGTCGGGTCGGTCGCCATCAGCCGACGTCCTTGAAGAGGTCGGCCTCGCGGCGACGTTCGCGGTAGGCGCGGAGGACGCCGCCGGGGACCACCTCGTCCGCCGGCTTCCCCCGCTTGGCGGCGATCTGGTCGGGACGCTGGAGGTCCTTCAGCCCGGCGATCGTGGCATGGGCCACGTTGATCCCGTTCGACGATCCGAGCGACTTGGCCAGGATGTCCCGGATGCCTGCCATCTCGAGGATGGCACGGGCCGCTCCACCGGCGATCACGCCGGTGCCCGGGGCAGCCGGCTTCAGCATCACCCGCCCGGCGCCGCTGGCCCCGATCACCGGGTGGGTGATGGTCGATCCGGCCAGGGGCACCTCGAACACGTTCTTGCGCGCCTCTTCGATGCCCTTCTGGACGGCGAGACCGGCCTCCTTCGCCTTCCCGTAGCCCAGGCCGACCTTGCCGTTCCCGTCGCCCACCACCATGAGGGCGGCGAACGAGAACCGGCGGCCGCCCTTCACGACCTTGGACACCCGGTTCACCCGGATGGTGCGCTCCTCGTACTGCACGTCGTTGTTCATGTCCTCAGAACTCCAGTCCTTCGGCACGGGCGGCATCCGCCAGCGCGGCCACCCGCCCGTGGTAGGTGAACCCGCCCCGGTCGAAGACCACGGTCGTGATGCCGGCCTCCCTGGCTCGCGAGGCGACCAGCGCCCCGACGGCCCGGGCTGCCTCGATGTTCCCGCCCGACGCGCCCCGGAGGCTCGCCTCGACCGACGAGGCGGCAGCCAGCGTACGGCCCGTGCCGTCGTCGATCACCTGGGCCGAGATGTGCTTGTTGGAGCGGTAGACGGCGAGCCGGGGCCGGGCCGTCGTGCCGGCGATCCGCCGGCGGACACGGGCGTGACGCCGGAGCCGGAGCTCCACCTTGTGGTCGGTGGTGTGTCGTCCCATTACTTCGCTGCCTTCCCTGCCTTGCGGAGCACGCGCTCGCCCGCGTACCTCACACCCTTGCCCTTGTAGGGCTCGGGCTTGCGGATCTTGCGGATGTCGGCGGCCACCTGGCCGACCTTCTCCTTGTCGATGCCCTTGACCACGATACGTGTGGCCGAGGGAACCTCGAAGGTGACGCCGTCGGGAGCGTCCACGTTCACCGGGTGGGAGAAGCCGAGCGCGAGCTCGAGCGCTCCCGGACCCTTGGGAATGGCTCGGTAGCCGACGCCCACGATCTCGAGCTCCTTCGTGAAGCCCTTCGTCACGCCATCGACCATGTTGGCCACCAGCGTCCGGGTCAGGCCGTGGAGGGCTCGGTGCTGGCGCTGGTCGTCGGGGCGCTCGACCACGAGGGTGTCTCCGTCCTGACGCACGCTGATGGCGGCCGGGACGGCGCGGGTCAGCGTCCCCTGGGGACCCGTGACCGTCACCGTGCTCCCGGCGACGGCGACCGAGACACCCGAGGGCACCGGGATCGGGGAACGCCCGATTCGAGACATCAGCGATCAACTCCTTTGCCCACCGGGGCCGGTGGGATCGTCGCCGGCCGGCCGGCGGGCAGCGCGTCACCAGACATAGCAGAGCACCTCGCCCCCCATGTGATGGCGCCTCGCCTCGCGGTCGGTCATGAGGCCCTTCGAGGTGGAGACCACGGCGACGCCCATCCCCCCGAGCACACGGGGGATGCGGTCGGCCTGGGCATAGATCCGCAGGCCCGGCTTCGAGACGCGCTTGATCCCGGCGATGGTGCGCGACCGGTCGGCGGCGTACTTCATCGTGATCTCGAGCGTCTTCCCCGGCCGATCCGGCTCGTCCCGCACCTCGTAGCCCGCGATGTACCCCTCGCTCACCAGGATGGCGGCGAGAGACTCCTTCAGCTTCGAGCCCGGCATCTTCACCGTGTCGAAGTGCGCGGTGTTGGCGTTGCGGATCCGGGTCAGCATGTCGGCGATGGGATCGGTCATGGTCATCGTGCGCCTCCCCTCACCAGCTGGCCTTCGTCACACCCGGGATCTCGCCGGCATGCACCATCACGCGGAGGCAGATGCGGCACAGCCCGAACTTGCGGTACACGGCCTTCGGCCGACCGCACCGGCGGCACCGCGTGTAGCCGCGGACCTTGAACTTCGGAGTGCGCTGCTGCTTCTCGATCAAAGCCTTCTTCGCCATGGGGTTACTGGTTCTCCTGTCGGAACGGGAAGCCGAACGCTCGCAGGAACGCCCGACCCTCCTCGTCGGTACGTGCGGTGGTGACGATGGTGATGTCCATGCCTCGGGTGGCGTCGATCCGGTCGTAGTCGATCTCCGGGAAGATGAGCTGCTCGGTGACGCCGAAGGTGTAGTTGCCGTGGCCGTCGAAGGACCGGGAGGGGAGGCCGCGGAAGTCACGGATCCGGGGGATCGCCGTCGCCACCAGGCGGTCGAAGAACTCCCAGGCCCGGTCGCCGCGCAGGGTGACCTTCGCACCGATGTCCTGCCCCTCGCGGAGCTTGAACCCGGCGATCGACTTCTTCGCCCGGGTCACCATCGGCTTCTGCCCGGTGATGATCTCCAGGTCGCGCATCGCCCCTTCCATGAGGGACTTCTGCTGGGTCGCCCGACCCACCCCCATGTTCACGACGATCTTCTCCAACCTCGGCACCTCCATGACGTTGCCGAGACCCAGCTCTTCTTGGAGCTGGCCGCGAACCGTCGTGTCGTACCGCTGCTTCAGGCGCGGGCGTGTCGTCGTGGCGGTCGCCATCACAGGTCCGCCCCGCACTTGCGGCAGATCCGCAGCTTGCGGCCCTGCTCGTCCACCCGCATCCCGATACGCGTCGGACCGCATGACCCGCAGATGATGGCCACCGAGGACACGGCCACCGGCATGAACTTGTCGATCACCCCGCCTTGCATCGTGGCGCGCGTCGGTTTGGCGTGCCGCTTGGCCACGTGGACCCCTTCGACGATGACCCGGCCTTCCGACGGGATCGCCCGGACCACGTCGGCCCGCTTCCCCCGGTCCTTGCCGCTCATGACCTGGACACGGTCTCCCTTGCGAATTCGCATCACAACACCTCCGGTGCCAGCGAGACGATCCTCATGAAGCGCTTGTCGCGCAGCTCCCGGCCGACCGGACCGAAGATGCGCGTGCCGCGGGGCTGTTGCTGGTCGTTGATCAGCACCGCGGCGTTCTCGTCGAACCGGATGTAGCTGCCATCCGGCCGGCGCTTCTCCTTCTTCGTCCGTACGACGACGCACTTCACCACATCGCCCTTCTTCACGGCGGCACCGGGAATGGCGTCCTTCACCGTGGCGACGAAGACGTCGCCGATGGAGGCGTAGCGCCGCCGTGAGCCGCCCAGGACCTTGATGCAGAGCACTTCCCGCGCCCCCGAGTTGTCGGCGACACGCAGCCGGGACTCCTGTTGGATCATCGGGCACGCTCCAGGATCTCCGCCAGCCGCCACCGCTTCAGCTTCGACACCGGACGGGTCTCCACCACCCGGACACGGTCTCCGACCTTCGCGCTGTTGTCGCCGTCGTGGACGTAGAGCCGCTTGGTGCGCTGGACCGTCTTGCGGTAGCGCGGATGGCGGACGCGCTCGACGACAGCCACGACCACCGTCGCCTCCATGGCGTCAGAGACCACCGTCCCCTCGCGCACCTTCCGTCGGTTCGCGCGTACCCCCGTGGTCTCGGAAGTCGCGGTGCCAACCGGTCCGGCCGGCGCAACCTGCCCCGTGCCGTACGGGGTGCCCGCGCTCTCTCCGTCCGCCCGGACCTCAGTGCTCTCTCCGTCCGCCCGGACCTCAGTGCTCTCTCCGTCCGCCCGGAACTCAGTGCTCTCGTCTTCGCCCTCGGGCATCAGGACTCCTCTTCGCTCTCCGGGCCGGCGGTCTCGCCGGTCTCGTCGGCCTCGTTCACGGCGGCCTGACCCGCCTCGGACTCGGCGGCACCCTGCGATGCGGCCAGATCGTCGATCACCGCATCGACGACAGCGGGGTCGTCGTCCTCCTGGGCCTCCTGGGCGCGGTCGTCACCACGTTGGTCGCCGCCGCGCTCGGCGGCCCGGCGCTCGGCGGCCGGGACCCGGACCCGGCCCGCCTCCTCGTCGGCACGCCGGCGGCGAGCCACGGCACGGTGGGCGGGAATGGCCTCCGCCGCCAGGCCCTCGGCCTCGGCGATCTCCCGAGCCCGTCGCTCGGTCATCAGCCGGGCGATCTCCTTGCGAACCCACACCATGCGCGAGTAGTTGTCCAGCTGTCCCGTTGCCAGCTGGAAGCGGAGGTTGAACAGCTCACGGCGCGATTCGGTCAGCCTCGTTTCGAGCTCGTCGTCGTCGAGCTCGGTGATCTCGCTTGCGGCCGCCATCAGACCAGCACCTCCGGGGCGCCGTGCGTGCCCGGCCGCACCACGAACTTGGCCTTGAACGGAAGCTTCTGGATGGCGCGCTCCATCGCCTCACGGGCGAGCTGCTCCTCCACGCCGGCGAGCTCGAAGAGGATCCGGCCCGGCTTGACCACCGCCACCCAGTGCTCCGGGTTTCCCTTGCCGGACCCCATCCGTGTCTCGGCCGGCTTCTGGGTCACCGGGCGGTCGGGGAAGACGCGGATCCACACCTTCCCGCCACGCTTGACGTGCCTGGTCATGGCGATCCGGGATGCCTCGATCTGCCGCGCCGTCAGCCACCCCGGTTCCAGCGCCTGGATGCCGAAGTCTCCGAAGCTGACCGCGGTGCCACCCTTGGCGACACCGGACATCCGGCCGCGCTGCTGCTTGCGGTGCTTGACCTTCCTGGGCATCAGCATGTCAGTCGGCCTCCTTGCGGAAATGGGGCGTCTCGTGGTGCTCGCGCGTACGCCGCTCGATCTCCTCGTCCTCGGTCAAGATGCGCTCCAGCTCGTCGGTGGCCACCGGGACCACGACGTCGACGATGGGGGCCTCTTCGGTCCTACCGACCAGGGCGCCCTCAACGGGCGCCTCCAACTCCAGCTCCGGCTCGATCGCCGGGACGGCGGGTTCGAGCCCAGCCTCGGGTCCGCCGGGTCCGTCCTCTCCCGGACCGGCCGGACCGGCCGGCGCGGCGACGGCGCCGGGTGTCGCTGCGCTCCCTGGCGCCCCCAGCTCGGCCCTACGCCGCCCACCACCGGCGGTGATCAGGCGGCGGGGCGCTGTCGACTGGCCCGACGTCTCCCCGACAGCCATTGCGGCCTCCCGGGTGATCTTGTCCTCGGTCGAGATCTTGTACGGCAGGATGTCGCCCTTGTAGATCCACACCTTGACGCCAATCCGGCCGAACGTGGTCCGGGCCTCGCGAAATCCGTAGTCGATGTCGGCGCGGAGGGTGTGGAGCGGGACCCGCCCCTCGCGGTAGGCCTCCTTGCGGGCCATCTCGGAACCACCGAGCCGGCCGGAGCATTGCACCCGGACACCCACGGCTCCGGCTTTCTGGACCGTCTGGATGGCCCGCTTCATGGCGCGTCGGAACGCCACCCGCCGGGCCAGCTGGTCGCAGATTCCCTGAGCGATCAGTGCCGCGTCCAACTCCGGCTGCTTGATCTCTTGGATGTTCAACTGGATCCGGTTGTTCAGACCGGTGATCTCCTCGATCTTCTTCTTCAACCGGTCCGCCTCCGACCCCCGGCGGCCGATCACGATCCCGGGGCGGGCGGTGTGGATGTCCACCCGCAGCCGATCGCGGGTCCGCTCCACCTCGATCCGGCTGACCGCCGCCGACTCGAGCTGGGACATCAGGTAGTCGCGGATCTTCCAGTCCTCGATGACGAAGTTCTGGTAGTTGCGCTCCTCGTACCACCGGGACTTCCAATCGGTGGTGATCCCGAGCCGGAACCCGTAGGGATTGACCTTCTGGCCCATCTACTCGCCCTTCTCTTCGACGGTGTCGCTGGCGTCGGCCTCGGCGCCACTGTCGCTCGTACCCTCGGTGTCGCCGGCGGTGGCCTCGGCGGTGTCGCCGGGGTCAGCCTCGGCGCCACTGTCGCTCGTACCCTCGGTGTCGTCGGCGGTGGCCTCGGCGGTGGCGCCGGGGTCAGCCTCGGCGATGGCGTCCTCGTCAGCCGAGGTGGCCGCCGAGGTGGCCGGGCCCGGTTCCAGCTCGGGTTCCACCGCGGTCACCGGCTCGTCCGCCGGCGCCTTCCCGCGCCGGGATGCCCGGTTGCCGGTCGCCTGCTCGGCGGGAAGGTTCTCCTGCGACCGCTGCCGCCGGCGTGAGCCCGCCACCCGGCGGGACCGCTGGGCTCCAACCGCCGCCTTTGCTGCCCGACGCCGGGCGATGCGCTCCTCGGGGAGCCGGCTCACGATCACCGTGATGTGACAGCTGCGCTTCCGGATCCGGGTGGCTCGACCGCGAGCACGCGGGCGCCACCGCTTCAGGGTCGATCCCTCGTCGGCGTAGCACGCCGACACGTAGAGCTCCTCGGCGTCCAGGCCGTCGTTGTGCACGGCATTGGCGACGGCGGCGTGCAGAACCTTCCCGATCACCGTGGCGGCCTCGCGGTCGCCGAGGGCGAGGATATCGGCCGCCCGGTCGACGTCCTGGCCCCTGATGAGGTCGAGCACCTGGCGAGCCTTCGTTGCCGACATCCGGCTGTGGCGAAGGACCGACCGGGTCCCCTCGCGCTCGTTCGTCTTCACTCCTGGCATCTCAGCGCCTTCCTGCCCGTTCCTGGCCCGCATGGAACTTGAACGTCCGGGTCGGCGCGAACTCACCCAGCTTGTGCCCGACCATCGACTCGGTCACGTAGACCGGGACGTGCTTGCGCCCGTCGTGGACGGCGATGGTGTGCCCGACCATATCTGGGACGATCGTCGAGCGACGGGACCAGGTCTTGATGACCCGCTTGTCGCCCGCGGCATTGAGGGCGTCGACCTTCTTGATGAGATGGTCGTCGACGAACGGGCCCTTCTTCAGGCTGCGAGGCATGGTGTCGGTACTTCCCCTGTTCCCTACCGGCGCGCGCCGCGGGTGCGGCGCTTCCGGACGATCATCTTGTCGGAGTCCTTGTGTCGCGCCCGGGTGCGCCCTTCGGGCTTGCCCCACGGGGAGACCGGATGGCGACCGCCGGACGACTTGCCCTCGCCTCCACCGAGCGGGTGGTCGACCGGGTTCATTGCCACGCCCCGGGTCTGGGGACGCACGCCCTTCCAGCGATTACGGCCGGCCTTCCCCACCTTCACCAGCTCGGCCTCGGCGTTTCCGACCACACCGAGGGTGGCGCGGCAGTCGATGGAGACGCGGCGCATCTCCGTCGACGGCAGTCGGAGGGTGGCGAAAAGCCCTTCCTTGGCCACGAGCTGCACGCTCATCCCCGCTCCCCGGGCGAGCTTCCCGCCGCCGCCGGGCCGGAGCTCCACGTTGTGGACCACCGATCCAACGGGGATGAACCGGAGGGGCAGCGCGTTGCCGGGGCGGATGTCCGCACCCTGCCCAGACTGGAGGCGGTCACCCACGGACACGTGGGCCGGCGCCAGGATGTAGCGCTTCTCCCCGTCCAGGTAGTGCAGGAGCGCGATCCGGGCGTTGCGGTTCGGGTCGTACTCGATCGACGCCACCTTCGCCGGGATGCCGTCCTTGTCGCGCCGGAAATCGACGATCCGGTACTGCTGCTTGTGACCACCACCGCGATGTCGGGCCGTCTTCCGGCCGTGCGCGTTTCGGCCCCCGGTGGAGGGCTTGGGAGCCAGGAGCGACTTCTCCGGGCGATCACGGGTGATCTCGGAGAAGTCCGAGACCGTCTGGAACCGGCGACCGGCACTGGTGGGTTTGCGCGAGCGAAGCGGCATCGATCCTCGGTTCTCTCAGCTCTCGAAGAGGTCGATCTTGTCGCCCTCGTGGAGGGTGACGATGGCCCGCTTCGTGTCGGGCCGGTGCCCGATCGTGTTGGAGCGGCGGTTGCGTTTCGTCTTGCCCTTCCGGTTGAGCGTGTTCACGTTGGTGACGCGGACGCCGAACGCCTGCTCGACCGCCTGACGGATCTCGATCTTGGTCGCCGACGGGTCCACCACGAAGACATAGACGTTCTCGTCCATGAGGGCGTAGGACTTCTCGGAGACCACCGGTCGGACCAGGATGGCATGGGGGTTCTTCACGGCTCGGTCCCTTCAGCCGGCGCTGTGTCCGACTCTTCAGCCGGCGCTGTGTCCGACTCCACGTCGCGCTCTCCGTCCGGCTCCCGGTCCGGCTCCCGGTCGGTCTGGTCCATCGTGCTCGCCGGGGCGTCCCCACGGGGCAGGGTGGCGTCGGTGAACACGATCCAGTCGTTGACCAGGACGTCGTAGGCGTTCAGCTCGTCGGCCTGGATGGTCTGGACGTCGGGAAGGTTGCCGAACGAGCGATCGGCGATCCCGTCCTCCGGCCCGATGACGAGCAGGACACGCCCGGTGAGGCCCAGGGCGCCGAGGGCGGCCGCCGCGTCCTTCGTCCGGGGCACCTCGAACGACCAGGCGTCCACCACTGCGACCCGGTCCATGGCCGCCCGGTCGGACAACGCCGACCGGAGCGCCAGGCGGACCATCTTCTTCGGAGTGTGCTGGGCATAGCTCCTCGGCTTCGGGCCCAGGGCCACGCCGCCGCCGGACCACTGCGGGGCACGGGTCGAGCCCTGCCGCGAGCGGCCGGTCCCTTTCTGGCGGAAGGGCTTCGCTCCTCCGCCCCGCACCTCGGCACGTGTCTTCGTCGACTGCGTCCCGGCGCGAGCGGCTGCAAGCTGGGCGGTGACCACCTGGTGGAGCACGGCACCGTTCGGCTCGATGCCGAAGGTGTCGGGGTCGAGGTCCACCCGACCGAGCTCCGACCCGTCCATGGACCGGCGGACCACCGTCCGACGCGCCGGAGCCGGGCGCATGCTGCGCCGCAGCGCCGCCGGCGACATGCCCGCCGTCTCGTCTCCTGCCGCTCTCATCGTGGCGCTCACGAGCGTGACGCCCCCTTCGCCGCCGGGGCCTTGACGGCATCGCGGAGCACGACCATCGCCCCGCGCGGACCGGGGACAGCGCCCTTGATCAACACGAGCTCACGTTCGGGATCGGCCTGAACCACCTCGAGGTTCAGGGTCGTCACCCGTTCGCCGCCCATCCGCCCGGCCATCCGGGTGCCCTTGAACACCCGCGACGGCGTGGCGCACGCCCCGATGGACCCCGGCGCCCGGTGCTTCTTGTGGTTGCCGTGGCCGGCACCCTGGCCCTTGAAATTGTGCCGCTTCATCCCGCCGGCGAAGCCCTTCCCCTTCGACACCGCCGTGGCGTCGACCAGGTCGCCGGCCGTCAGGAGGTCGGCCGTCAGCTGTTGGCCGACCTCGTAGGAGGACGCGTCGTCGATGCGGAGCTCCACCAGCCGCCGCCCCGGGTCGACCCCGGCCTTGGCGTAGTGGCCCTGGATCGGCTTGTTCACGGTGGACTCCCGGCGGTGGCCCCAGGTCACCTGGAGCGCCGAGTAGCCCTCGCGCTCGGGTGTCTTCACCTGCACGACGCGCACCGGGGAGACCCGCAGCATCGTCACGGGGATGGCCCGGTTCTGCTCGTCCCAGATCTGGGTCATTCCGACCTTTTCGCCCACGATCGCCTTGGTGACCACTTGAGCTTCTCCGTCTCGACTCTTCCCCGTGCCGACACCGGGCGGTATCGGCACGTCCTGCACTTCCTCGTTGCTCGGCTGCCCGAACGTTCCAGTCCCTGCTGTACGACTCGACCGCTCGGACACCCGGTACCGGCCCGACAGCTCCGCGGTCACCGACCGGCCAGAGCACCGACCGTCAGCGGAGCGGGCGGCTTGCATGCAGACGCTCCGCTCGGAAACTCCCGAGCGGAGCGCTCGCCTGGGTCGGCCCGAGGTCCCCGCCTAGGTCGCCGGCGGGCGCTCGGACACATCATCATGTCGACCGGACAACGCGTCCGGGCCGGCCAACGAGACTACACCATCACTCCACACTGCGCCACCCGGACACCCGGCGCTGGGACGGCGTCGCCGGTGGGCCCGACACCGGGCTCAGACGGTCTGGATCTTGATCTCGATGTCGACGCCCGCCGGCAGGTCGAGGCGCTGGAGCGAGTCCACCGTCTTCGGGGTGTGGTCGACGATGTCGACCAGACGCTTGTGCACCCGCATCTCGAAGTGCTCCCGGCTGTCCTTGTACTTGTGGGGAGAGCGGATGACGGTGTAGCGGTGGTTCTCCGTCGGCAGCGGGACCGGGCCGAGGACCTTCGCCTGCGTTCGGAGCACGGTCTGGACGATCTTCTCGGTCGACTGGTCGAGGATCTCGTGGTCGTAGGCTTTCAGCCGGATCCGGATCTTCTGGCGGGGGCCTTCTGCGGCCATGGTGGCGGTTCCTTCCTCGGGAGCTCGGCTCGGGGCCGATCAGGCCAGGATCTTCGTGACCCGGCCGGACGCCACCGTGCGCCCGCCTTCGCGGATGGCGAACCGAAGACCCTCGTCCATGGCGATGGGCTTCCCGAGCTCGACGGTCATCTCGGTGTTGTCGCCGGGCATGACCATCTCGGTGCCCTCCGGCAGGGTGATCGTCCCGGTGACGTCCGTGGTGCGGAAGTAGAACTGGGGGCGGTAGTTGGTGAAGAACGGCTTGTGCCGCCCACCCTCGTCCTTGTTGAGCACGTAGACGGTGGCCTCGAACTTCGTGTGGGGAGTGATCGAGCCGGGCTTGCAGAGCACCTGGCCCCGCTCGACCTCCTCCTTCTTCGTGCCGCGGAGGAGTGCACCGACGTTGTCCCCGGCACGCCCTTCGTCGAGCAGCTTCCGGAACATCTCGATCCCCGTCACCGTGGTCTTCTGGGTCGGCCGCAGCCCGACGATCTCGACCTCGTCGCCCACGTGGACGACACCCTGCTCGATCTTGCCGGTGACCACGGTCCCGCGCCCGGTGATGGACATGACGTCCTCCACCGGCATGAGGAAGGGCTTCTCGACGTCACGCTCCGGCTCGGGGATGTAGGAGTCGACCTCGGCCATCAGCTCGGTGATCTTCGTCGCCCACTCGGCGTCGCCCTCGAGCGCCTTGAGGGCGCTCACCCTGACGATGGGAGTGTCGTCACCGGGGAACTCGTACTCGTTCAGCAGCTCGCGGACCTCCAGCTCGACCAGGTCGAGAAGCTCCTCGTCGTCGACCATGTCGGCCTTGTTCAGCGCGACCACGATGTAAGGGACGCCGACCTGCCGGGCCAGCAGCACGTGCTCCCGGGTCTGGGGCATGGGCCCGTCGGCCGCCGACACCACGAGGATCGCCCCGTCGACCTGAGCGGCGCCGGTGATCATGTTCTTGATGTAGTCGGCGTGACCGGGCATGTCGACGTGGGCGTAGTGGCGGTTGGGCGTCTCGTACTCGACGTGGGCGATGGAGATGGTGATCCCCCGCTGGCGCTCTTCGGGCGCCTTGTCGATCTGGTCGAAGGGCGTGAACGACGTGGTCGGGTCACTGTCGGACAGCACCTTGGTGATGGCCGCCGTGAGCGTGGTCTTCCCGTGGTCGATGTGTCCCATCGTTCCCACGTTCACGTGAGGCTTCGAGCGCTCGAACTTCTTCTTGGCCATGGCTGGGGTAATGCTCCCTGGTCTCGGGCGGCACCCCCTCGGGCCCGCCACGACGGCGGCGGATGCCGTCGATCTTCGTGTAGGAACTGCTTGCTGTTTCGGTGTGGTACTGCGGTCCTGCATCCCTCGGTGCTGCGTGCGGGGCCGTTTCGCGCTGCGCTCCTGCCCGGCGACCACACGACCGAGGTCGGTGGCCCGGAGATCCCCGGCCCGACCCCGGGCTACTCGCCCCGGGCCTTGGCGATGATCTCCTTCGCGATCGAGTCAGGCACCTCGTTGTACGCGTGGAACTGCATCGAGTACGTCGCACGGCCCTGCGTACGCGACCGTAGGTCGGTAGCGTAGCCGAACATGTCGCTCAGCGGTACCTGGGCCCGCACGATGTGGCTGTTCCCCCGTTGCTCCATCCCCTCGACCTTCCCTCGCCGGGAAGACAGGTCGCCGATCACGTCGCCCATGTACTCCTCGGGGGTGGTCACCTCGACGGCCATGATCGGCTCCAGCAGCACCGGGCTCGCCTCGTTGGCCGCCTTCTTCACGGCCATGGAGCCGGCGATCTTGAAGGCCATCTCGGACGAGTCGACGTCGTGGTAGGAGCCGAACGTCAGGGTGACGCGCACGTCCACCATGGGGTAGCCGGCCAGCACCCCGGAGGTCAGTGCTTCCCGGATCCCGGCGTCCACCGACGGGATGTACTCCTTGGGGATGACCCCTCCGGAGATCTTGTCGACGAACTCGTAGCCGCCGCCCGGGCCGGTCGGCTCCAGGGAGATCACCACGTGACCGTACTGTCCCTTCCCACCGGTCTGCCGGACATAGCGCGTCTCGACCTTGTCGACCCGCTTGCGCACGGTTTCCCGGTAGGCCACCTGGGGCTTGCCCACGTTGGCGTCCACGTTGAACTCCCGCAGCATGCGGTCGACGAGCACCTCCAGATGGAGCTCGCCCATGCCCGAGATCACTGTCTGGCCTGTCTCCTCGTCCGACTGCACGCGGAACGTCGGGTCCTCCTCGGACAGCGCGAAGAGCGCTTTGGACAGCTTGTCCTGGTCGGCCTTCGTCTTCGGTTCGACAGCGACGTGGATCACCGGCTCGGGGAAGGTGAGCGACTCGAGCACGACCGGTTGGTCCGGGTCGCACAGCGTGTCACCGGTGGTCGTGGCCTTCAGGCCGACGGCGGCCACGATGTCGCCGGCGTGGACCGCGTCGAGGTCCACCCTCGAGTTCGCATGCATCTGGAGGAGCCGGCCGATCCGCTCCTTGCGGTCCTTGGTGGAGTTGAGCACGCCGGATCCCTTGGTGAGCGATCCGGAGTACACGCGGAGATAGGTCAGCTTGCCCACGTAGGGGTCCGTCATGATCTTGAACGCCAGCGCCGCGAACGGTGCGGCGTCGTCCGACGGGCGCTCGACCATCTCGTCCTCGTGCCGGGGCAGGGTCCCGACCGCCGGTGCGATGTCGAGCGGGCTCGGGAGGTAGTCGACGACGGCGTCGAGCATGGGCTGGACGCCCTTGTTCTTGAAGGCGGACCCGCACAGCACCGGCACGGCGTGGCTCTCCAGGGTCACGTGCCGGAGGGCCCGCTGGAGGTCCTCCGGGGTGATCTCCTCGTCGCCGAGGTACTTCTCCATGATGGTGTCGTCATGGTTGGACAACACGTCGATGAGCTGGTGGCGCGCGGCGTCCGCCTCGTCCTGCATCGCCGCCGGGACTGGCTCTTCCCTCCAGTCCTCACCCATCCCGTCGTCCCAGACCAGTGCCCGCATGCGCACCAGGTCGACGACGCCGCAGAAATCGGACTCGGACCCGATGGGGAGCTGGACCACGGCCGGCACGGCGTCGAGGCGGTCCCGGATCATCTCCACGCACTGGGTGAAGTTCGCTCCCGTTCGGTCCATCTTGTTGACGAAGCAGATCCTCGGCACCCGGTACTTGTTGGCCTGGCGCCAGACGGTCTCGGTCTGGGGCTCGACCCCGGCGACGGCGTCGAACACCGCCACGGCACCGTCGAGGACCCGTAGGGAGCGCTCCACCTCCACGGTGAAGTCCACGTGGCCGGGCGTGTCGATGATGTTGATCAGCGTGTCGTGCCACATGCACGTGGTCGCCGCCGACGTGATCGTGATGCCACGTTCTTGCTCCTGGACCATCCAGTCCATGGTCGCGGCGCCCTCGTGCACCTCGCCGATCTTGTAGTTCTTGCCGGTGTAGTACAGGATCCGCTCGGTGGTCGTGGTCTTGCCCGCGTCGATGTGGGCCATGATCCCGATGTTGCGGGTCTTGGCGAGCGGGTGCTTCCGGGGGGGCATGTCGGCCATGGTGGTTCAGCTCTCGGGTCGTGCTCGTAGGAGATTCGTATGGGGCGACGGGGTCCGCGCCGGTCGCCGGCTACCAGCGGTAGTGGGCGAAGGCCTTGTTCGACTCGGCCATCTTGTGGAGGTCTTCACGCCGCTTGACGGCAGCGCCGACCCCGTTGGCGGCGTCCCTGATCTCGCCGGAGAGGCGCTCGGCCATCGTCTTCTCCCGGCGCTGCTGGGCGTAGCCCACCAACCAGCGGATAGCCAGCGTGGTGGCCCGCCGGGGGCGGACGTCGACCGGGACCTGGTAGGTGGCGCCACCGACACGCCGGCTCCGTACCTCGAGCTCGGGCCGGGTGTTCTCCACCGCCTTCTTCAAGACGGCCACCGGATCGTTCCCCGTCTTCTCCTCCACGTCGGCCAGGGCCCGGTAGACGATCCGCTCCGCCAGGGTGCGCTTCCCCCGGCTCAGGACCTTGTTGACGACCTGGGTGACGAGGACCGAGCGGTACACCGGGTCCGGCATGAGATCGCGGCGAGCAGCGGGGCCGTTGCGCGGCATCTCAGGACTCCTTCTTGGCGCCGTAGCGGCTACGGGCCTGGTTCCGGTCACGGACGCCCGAGGCATCCAGCGTGCCGCGGATCACCTTGTAGCGGACCCCGGGCAGGTCCTTCACGCGCCCGCCCCGGACGAGGACGATCGAGTGCTCCTGGAGGTTGTGCCCTTCACCGGGGATGTAGGCCGTCACCTCGAGACCGCTGGTCAGGCGCACGCGCGCCACCTTGCGCAGTGCCGAGTTCGGCTTCTTCGGCGTGTGCGTGTACACCCGGGTGCACACGCCCCGACGCTGGGGCGCGCCGCGCAGGGCGGGCGTCTTCGTCTTCGTGGGCTTGGTCGCTCGTCCCTTACGGACGAGCTGAGAGATCGTGGGCACGCGTAACCTCTACGCTTTCGGCTTCCAGGCGGACGGCGGACTCACAGGGGGCGACCAGGGTCGTCACCGTGCAAGAGGACCATGTTACGGCATGGGGACGGCCCGGAGCAACCCGCCCGGGGGCACCGGTCGCGGACGGGGGACCAGGGACGAGTGACGAGGCGAGCGGGGGCCAGGTTGCCGGGATCAGGCACCCGCCCCCACCGAACCGCTTCCCCCGAGCGCGCCGGGATCGTCCTCGTCGCCGGCCGAGGTCGGCAGCGCTCCCAACCAGCTGGCGTCGATGTCGGACGAGAAGCCCTCGAGCGACCCGTCCCCGCCGGAGTCCCGGAGCCAGGCGGCCAGGTCCTCGGTGCCCTCCGAGTCGACACCCCGGGCCCAGTACGGCAGCGCCTCGGCACCCGGCATCTCGAGCTGGATGTCACGGTACCGCTCCATCCCGGTCCCGGCCGGGATGAGCTTGCCGATGATGATGTTCTCCTTGAGGCCGAACAGCTGGTCGGACTTGCCCTCGATGGCGGCCTCGGTGAGGACCCGGGTCGTCTCCTGGAAGGAGGCGGCCGAGAGCCAGCTCTCGGTGGCCAGCGACGCCTTGGTGATGCCCATGAGCTCGGGCCGACCCTCCGCCGGCCGCTTGCCCTCCTGGACCAGGCCCCGGTTGACCTCGGCGTAGGTCCGGCTGTCGACACGCTCGCCGGGCAGGAACGGTGCCTCTCCGGGCTCCGCCACGAGCACGCGACGCAGCATCTGGCGGACGATCAGCTCGATGTGCTTGTCGTGGATGGACACCCCCTGGTCCCGATAGACCTTTTGGACCTCCTCGACCAGGTACTGCTGGGTCTCGCGGATGCCCTTCACCTCCAGGAGCTCCTTGGGGTCCTTCGGCCCCTCGACGAGGGCGTCACCGGCCGCGACCTCCTCGCCGTCGGCGATCTCCAGATGGGCGCGCAGGCCGACCAGGACCGAGTCCTCGGTACCGTCGTCGGCAACCACCGTGATCCGGCGGCCACCCTCCTCCTCTTCCACCCGGGCGACCCCGGAGTGCCGGGCGAGGACGGCGGCGCCCTTCGGCGTCCGGGCCTCGAACAGCTCGACGACCCGGGGGAGCCCGTGCGTGATGTCCTCACCCACGATCCCTCCCGTGTGGAAGGTCCGCATGGTGAGCTGTGTCCCCGGCTCGCCGATCGACTGGGCGGCGATCACACCGACCGCCTCCCCCAGCTCGATCAGGTTCCCGGTGGCCAGCGACTGCCCGTAGCAGGCGGCGCAGATGCCGTGCTCGGCCTCGCAGGTGAGCACGGAGCGGGCGCGGACCCGGTCGACCGTCGGATCGTCGCGCAGGGCGTTGACGATCTCGTCGGTGAGCACGGTGCCCGCCTCCAGCGTGGTGCCGTCGGCCAGGGTGACGCTCTCGGCCAGCAGCCGGCCGTAGGCGCGCGTCTCCAGGTAGGAGCGACGACCCGCCTCGTCGGGCACGACGCCCTCGATCCAGATGCCGCGCGTGCTCCCGCAGTCGTCCTCCCGGACGATGAGCTCCTGGGCGACATCGACGAGCCGCCGGGTGAGGTACCCCGAGTCGGCCGTGCGCAGCGCCGTGTCGGCCAGGCCCTTCCGGGCGCCGTGGGTGGAGATGAAGTACTCGAGGACGGACAGCCCCTCCCGGAACGAGGACTTGATCGGCCTCGGGATCATCTCCCCTCGCGGGTTCGACACCAGGCCCTTCATGCCGGCGATCTGCCGGATCTGCTGGGAGTTCCCTCGTGCCCCGGAGTCGACCATCATGTCGAGCGGGTTGAACTCGATGGCCGACAGGGCCGTCTCCATGGCCCGCCCGACCTCGGAGTTGGCCGACGTCCAGATCTCGATCTCCTTCTGGCGCCGCTCGTCGTCGGTGATGATCCCCCGCTTGAACTGCGTTTCGGCCTTCTCCGCCTCACGCTCGTAACGGTCCAGGATCGTCTGCTTGTCCGGCGGCGTGCGCACGTCGTCGATGGAGATGGTCAGGCCGGACTGCGCCGCGTACCGGAAGCCGAGGGCTTTGATCCGGTCGAGGCTGGCGGCAACCGCCTGCTTGGGGTAGGCGGCGGCGATCTCCTCGACGATCGAGCCGATGGGCGTGTTCCGCTTGCCCACGATGTCGTTGATGTACCGGAAGCCGTCCGGCAGGGCCAGGTTGAACAGCAGCCTGCCGCCCGTGGTCACGATCTCGACCGGCTGGTCTCCGTCCTCTCCGACCCCGTTCGCCGCCGCCACCGAGCGGGCGAGGTGGGAGCCCGGCTCCGGGCGAAGGGTGATGAGCGCCTGGAGGTCGATGTCGCCGGCCTCGATCGCCGCCTCCACCTCGTAGACGTGACGGAACGCCCGCCCCGCCCCCTTGGCGTCGTCGACCGGGAGCGTCAGGTAGTAGACCCCGAAGACCATGTCCTGGGTCGGCACGGTGATCGGCCGGCCCGTCGCTGGCGAGAGGATGTTGTTGGCCGACAGCATCAGCACCCGGGCCTCGGCTTGCGCCTCGGCCGACAGCGGCAGGTGGACGGCCATCTGGTCGCCGTCGAAGTCGGCGTTGAAGGCGGTGCAGACGAGGGGGTGGACCTGGATGGCCTTGCCCTCGACCAGGACGGGCTCGAAGGCCTGGATCCCCAGTCGGTGGAGCGTCGGTGCCCGGTTCAAAAGGACCGGGTGCTCTTTGATGACGCCCTCGAGGACGTCCCAGACCTGGGGACGTCGGCGCTCGACCATGCGCTTCGCCGACTTGATGTTCTGGGCCACCTCGGTGTCGACCAGCCGCTTCATCACGAACGGCTTGAACAGCTCGAGCGCCATGAGCTTCGGCAACCCGCACTGATGGAGCTGCAGCGTCGGCCCGATCACGATCACGGACCGGCCGGAGTAGTCCACCCGCTTGCCCAGCAGGTTCTGGCGGAACCGGCCCTGCTTGCCCTTCAGCATGTCGGACAGGCTCTTCAGGGGCCGGTTGCCCGGTCCGGTCACCGGCCGCCCGCGCCTGCCGTTGTCGAAGAGGGCGTCGACCGCCTCCTGGAGCATCCGCTTCTCGTTGTTGATGATGATCTCCGGCGCGCCCAGGTCGAGCAGGCGCTTGAGCCGGTTGTTCCGGTTGATCACCCGGCGGTAGAGATCGTTCAGGTCCGACGTGGCGAACCTGCCCCCGTCGAGCTGGACCATGGGTCGGAGGTCCGGTGGGATGACCGGCACCGAGCCGAGGATCATGGCGCGCGGGTCGTTCACCCGGTTGCCTTGCTCGTTGCGCCGGTTGAAGGCGGTCACGAT
Organism: Actinomycetes bacterium; assembly: GCA_021820665.1. GTDB lineage: Bacteria > Actinomycetota > Acidimicrobiia > Acidimicrobiales > RAAP-2 > JAKADK01. Next base: position 4,957 of record JAKADK010000030.1, on the reverse strand, counting down.
CTTCAGCCGCTTGATCACCTTCTGGCGGCGCTGCACCGAGAGGGGCTTGCGACCGTCGGCGGCGTCGATCATCTCCCGCAGCTTCACTTCCTCGGCGTCGAGGTCGATCCTGTCGATCAGCTGGGAGATGGCCTCGGCCCCCATGCCGCCCTCGAAGTAGTCCTCGTACCGGAGCCTCAGCTCCCGCCACAGCATCTCGTCCTCGAGGATCTTCCGGGAGTGCAGGCTCTTGAACTCGTCGAACGCCCGCTCCGCCAGCTCGATCTCACCCTGGTAGCGGTCGCGGACGCCGGCGATCTCCTTCTCGACGGCCCGTTGCCGGGCCTTCACCTCGGTGTCCTTGGCGCCGCCCGCCTCCAGTTCGGCCAGCTCCGCCTCGAGCGCCTTGAAGCGGCGGTCGATCTCCAGGTCGCGCTTGCGCTCGATGTCGACGACCTCGTCACGGAGCTCGGACTCCAGCGCCGGGAGGTCCTCGTGGCGCTTGTCCTCGTCCACCCAGGTGACCAGGTTGGCGGCGAAGTAGATGACCTTCTCCAACTGCTTGGCCTTCAGCTCCTCCCGGGCCTCCGTTCCCATCAGGAGGTAGGCGAGCCAGCTCCTCGTCCCGCGCAGGTACCAGATGTGCACGACCGGGGCCGCCAGCTCGATGTGCCCCATCCGCTCACGCCGGACCTTCGAGCGGGTCACCTCCACCCCGCACCGCTCGCAGATGATCCCGCGGAACCGGACGCGCTTGTACTTCCCGCAGTAGCACTCCCAGTCCTTCGTCGGCCCGAAGATCTTCTCGCAGAAGAGCCCGTCCTTCTCGGGGCGGAGGGTGCGGTAGTTGATGGTCTCGGGCTTCTTGACCTCGCCGTTCGACCATCCGCGGATCGAGTCCGCGGTGGCCAGCCCGATCCGCAGCTGGTCGAAGTTGTTCACGTCGAGCATCAGAAGCCCCTTTCGGCAGCGCGCCGTTCGTCTTCTTCATCCGACCCGCGCTCGGGCCGGCTGATATCGATACCGAGCTCCTCGGCTGTGCGGAACACGTCTTCGTCCAGCTCCCGCATCTCGATCTCCTCTCCGGTCGTCGAGAGAACCTCCACGTCCAAGCAGAGCGACTGCATCTCTTTGATGAGCACCTTGAAGCTCTCGGGAATGCCCGGCTCCGGGATGTTCTCGCCCTTCACGATGGCCTCGTAGACCTTCACCCGGCCCAGGACGTCGTCGGACTTGATGGTGAGGAGCTCCTGGAGGGCGTAGGCAGCGCCGTAGGCCTCGAGCGCCCACACCTCCATCTCGCCGAACCGCTGGCCACCGAACTGTGCCTTGCCACCCAGCGGCTGCTGGGTGATCATCGAGTACGGCCCGGTCGAACGGGCATGGATCTTGTCGTCGACGAGGTGGTGGAGCTTCAGGATGTAGACGTAGCCGACCGAGATCGGGTTGTCGTAGGGCTCCCCGGTCCGGCCGTTGTAGAGCGTGGCCTTCCCGTCGTCGCCGACCTGCACGACACCGTCCACGCCGTCGGCGTTCATGCGCCCGAAGATCTGCTTGATCGTGGGATGCCTCCCGGCGTCGAGCTCCTCGTCCCAGTGGGCGCCGTCGAAGACCGGGGTCGACACCCACACCGCCGGATCGGTCTTCGGCCGCGTCTTCGTCTCGGTGCCCCGGACCGGCACGGTGGCGACGTCCCCGGCACCTTCCCAGCCCCACCGGGCGGCGTAGCCCAGGTGCGACTCGAGCACCTGGCCGACGTTCATCCGGCTGGGCACGCCCAACGGGTTCAAGATGATGTCGACCGGGGTCCCGTCGGCCAGATGGGGCATGTCCTCGATGGGCAGGATCTTCGAGATGACGCCCTTGTTGCCGTGGCGACCTGCGAGCTTGTCGCCCTCGGAGATCTTCCGCTTCTGAGCCACGTACACCCGGACGAGCTGGTTCACCCCGGGGGGAAGCTCGTGCGAGTCCTCGCGGGAGAAGACCCGGACGTCGATCACCGTCCCCGACTCCCCGTGGGGCACCTTGAGCGACGTGTCGCGGACCTCACGTGCCTTCTCCCCGAAGATGGCGCGCAGCAGGCGCTCCTCGGGCGTCTGCTCGGTCTCGCCCTTCGGGGTGACCTTCCCCACAAGGACGTCGCCGGCATCGACCTCGGCCCCGACGCGGATGATGCCGCGGTCGTCGAGGTCGGCCAGGATCTCCTCGGACAGATTGGGGATGTCCCGGGTGATCTCCTCGGCGCCCAGCTTCGTGTCCCGGGCGTCGACCTCGTGCTCCTCGATGTGGATGGACGTGAGCACGTCGTCCTTCACCAGGCGCTCGGAGAGGATGATGGCGTCCTCGTAGTTGTAGCCCTCCCACGGCATGAAGGCCACGAGGAGGTTCTTCCCCAGGGCGAGCTCGCCGTTGTGGGTGGCGGGACCGTCCGCCAGCACGTCCCCGGCCACGACCTTCTGGCCCTCGTCGACGACGACCTTCTGGTTGATCGCCGTGTTCTGGTTCGAACGGCGGAACTTGGCCAGGCGGTACACCTTCCGACCCAGCTCCCGACCCGACCGGTCCTTCGCGCCCGCCTTGTACTCCACCACGATCTGGTCCCCGGACACCTCGGCCACCGTCCCGTCGCCCTCGGCCTGGACCACGTCGCCGGCGTCGCGGGCGGCACGGGCCTCTACCCCGGTGCCGATGTAGGGAGCCTCGGGGACCACGAGCGGCACGGCCTGCTTCTGCATGTTGGCACCCATGAGCGCCCGGTTGGCGTCGTCGTGCTCGACGAAGGGGATGAGGGCGGTGGACACCGAGACGATCTGCTTCGGGGACACGTCCATGAGGTCGACCTCGGCGGGCGGCACGAAGTCGATCTCCGAGGTGGTCCCATACGAGGTGTTCGCCGACCCGACCCGAACGCCCGTGCCCTGCGGGCCACGCCGGACGAGCACCTTTTCCTCGGTGAACCGGCCGTCGTCCCCGAGGGCCGCCGACGCCTGGGCGATGACGTGCTCCTCCTCCTCGTCCGCCGCCAGGTAGACGATCTCCTCGGTGACGCGCCCGTCGGTCACCTTCCGGTAGGGAGTCTCGATGAAGCCGTACTCGTTGACTCGCGCGTAGGTGGCCAGGGAGCCGATCAGGCCGATGTTCGGGCCCTCCGGGGTCTCGATGGGGCACATCCGGCCGTAGTGGGACGTGTGCACGTCCCGCACCTCGAAGCCGGCCCGCTCGCGGGAGAGGCCCCCCGGCCCGAGAGCCGACAGCCGGCGCTTGTGGGCCAGGCCGGACAGGGGATTGTTCTGGTCCATGAACTGGCTCAGCTGGCTGGTCCCGAAGAACTCCTTCACGGCGGCGACGACCGGGCGGATGTTGATCAGGGTCTGGGGGGTGATCGCCTCCACGTCCTGGGTCGTCATCCGCTCACGGACGACGCGCTCCATGCGGGACAAGCCCACCCGGACCTGGTTCTGGATCAGCTCGCCGACCGAGCGGATCCGCCGATTGGCAAAGTGGTCCTGGTCGTCGATCCGGTACACCGACTCGCCGTCGGCCATGTGGAGGGCCAGGTGCAGCATGTAGGTCGAGGTGGCCAGGATCTCCGATGGGCTGAGGACCCCCTGGTTGGGCTCCGGACGCTCCAGGTCGATCTGGAACAGGTCGGAGATCCGCTCGATCTCGGGCCCGAGCTTGCGGTTCAGCTTGTACCTCCCCACACGCGTCAGGTCGTAGCGCTTGGGGTTGAAGAACGCGTTCTCGAAGTACTGCCGGGCGGCCTCGGGGGAGAGCGGCTCGCCCGGCCGGGCGCGCTTGTAGATCTCCAGGAGGGCTTCCTCGCGGGTGGGCGCCAGGTTCTGCTCCTTCTCCCACTGACCTTCGAGGAAGTCGAAGTGGCGGACGAAGCGCTCCAGGAACGCCGGATCTTCGTAGCCGAGAGCCCGGAGGAGCACGAAGAGCGACAGGCGGCGCTTGCGCGCCACGCGAGCCCCGGCCGTGACGTCCTTCGAGGGCTTGGCCTCCACGTCGAACTCGATCCACTCTCCCCGATACGGGTGGATCGTTCCGGTGAAGATCGTCTTCACGTCTCGGCCGGGCTGGAAGATGACGCCGGGCGACCGGACGAGCTGGCTGACCACCACGCGCTCGGTGCCGTTGACGATGAACGTTCCCTTGTCCGTCATGACGGGGAAGTCCCCCATGAAGACGGTCTGCTCCTTGATCTCGCCGGTGTCGGCGTTCATGAACCGCGCCCGCACGAAGACCGGCGCGGCGTAGGTCATGTCCTTCTCCTTGCACTCGTCGACCGAGAACTTCGGCGGCGGGCGGAGATCGGGATCGGAGGGGTCGAACTCCAGCTCCAGGCTGAGCTTCCCGGTGAAGTCCTCGATCGGGCTGATGTCGTTGAACGCTTCAGCCAGTCCCTTGTCCAGGAACCACTGGAAAGAGTCGCGCTGGATGGCGACCAGATCGGGGAGAGGCAGGGCCTCATCGATGTTGGCGAAGGAAAATCGTTCCGGGCTCTTGGACCGTGCAGGCAACGGCCTACTCCTCCCAGTGGGAATTCGGACGGGGTGACACTGATGGACAGACGGGTGCTACGAGGGTCGACGACGACAGCGAAGGAGGTCGGGGGTGTGCCGCGGGGCGCGTCATTCAGCCGGCAGTGCGACGGGGGCGTCAGAAGCGATCACGGCAACCAACGATCATACCCGAACGCGCGCAAACATACAACCCGGGCTCCACGCCTGTCGGCGGAGCCCCCACAGGGTAGGGGGGCGGCGAGCGAACGTCAAGCAGCGACGGCCCGACGCCGGGCGAGCGGCCACCGCGAAGGGACAGCCGCTCGCCGGCGCACCACCAGAGGCCCCCCACAGGCCCCTCCAGGAGGGCGCGGCCGTCCCTCGGGCGGGACCGCGCCCTCCTTCAGGTCACTTGAGCTCGACGGTGGCCCCGGCCGCCTCGAGCTGTGCCTTCGCCTTCTCGGCATCGG
>JAKADK010000105.1 GCA_021820665.1 Actinomycetes bacterium | reverse complement strand
ACAGTGTATTTTATCACTAAATATGGTCCGACCGGCATCCTGCCCTCGGCGAGCGGATCTGTCCCACCTTCTCTTCGTGACAGGAGCCCCATCCAGATGGCCACTTACCACGGGACCGTCGCCTCGACGTGGCCTGCCGACGCGGTGTTCGACTACCTGGCGACCTTCTCCAACGCCGCCGAGTGGGACCCCGGGGTCCTGAGCGCCGGTCGCCGTGACACCGGCCCGCTCGGCGTGGGCACCGTCTTCCACCTGGTCGTTCGGTTCCGGGGCCGGGGGCTCCCGCTCGACTACGAGATCGTGGCCTTCGATCCTCCCTCGCGGGTGCGGCTCCGCGCTGCGTCCGCTCAGGTCGTCTCCGAGGACACCATCACCTGTCGCGCCGCCGGGTCGGGCACGATCGTGGACTACCACGCCGACCTGAGGATGCGGGGTGTCTATTCCGTCGTCAACCCGATCCTCGGCCCGATGTTCCAGAAGATCGGTGACCGGGCGATGGCGGGCCTGGCGGCCGTGCTCGCCGGCCCCGTTCCCCGCACGGCACGACGATGACCGACCTCCCGCCCGGCGCCCTGGTGGTGGACGAGCTCCTGGAGGCGTCCGTCGTCGGCAGCTTCTCCAAGGTCGGCCCTCTCCTGCGCCGCCGCACCGCGGCGTGGCGACCCTACGACCGGATGGACGGGAAGTTCGTGGTGGTGACGGGCGCGACGTCGGGCCTGGGTCTCACGACGGCAGCCGAGCTGGCCCGGCTTGGCGCCCGGGTCCGTCTCGTGGGACGGTCGGCGTCGAAGCTCGACGACGCCCTGTACCGGATCGGACGTGACGTGCCGGGTGCGGAGGTGACGGGAAGCCGAGCCGACCTTTCGGACCTCACCGACGTGCGCCGGCTGGCCGATGACCTGCTCCAGGACGGGCTCCATCTCGACGTGCTGGTGCACAACGCCGGTGCGCTCTCCCGCTCCTACACGGCGTCACCGTCGGGGATCGAGGTCACCTGTGCCGTGCAGCTCGTCGCCCCTCACCTCCTCACCGAGCTGTTGACCCCGGTCCTCGGCGGCACGTCGCCATCGCGGGTGCTGTGGGTCTCCTCGGGGGGGATGTACACGCAACGCTTCGACCTGTCCACCCTGGACCCCGGTCCGGCGGACTACGACGGCACCGTCACGTATGCGCGGGTGAAGCGGGCCCAGATCGTGCTCTCCGGCGAATGGGCCCGCCGGCTCGAGCCGGCGGGGGTGGTCGTCCACGCCATGCATCCGGGGTGGGCGGACACGCCGGGCATCGCGACCGGCCTTCCCGGCTTCAGCCGGGTGATGCGACCCCTCCTCCGTTCGCCCGAGGAAGGTGCGGACTCCATCGTCTGGCTCGCCTCTGCTCCCGAGGCTCTGACCACGACCGATGGTTTCTGGTGCGACCGACGCCGTCGCTCGGAGCACAAGGTGCCCTGGACCAGGCTGCCTCCCGCGGCCGCCGCCGGCGCCGGGGCCGCGCTGTTCGACTGGTGTGAAGCCCGCGTCCGGGCAGGCTGAACGTCCCGGCGCCCGCGTCCGGGCGGGCTGAACATCCCGGCGCCCGCGTCCGGGCGGGCTCTGCGACACTGGTACCCTCTGGAGCCTTCTGGCCGGCACCGGACCCTGACGCGTTGGGGAGGCACGACATCCGATGAGCCGCGGCGCGCACGCAGCAACCGGGCGGGCCGGGACCGGCCGGTCGGAGGTCCGCCGCGCCCGTTCCCCCCGAGGGCGTGCCGTCCGGTTCGGGTACATCCCCAGCCTCGACGGCCTCCGGGCTGTGGCCGTGCTCGGCGTGATGATGTACCACGGAGGGTCGTCCATCTTCGACGGCGGCTTCCTCACCATCGACGTCTTCTTCGTCCTGTCCGGTTTCCTCATTACGTCCCTGCTGGTCGGGGAGTGGGGAAAGACGCTGACGATCCGGCTCGGACAGTTCTGGGCCCGCCGGGCGAGGAGGTTGCTCCCGGCGCTACTCGTCATGCTCCTCGGTGTCTGTGCCTACGCGAAATGGCTGGCGGCACCGGGGGAGTTCGTCGACCTCCGGCTCGACGTGCTCTCGACATTGCTCTACGTGGCGAACTGGCACTTCATCCTGGACGGCAACAACTACTTCAGCCAGACGGCCCAGACGTCGCCGCTCCAGCACATGTGGTCCCTCTCGATCGAAGAGCAGTTCTACCTGGTGTGGCCCCCCGTCGTCCTCGCACTGCTGGCACTGGGATCACGCCTTCGTCCCTCGCGACGGTTGTGGCCGCTCGGGATCGTCGCCGTCGTCGGTGCCGTGGCCTCGGCGATCGACATGCGCCTGCTCTACCACGGACCGTCCACCGTCATGCGGGTCTACGAGGGAACCGACACGCGTGCCCAGGACCTCCTGGTGGGGGCGGCCCTCGCCGTCGGGATGGCCATCTGGGCCCAGCACCGCCCCGCCCTCCCGGTCGACCGTCCCGAAGGGGTCCAAACAGCCGCTCGGGTGCACCCGGCCGCGGGTACCGCCGGGTCCATCGCACCGTCACCCCGGCGCCGGCGGGGGCAACGGCGAGGGCAACGGCGGGGGCAACGGCACCGCCGAGGCCCCGTCACGCGACCGATCAGTGCGTGGGAGCTCGACGGGACCGGTCCGCGGATCGCTCTCCAGGTGACCGGATGGGTGGCCATTGGCGCCACCGCCTACTACTGGTCACACCTCCACGGCCCCACTGCGTTTCTGTTCCGGGGCGGGTACTTCCTGGTGGCGCTGTCGGTGGCGATGGTGATCTTCTCAGCGGTGACCAACCAGGTCGGTCTCGTGGCGCGAGCCCTCGGCAACCCGGTGTTCCGCTATGTCGGGAAGATCTCCTACGGGGCCTACCTCTGGCACTTCCCGCTTTTCGAGGTGATGGACGCCTCCCGTGTCCACCTGCTCGGCTACCCGCTGCTCGCGGTGCGGATCGGCACGACGCTCCTGGTGGCCACCGCCTCGTTCTACCTGGTGGAGGAGCCCGTCAGGCGGAAGCGGTTCCATCTGCTCACCGAGTGGCGGGCGTTCCTGGTCACCTCGGCTGCGTTCGTCGGCGTCGCCCTGGTGACGATCGCCGCCACCCTTCCGAGCGCGGCTGCAGGGGCATCGGTGGCGGCCGCTCGCCCGAGGGGGTCGGCCTACGAGGGCGTCCCGGTCAAGGTGCAGGTCTTCGGGGACTCGGTGAGCTGGCGCCTGACACAGGCCATGGAACTGGCCCAGGCAGAGCAGGCCTACGACGTCGACTTCGACAACGGGGCCATCTTCGGCTGCGGGGTGCTCCGGACCACCGAGTACCGGTCACACGGGACCATCGACAACATGACCCAGCAGTGCAACTCGTCGGCACCCGTCTCCGAGCAGTGGCCGGCGCTCTGGAAGGGCGAGCTCGACCGTTTCCGGCCCAACGTGACCGTCCTTCTCGCCGGACGGTGGGAAGTCATGTCGCGCAACGTCGACGGCAGGTGGATGCACATCGGGGAGCCGAAGTTCGACGCCGCCCTCCGGGCGTCACTGCGGCAGGCGATCCAGGTGGGCACGTCCACGGGGGCGCTGATGGTCCTCCTCACGGCACCGTGCTACGACTCGGGGGAACAGCCGGACGGTCAGCCGTGGCCGGAGGACTCCGCGACCCGGTTGCGTGACTACAACGACATCCTCAGGCAGGTGGCCGCCGAGTTCCCCACGAAGGTCACCGTCTTGAACTTTGGCGCCGACGTCTGTCCCGGCGGGCACTTCGAGATGTCCATCGACGGCGTCCAGATCCGGGACGCCGATGGGGTGCACATCGCGCCCACTCCGGCGGCAGGGGCGTGGCTGGCCGCGCGCGTGCTCCCGTCGGTGGTGGCCGCCGGTCGCCTGCAGATGGCGGGGAGGACGTTCGCTCCGCCACCGCGGCCACGGCCGGTGAGCGCACCGGCGGCTCCGGGCATACGGAAGACAGCCGAGACCGGGTGAACGCATGGTGGTGAACAGGCGAGGTGGTCGGCGGACGAGCTCACCCGCATCATCATCATCATCATCATCATCATCATCATCATCATCGCCGGCGTCTCAGTGGCCGAAGGTCTGCTTCGTACCTGGTTCGACCTGGGGTGTCGGCGTGGTGGGCGGCGTCGGCTGACCGGTGGTGGGGGGTGTCGGTTGGCCGGCGGTCGAGCTGTCGGCCTCGCCGCACTGGGCCCGGAGCGCCTGGAGGAGGTAGTGCTCCGACACCCGGTTGGTCTCCGACAGGGTCGTCATGAGCGCCTGCCACTGGGCGTTGGAAGTGGCCGCCTGGGCGGCGATCGGGAGCGCGAAGCGGAGCTGGAGGTAGGCCTGCTCCTGGAGCACCCCGGCCTCCTTGGGGCTGTCGTGGAGCGAGCGGGTGTAGAGGGCGATCGACCGGTTCACGTGGCTGCACGCCTCCCGGGCCAGCGTGACCCCGGAGCTCGAGCAGGCGGTCAGCCCCACGGACGCACCGGCGACGACGGTCATCGTGATCAGCCGCCTGAGTCCCGAGACCGGAGCCAGGCGCGGTGTCATTCCAGCCAGCCATCCGCCGATCCCAGGAGGAACCGGCTCACGGCAAGGCAGCGGTCGAACACTTCACAGAGCATCTCCTCTCCGGCCAGGATCCGAGTCAGGGAGACGGGTGTGCGTGCCACGATGTTGAGCCGCCGCTCCGCCGCGTCGGTCGCCGACGCGTACGAGTCGATGGCCGATACCTCCAGGGGGAGCTCGATCCCTCCCACACCCGCCAGGTCGATTGCCAGGCGGAGCAGGTCCGGTCCGTGCGGCAACGGGGGGAGCGCCCAGGTGAAGGTGAGCGAGAAGTGGTACTCATCGGGTGGCTCTTCCTCGTCCGGCAACCCGAAGACGACGTCCTCGAAGGACAGGAGGGTGCGGGGGTCGACCTCCAGGGCCAGGTGGAGGTCGAGTGGGCCGCCGCACCCCTCTTCCGGATGGAGCTCGACCTCCCAGACCTGACGCAGTGAGTAGGTCTCGACGAAGTGCCGCTCGTCGTGGACGTGGAACCCGTGGTCCACCGAGTGGTCCTTCAGATCGGCCACATACCCGGCTACGTCGATGACTGCCACAGTGCGAGGATCCTACCGGGCTGGGTACCCGCTCCGCCCCTTCGGGACCGGCACCCCGTTCGACCTGATCCGGAGGCACCCGAGATGGTCGGATAGCGTCGGGGCAATGGACACTGACGCGCTCCTCGAGGTCCTGCACCGGACGGCGACCGCAGTGAGCGAGGCGCTGGCCGGGCTGGACGATTGGGGGCTGGCTGGCACCCGGGCCGATCAGTACCGTTCCGATCTGGTCGCCGACCGGTGCGCCATCGAGGTGCTCGACGGTGCCGGGCTCGGCGTGCTCTCCGAGGAGTCCGGGCTCCACGGCGGGGACCGCGAGATCGTCGTCGTGCTCGATCCGGTGGACGGGTCGACGAACGCTTCCCGGGGGATCCCGTGGTATGCGACCAGCCTCTGCGCCGTCGACAAGGACGGTCCGCTGGCCGCCGTCGTTGCCAACCAGGCCAGCTCGGTCCGGTTCGAGGCGGTAAGGGGGGGTGGTGCGCGCCGCGACGGTGTGGCCATCCACCCGTCTGCCTGTCGCGCGCTCCGCGATGCCATCATCGGGTTCTCGGGCTATCCGCCCCGTGATCTGGGCTGGTCGCAGTACCGGGGGCTGGGCGCGGCGGCGCTCGACCTGTGCGCCGTCGCGGAGGGTGCGCTGGATGCCTACGCCGCCGTCGGAGGGTCGGTCCTCGGGGTGTGGGACTACCTCGGCGGTCTGCTGGTGTGTGCCGAGGCCGGAGCCCACGCGGGCGACCTCGACGCGCAGGACCTCCTCACGTTGGTCCACGCGGACCGCCGCGCACCGGTGGTGGCGGCGACTCCCAGCCTGCTGGAGGAGGTGCGGACGGCGCTGACGGATAGCGTGGGCCTCCGGGGCGCTTAGCTCAGTTGGTCAGAGCAGCTGGCTTACAACCAGCAGGCCGTCGGTTCGAGTCCGGCAGCGCCCACCCGACGGCCTGACCTACCCATATGCGAGTCGATGTTCTCGCTGCACGAACCCGGACGGGCAGGCGAGGTCGCAAACCATCCCGGATGTGCGTCGGCGTCCCTCGAAGCCGAGGGTATTACGCTGGTTGCCATGACCCGCCTGGACCGGATCACCTCGGACTCTGCAATCTGCCATGGTCAGCCAACCGTACGTGGGCTCCGTTACACGGTGGAGACCCTCTTGGAGCTCCTGGCTTCCGGCATGACGATCGACGAGATCGTCGAGGATCACCCCGACCTCGAGCGTGACGACCTCCTGGCCGTCCTGGAGTTCGGCGCGTTGGCGGCGGGGCAGCGACGGGTGGTTCCGCTCGGCGCCGCATGAAGTTCCTGGTCGACGCCCAACTTCCAGCAAAGCTCTGTCAGCTCCTCCAGGCGGCCGGACATGACGCGGTCCATACTTCTGACCTTCCAGATGGGAACCGCACCACCGATGAAGCCCTTGCCAGGCTGGCAGACGGAGAGGACCGAGTCGTTGTCACCAAGGACCGAGACTTCCGCGACAGCCACCTCCTGAACCGCTCACCCCGCCATCTTCTGGTTGTAGCTACCGGGAACATCACCAACCGTGATCTGCTCTCCCTCGTTGAGGAGCACACGCCCGCTATCGTCGAGGCCCTGGCAGAGTCACCGTTCGTTGAGCTGAGCCCAGCTGGCCTCATCCTCCACGCTGAACCCGACTGACGCGACTTCACGAGGTTGGATGGCCTGCACTGCCGGAACCTCGGTTCACCCGATACGGAATGCAGGGCCGATAACGGCGGGGAACCGGTTCGAGTTGTGTCCCCCAAGGTCCACCATTTTTGTCACGGCGCGAGATCTTGCGGAGCAGGCTCGAGGCGGTCTGAGCAATCGAGTAAGGGGCGCAGGCATCCCCACCTCGCCGAGCAGGCGTGCAGCAGCTGACCAGGGCGTCCGGACACCCGGTACGCTTCGGATGTGGCCCAAGTCGTACCTACGATCGACGCCCTCCGGGGCCGTCGAGAGGCGATCTTGGCGGCCGCTCTTCGTCGTCACGCGTCGCGGGTGCGGGTCTTCGGGTCGGTCGCCCGAGGCGATGCCGGACCGTCCAGCGACGTCGATCTCCTCGTTGACTTTGAGGCGGAGGCGTCGCTCCTTGATCAGGTGGGGCTCACCCAGGATCTGGAAGCCTTGCTGGGGATGCCCGTCGATGTGATCTCGACCGGGGGTCTTCGACCGCGCCATCACCGCATTCGCGAGGAGGCGATCGATCTGTGACCGCCGCTCGTCGGAACTTCGATGATCTCTTGGAGGACTTGGCCGAAGCCGTCGACGCGGCCGCTGAGCTGGTTGCCCTCGGCAAGGATCGCTGGGAGGCCGAACGGCCGCTTCGCCTCGGACGACGAGGCAGTGGTCGGACGCCTCGGTGACATCGCGACGAAGCTTCCGAGCGACCTCGTCGCGGGAACGAGTGAGCTGCCTTGGGCTGAGATCAGAGGCATGCGGATCATTGTTGATCACGCATACCACGGCATCGATTACGAGCGAGTCTGGCGGACGCTTCGCGACGACGTACCCGAGCTGAGTCGTGTCGTGCAGCGCTGGATCGCCGTACAGCGTGGTAGTGAGATCGGGCTTCCCGACAGGGAACGGGAGAGATCACGAGATAGAGGGGACGATCTGGGGCTGGGTCTGTAGGTCACTGGTACCGACATCGACGGGAGGATTGCGGTTCGTTGCGTGCGCTCGAGGCCCTTCCTTGTGCGACGCCGTTTATTGGTGGTCTGTGCGTCGCCGACCTTTTGGCCGAAGGGTGACGCCGGCGTCCTTCAAGGCACGTCGCACGGTGCTCGCCGCCACGCCCAGTTGCCTAGCCACCCAATCCGCGGACTGTCCCCCCCGTGTAGAGCTGGGCGGCCCGGTCGACATCGTCGTTTTGGAGCGCCCGGCGATCCCGCTTCGGGACGCCACAGCGCCGGACGTGGCCGAGCACCGTCGTCCGGTTCACCTGGAACGAGGCTGCCAGCTCCTCCACGGGGACACCCTGGCGGTAGGCGGCGACCAGTTCGGCTTGCTCGTCGGGTGTAAGGCGTCGCTGAACCGGGAGGGAAGCGACGATCGGGTCGGTGGGGCGAACAGGCGGCTCGCCGGGGCCCTGTCGCAGCACCGTCCCCAGCGGCAGCACCAGGAGTGCAGGGCCATCTACCTGCGCAAACGCGCTGCT
>JAKADK010000104.1 GCA_021820665.1 Actinomycetes bacterium | reverse complement strand
ACCAACCAGTAGCCATGACCACCGGGGGAAGCCGCGATCCCCGCGACCGGGGCGCCAAGCGGCAACCCGCCCATCGAGCCGTAGAAGGCCGCGTCGCCGAAAGCGAAGACCCCGCCGTCGGATGCCACCAACCAGTAGCCCTTCCCGTCCGGCGTGGGCACCAGATCGACGACCGGGGCGTTCAGGTGGGCCCCGCCCATCGACCCGTAGAAGGCCGCGTCGCCGAAAGCGAAGACCCCGCCGTCGGAAGCCACCAACCAGTAGCCCTTCCCGTCCGGCGTGGGCACGACGTGACCGATCGGGGCGTCTAGGACCACACCGGCCATCGAGCCGTAGCTCACGGCGTCCCCGTAGGGGACGACCCCTCCGGCGGCGGCGGCCAGCCAGTAGCCGCCACCATCCGGCGTCGACGCCATGGCCACGAACGTCTGCGGGTCGAGCCGTGCATCGGCGGCGGTGATCCCGTTCCCGAGGTAAGGCACGACACCGCCCGCCCAGGTGAACACCAGCGGTGGGACACCGTCCTGCGGCCTCACGAACGACACCGCCAGCGACCCGGGAAAGGCGCTCGCTCTCCGGTCGACAGCTCCGGCTCCCGCCACGCAGGCGGTGCATTCCAGGCCAGTCGCCGTCCCCTGTGGCGGCGGCGTGTAGCCGAGGGCCGGGTCGTACCCGAGGATCTGGTCCCGGTGCGCCCAGCACCCCGCGGCACCGGATGAGGTGCACGCCTCGTTCTCCGTGGCCCCGGCTCCTCCCCACCCATCCTGGTACATCCAGGCGTCGTCGGCCTGGAGGACCGCGCCGCCGGAGACCTCGGCGCCGCCGGCCCACACCCCTCCGAAGCCGGCGGTACGGATGGACCCGAACGAGGTCTCATAGACCGGGTCGGCAGCGGCCGCGGCGGCGGACTGGTCGGCGGCGTCCAGCGGTGCGGCGAGCCCCACGTAGGGGGGGAGACCGCGCTCGGTCCGCTCCAGGTCGACGACCACGAAGAGCTGCTCGGGAGCGCTCAGTGCGTACCAGTTCGTCGGCAGCACCATCGGTGGGATGCCCTCGGCGGCGTGGGCGGCGTCGATCGCCTGGAGCATCGACCCGATGCACGCCGATCCGTTCGGATTGCCACCGGGGCGCCAGCACGCGACATCGATCGACTGCTGGATGGTCGGGGACGGAATGATATTGGACGCCGGGTTCGCGGGGGGAAGGATCCCCTCCGGGCCGTCGGGCGGGGTCGCACTGGCAGCGATCTCGCCCACGACGCCGGGTCGCGCCGACCGGCGCTGGACGTGCCCGACCGGCGGAGCCCCGCCGTTGTCCACGAGCACAGCCGCTACCGAGCAGGCCAGCGCCACGGCACACAGCACCGTGATCGCGCCGCGCCGGCATCCTGTGCCCATCTCTTTCCGTCGTCACCACTCGCCGCGATCTTGAGGGCGTCCAGTCTCCCGCCCGTCGACGGAGATACCCGGTCAGCCGTGCCGGCGGCGGTATCGTACGGCGTGGCCAGCGCGATCGAGGTCCGGAACCTCACCAAGCGCTTCGGGAGCGTCGTCGCCGTCGACGACCTGAGCTTCGACGTGCCGGTCGGTCGGATCACCGGCTTCCTCGGTCCCAACGGGGCGGGGAAGACCACCACGTTGCGGATGCTCCTCGGGCTGGTCAATGCCACATCGGGCACCGCGACGTTCGGCGGGGTGCCTTATCGCCACCTCGCCCGCCCGCCCCTCCAGGTCGGCGCCGTCCTCGAAGCCACCAGCTTCCATCCAGGCCGTCGGGCCATCCACCACCTCCGCTCGGTGGCACTGGCGGCCGGCATTCCCACGGAACGGGCGGACCAGACCCTGGCCCTCGTGGGCCTGGCCGACGTGGCGAGGCGGAGAGTCGGGGGCTTCTCCCTGGGGATGCGCCAGCGGCTGGAGCTGGCCACGGCCCTCCTCGGCGATCCGACGGTGCTGATCCTGGACGAGCCGGCCAACGGGCTCGACCCCCAGGGCATCCAGTGGCTCCGGATGTTCCTCCGACACCAGGCGGCCACCGGGCGGGCCGTGCTCGTCTCCTCCCACCTCCTCGCCGAGATGGAGGAGACGGTCGACGACGTGGTCATCGTCTCCCACGGCAGGTTGGTGCTCCAGACCACCCTGGCGGAGCTGGTGCGACAGGCGGGGAGCCATGGCGGCATGCGGGTCCGCACGCCAGAGCCGGACCGCCTCCTCGAGGTCCTCGCCGCCCGGCACGTGGCCGCCCGCCAGGTCGAGCCGGGCACGGTGGTGGTGGACGGTGCCACGCCGGAGTGGATCGGGCCCGTGCTCGCCCACCACCAGATCGTGGTCCACGAGCTGACGCGGCAAGGCAGCGGGCTGGAGGACGTCTTCTTGTCGCTCACCGCCGGCTTCGACGCTGCCCGACCGGTCGCTCCCACAGGCGGCCCCGTGCCCGGTGACCTCGCGAGGGGGGCGCCGTGACGAGGCTCGTGCGGGCCGAGTGGCTGAAGCTGCGGACCACCGCCGTCCCCTGGGTGCTGCTCGGCGTCGCCACGCTCCTCACCGGGCTCTCGGTGGTCTTCGCCTTCTTGAACCCGCTCCGCACGGCGGGGACGGCGATCGGGCCCACCTGGATCACCCCGACGTCGGTGGCCGAGCTCCGCAACCTCGTCGGGGCCGGGGTAGGCGCCGACGTCGTGGCGGTGCTGCTCGGCGCGCTCGCCATCAGCACCGAGTTCCGGCACAAGACCGTCACGGCCGCCTTCCTGGTCACCCCCGAACGCGGTCGGTTCATCGTGGCGAAGCTCGTCACCTCGGTGCTGGCCAGCGTGGCGCTCGGGGTGACCATGCTGGTGGCCACGATGGCCGCCGGGTCGATCGTGATCGCGGCACGGCACGGCTCGGTTGCCGCCCTGTGGCACCAGGTCCCGGCCGTTGCCCCCGGCATGCTCCTCGTCTTCGCCCTGTTCGGGGTGTTGGGGGTCGGCCTCGGGTCGCTCCTCACCAACCAGGTGGTCGTGCTCATCGTCACTCTGGGGTGGTTTCTCCTGGTCGAGGCCCTCGTCGGCGCGCTGGTCGACGTCTGGGTGGCCGGCTTCAAGCGGTGGCTCCCGGGAAATGCCGCCCAGGCGGCAGTGGGCTACACCGCGCTCGGCCCGTCGCACCAGGGGTTGGCGCCGTCCCTCCTGCCGTGGTGGGGCGGCGCCCTGACCGTCCTGGCCTACGGCCTCGCCTTTGCCGCCTTGGGCTGGACCGTGATGCGGCGGAGGGACATCACGTGACCGCGCAGCCATGCGGTCGCTACCCTTTGCCGGTGGTCGAGAACCCGGTTGGCCGATGATCGAGACGCGGCTCACGACCGCCCTCGGCGTCGATCACCCCATCATGCTGGCGGGGATGGGAGGCGTCTCGTACGCCACGCTCGTCGCCGCCGTGTCGGACGCCGGCGGGTTCGGATGCCTCGGCGCGTCCACCATGAGCAGCGAGCAGATGGTGACGGAGATGGCCGCCGTGACCGCCGCCACGAGTAGGCCGTTCGGGGTCGACCTGCTGACGGCGTTGCCGGGCAACCTCGTCGAGCAGGTCGAGCTCCTCATCGAAGGCGGCGCATCCGTCTTCGTCGCCGGCTTGGGCGTGCCCGCCCAGGCGGTCGAGCTGTGCCACGCCCACGGACTCCTGGTCGTCAACATGTGCGGCAAGGTGGACCATGCGCGACGGGCGGTCGACGCCGGATGCGACATCGTCGTCGCCCAGGGCACCGAGGCCGGTGGCCACACCGGCCAGGTCGCCACCATGCCGCTCGTCCCCCAGATCGTCGATGCCGTCGGTGCCACCGTGCCCGTCGTGGCCGCCGGTGGGATCTTCGACGGGAGAGGGCTGGCCGCCGCGCTGGCCCTCGGCGCCGACGGAGTGTGGGTGGGCACCCGCTTCATCGCCACGCCCGAGGCGAGGGGGGTCTCCGGCTACAAGGACGCGCTGCTCGGCACCGGCGAAGACGGCACCGTGGTCAGCCGCGCCTACTCGGGGAAGACGATGCGCGTCGTGCGCAACCAGTACACCGCGTTCTTCGAGGAGCACCCCGACGAGCTCCAGCCCTTCCCCGCACAGATCGGTCGGTCGGTGGGGGACCACGCCTTCCACCTCGGGGGTGACGAGCACACGCCCGACATCGACCCCGCTCGGGAGTGCTACCCGGCCGGACAGGGTGTGGGCGCCATCCAGACCCTGATCCCGGCGGCCACGCTGGTGGACCAATTCGTGGCCGAGGCCGAACGGGCGATCGCCCGGTCCACCGGGGCGCTCCGCTCCTGAGCGCCCAGGCCCCCGGCAGCACGCCCGGGATCCCTCGTGCGCTACCCGCCGACCGGAGGTCGGAACCGGCTCGCAGGCTGGATGATGAGTCTCGGGTACGATCGGCACCATGGCCGCTGCCACGGGCGAGGACCTTCCCGGCGGAACAGTGGCAGCCCGTGACCTGGCTGCGTCCCCGCACCGGTTCCTCGCCTGACGTCGTGGGTGCGGACGCGTTCTTCGCCGGGCGGTCGGTCGCCCCAGGGCCATGGGCCCGGATGGTGCCGGGCGAGCTTCGACGGGGGGACCGCCTCATCCGGTTCGCCGTCTCGGGGGCTCCTGGGGTCGGGCCCCAGGAGCCGGGCACCGACCCGGTGTGGGCGGTCAATATCCACGGCTACTTCGCCGGCGGCGGCATGTACTGGCGTGAAAGTGCCCGCCTGGCATCTGAGCTTGGATGGCGGGTCGTGAACCCCAGTCTCCCGGGCTTCGGCGGCAGCGACCCACTCCGCTGGGACGAGGTCTCCCTCCACGCCCTGAGCGAGGACGTCTCGGCCGTCATGGACCACGTAGGTGCCGGCCCGGCCGTGATCCTCGGGCACTCCATGGGCGGGGCCGTCGCGGTCCAGTACGCGCTGGACTACCCTGACCGGACACTCGGCATCGTCTACCGCGACGGGGTGGGGACTCCGACATGGCGGGCACGGCATGGGATCGTGCCCGCGGTGCTGTCCCACATCTCACCGGGCATCGGGGTCTTCGCTGATCTGGCCTTCTCCGTCGCCGCCGACCTTCCCGACCTGTTCGTGGGGCGGATGTACTCGACGGTGCGCTCGGTCCTCCCCGAGACCCGGATGAACCTCCGGTCGCTCGAGGGCTCGCTCCCCGTTGGCAACATGCTCATGGCGATCGACCAGCGAGCCGAGATCGGGTCCCTGGCCGAGCGGGGCGAGATCCCGATCCTTCCGATCTGGGGTGTCCTCGACCGGATCTCGCCCGCCCCCTGCGCCGAGGAGTTCGCGTCCCTCACCGCCACCGAGATCCAGTGGGTGCCCGGCGGGCACTCGTGGATGCTGGCCCGGCCGGCGGGCCAGGCGGGCGTGTTGCGCTACCTGGCCAGCGGCACGGACTTCGTCGCCCGCGTGGCGGAGCGGGCCACCCGTCTCGCCGCCGAGCGTCTCCCGGTTGGCCGGACCCCACCCGGCGAAGCTGCTCCGCCCCTCGAACTCATCAGCTGACCGTCGCACCACGGGTCCGAGAACGTCAGACGCTCCGCCCGCCGCCGGGATCCTTCCGTCACGTGGCAGCGATGACGCGGAGCACGCCGTGAACGGGCGCCACGGTGATCGACACCGGCACCCCGCCCACTATTGTCGCTACCGTCATCTGAGCGACCGCCGTCCCGTCGACTTCCTCGGTGACGTTCACGGGGCTGCCGGCGTAGTGAGCGGCGATGGCGTGCGGGACGGTGACCCCGGGAGCGAGCGTTCCCAGCCAGGACGTGTGACCGAGGACACCTTGGCGGGCCGCCGAGAAGGCGGCAAGCGCCCCGTCCTGCCACGCCAACGGCTGGGGCCCGTCCTTCCAACCGAGCGCCGGGGAGCCGGTGAGGGTGAACGTGCCCGCCAACCAACCGGTATCGAGAAGATCCGGTGGGGCAGGCACACCCGGGGGCAGGCCCGGGACCGAGGGAACCGTCGCCGACAGAGGATCGGAACCCGGCACTGCCTCGCCGACCGAGACCAGTTCGGCCGTCACCACCAGGCGGGACGAGGTGAACCACAGCGCGTCGGTCGGCCAGCACGACACGAGGGCGAGGCCGCGTCGACCCGGAGAGGGGATGGCCTGGCCCGGGCGGAGGACGTCCTTGCGGACCACCCGATAGGTATCGACGCGGCAACCGGACTCATAGGTGACGAGGTCGCCGGCCACCAGCGACGAGTTCGACGCGAAGTACCCGACGTCGTGGGCTTCGAGCACGGAGATGCCGCGCGCACCCGGCCATGGCGAGGTCGGGAAGTGACCCACGCTCACCGCCAGCGTCGCGTCGGAGACCCCCTGTGCCACAGGAGCGACGACGGACAGCGACGGGATCCGGAGGATCCCCGGTCCCGGGGCGGTGCTGACGCTACATCCCGACGCGTCGACCCGGGCCAACGCCAGCACTTCCCGGCGACCCACGGTCGATTGGCGATGCTGCCACCACAAGGGGTAGGCGACTCCTGCTGCCGCCACCAACAGCAGGAGCACGCCCAACCCTCCCAGCACCGCCCGCCGTCTCATGCCTTCGCCCGGCCACTCCTCCGGAACGCTGCGAGCGAGAGCAGGGCCAGACCCAACAGGGCGATCCCGCTCACACCCGCCCACCATGGCCACCCGGACCACGGTTCACCAGTGGTGGCAGACGGGACGGTCGACGGTGAGGTCGTCGTCGACGGCGCAGTGGTGGTCGGCGAGGAAGCGGTCGTCGACGGCGCCGTTGTGGTGGGAGCCGCGGCCGGCGAGGAGAACGCCGTCTCCGTCGTGTCGACCGTCACCGGGAGCGTCAACTTCTGCGTCGCCCCCTTCAGCACGGCCTCCGCCAGTGCGCAGCCCGAGCCGGTCGGGTTCCCGGCGGCCGGAGTCTCTCCGACGGCCACCGGAACGGTCGCCTGGGTCATGGTCCCGGTCGCCGTCGAGAACGAAGCGCCCTTCGTGAACGCTCCGAGCGTCCCCGTCGCCGAGAACGGCTGGTTGTACGTGCACGGGCCACTGACGGCCGACAACAAGATGGTAAGCGTCCCCGACTCCGTCACCACCCCGGTCGACGCGTCGTACGTCCCGGTGACGGTACCGGCATCCGTGATGGTGATGTTGGCCGTGACCCCGCTCAGGGTACCGGTCAGCGGCCCCCACGACGCCCCGGACACCGGGACGCTGATCGCCCCCGACGACGTGACCGACCCGAGGAAGGAGCTCTGCACGTTGTTCAGCACCAGCGGGGACAGGTTCCCCGATGGCGTCACCGTCAGCACGCCACCGGCACCGTCGACACAGAGGTTGTTGGTCGCGGTGAGCTGGGCAGAGCAGTTGTACGTGGCGGCCGAGGCCATCCCCGCCGGCACCAGCGCCATCGCTGCACCGGACCCCGCCACCACGGCGGCAGCACCGAGCACCCCGATCCGCCTGAAGAAACCCGAACGTCGCATGAGCCGATCCCCTTTTTCATCGTTGACCCGGGGACGACGCGGATCGCCCCCGGATCGGTCCGTGAGGGTTCCACGCCACTCCCCAGGCATCGGAACCTACTCAGAGGTAACCCCCTAGCGGTGAAGAGTACGGGTCTTGGCAGGCGGTGTCAATGGTGGAAATGATCGCGTCCCGGAGGATCGCGTCCCGGACGACCGCGCGCGGACGGCGTCGTCAGGCGTCGGCGGAGGACCCGGCCGTCGTCGACGTCCATGTCGGACGAGGTCCCGGCACGACCCACGTCACTCCCGACGTGGGCACGCCGAGCGACCCCCGTGCCGAGGCGACGGCCCGCTCAGCCGGGCGAGGGGTGGAGCGGCTGGAGATCGGACCCATCCCCGACGGGCTCGGGGCGGCGTGGCGCTCGGAGGGCATGAAGACGATCAGCAGGACGACGGCGGCGACGAACAACACGACGCCGATGTAGCGCCGGACGAGGACGTCGACCCGCGAGCCGGCTGCCTCGGGCCGTCCGTGCACTCGGTGGTGGCGTCCGGACCGGGACGTCGAGGTCGCCTGAGAGCCGACGCCGGGCACACCGATCGGGTCGGCCCAGCCGGTACCAGGTCCGGACGTCGAGTCTGCGAAGGCCGCCGCCGGGTCCGGACCGGCGGCCGCCGGTCCTGGCGGTGCCAGCGTGGAGGCCCCGCGCCCGGGCAGCGCTGCGGTCCCGTAGGCCTCGCCGGCCGCTGCTGTCCGGCCATCCCCGCCCCGCAGCGCCGCCCGGTCCTGGAGATCGTCGAGGAGTTGGCCGAGTCCCACCGTCCGCACCGGCGGCGGCGGCG
>JAKADK010000029.1 GCA_021820665.1 Actinomycetes bacterium | reverse complement strand
TCCGATCTAGAAGACGGCGTTGCCGAAGGAGAAGATCCCCCCGTCGGAGGCCACCTCCCAGTAGCCCTTCCCGTCCGGGGTGGAAGCCATGCCCACGATGGGCTTGTTGAGGGGTGTCCCACCCATCGACCCGTAGAACTGGGCGTTGCCGAAGGAGAAGATCCCGCCGTCGGAGGCCACCGTCCAGTACCCCTGGCCGGTTGGCGTCGAGGCCATCCCCACCATGGGCTTGTTGAGAGGATGGCCTCCCATCGAGCCGCCGAAGGTCGTCCCGCCGAAGTCGAAGATCCCGCCGTCGGAGGCCACCATCCGGTAGGAGGGGACCAGGGTGGTCGAGGACGTCGTGGCCGCCGCCGGTGCAGTGGCCAGGGGGAGCGAGGCACCGCTCACCCCCATCACGATGGCGGCGGTCACGCCGAACCGGGCCAGGAGGCTCGTCCGGGAGCGGCCGGCCCACGAGCCGGACCGCAGTCGTTGGACGGAGGCGACGCAGCGACGCCACTGATCGGGCCGGGATGCCGGCGTGCGGTGGCGGGTCGGAGGGGATTGGGTCATCACGGGGTGGCTTCCGGGGACGGCGTCCGGTCTGGTCGCCGGCACCCTGGTCTCGGTACCTCGTCCGACACCTCGGGCGGGCCTAGCCACCTCACGGTCGAACCTGGACGCTGTCAGTCTGACCGGTCGCCAACTCGGGGTCAAGGATCCAGGTCGGACCACATGAATCCCGTCCGTGATGCTCAAATCACGGAGTGTGGCGTCGTCACCCCACGTTGGGTGGCATGGTCCCGTCGGAGAGCAGCTCTGCCACCCGGAACGCGAGGTCGAGCGACTGCCGGGCGTTGAGCCGTGGATCGCAGGCGGTGGTGTAGCGCTGGTGAAGCTGGCCCTCGACGATGTCCTCGACGCCCCCGAGGCATTCGGTGACGTCGTCCCCGGTCAGCTCCACGTGGACGCCTCCTGGCCACGTGCCCACCTCGCGGTGGGCGGCGAAGAAGCCCTTGATCTCGGAGAGGATGTCGTCGAACCGTCGGGTCTTTCGTCCGTCCTCGGTGGTGAACGTGTTCCCGTGCATCGGGTCGCATGCCCAGACGACCGGGTGCCCTTCGTCACGGATGGCCCGGAGGAGCGGCGGCAGGCCGGAGGCGATCCGGTCCGCGCCGAAGCGGGTGATGAGCGTGAGGCGGCCCGGACGCCGGTCGGGGTTGAGGCGTTCGGCCAGGCGGACGACCTCGTCCGGCGTCGTGGACGGGCCGATCTTGGATGCCACGGGGTTGTGGATCCCGGAGAGGAACTCGCAGTGGGCCCCGTCCACCTGGCGGGTGCGCTCGCCCACCCACAGGAGGTGGGCCGAACAGTCGTACCAGTCGCCGGTCAGCGAGTCCCGGCGGGTGAGGGCCTCCTCGTAGTCGAGGATGAGCGCCTCGTGGCTGGTCCAGAAGTCGACCTCGTGGAGCGTCTCCTCGCCGTGGAGGTCGATGCCGCAGGCGGCCATGAACCGGAGCGCCCGGTCGATCCCTTCGGCGATGGCCTCGAAGCGCCGGCCTTCCGTCGACGTGGCCACGAACTCCTGGTTCCAGGCGTGGACCTGGCTCAGATCGGCGAAGCCGCCTTTCGTGAACGCCCGGAGCAGGTTCAAGGTGGCCACGGACTGCTGGTAGGCGGTGACGAGGCGCTCCGGGTCCGGGATGCGCGCCCGGGCCACCGGAAGATCGTCGTTCACCATGTGCCCACGGAAGGCGTCGATCTCCTCGTCCCCGACCCGTTCGGTCGGGGACGACCGTGGCTTGGCGAACTGCCCGGCGATACGCCCCACCTTCACGACGGGCACGCCGGCGCCGTAGGTCAGGGCGACGCCCATCTGCAGGATCACCCGGAGCTTGTCCCGGATCCCGTCGGCGGTGAACTCGGAGAACGACTCAGCGCAGTCGCCGGCCTGCAGGAGGAAGGCGCGGCCCTCCGCCGCCGCTGCCAGCGCCCCCGTGAGCCGCCGGGCCTCGCCGGCAAAGACGAGTGGTGGGAGGGCCGCCAGCCGGGCATGCACCCGTTTCAGCGCGCGTTGGTCCGGCCAGACCGGTTGCTGTGCGGCAGGCCTGGCCCTCCAGGAGCCGGGACTCCACGATGGCTGGTTGGATGGGCCTTCCGCGGACACGCGCCCAGCGTAGAGCCTGGAGACCTATGATCGGCACATGGTGCACGGAGGTGCCGGGAGGGGACGGCGGTGGCCGGCGGATCGACCGACCCCGGCGCCCGGTGCCGTGCCGGCTCGGTTCGTGAGGCTGCGTCCGCCCGGCCGGCGCCCGTGACCGGTCCGGTCCGGATCGGCATCTTTGGCGGTACCTTCGATCCCGTCCACCTGGGTCACCTCCGGGCGGCGGACGCGGTGCGCCGGGGTCTCCGACTGGACCGGATGCTGCTCGTGGTGGCCAACGATCCCTGGCAGAAGGACTCCGGACGGCCCGTGAGCCCGGCGGAGGACCGGTACGCGATGGTGGTGGCGGCAGCCCGGGAGTTCCCGGGCCTGGAACCGAGCCGGCTGGAGATCGATCGAGGCGGTCCCTCGTACACGATCGATACCGTAAGGGAGCTGCACGCCGCGGATGCCCTCGCCGAGCTGGTGCTCGTCGTGGGAGCGGACATCGTGCCGGAGCTGCCCACGTGGCACGACGCCGAGGCGCTTCGTGACGCTGTCGTGGTGGCCGTCGTGGAGCGTCCGGGTGCCGGTGCCCGGACGCCGCCGGAGGGTTGGCGGTTCGTGCCGGTGCCCGTGGAGCCGTTCGATGTCTCGAGCACCGATCTCAGGCGGCGCGTGGCGAACCGGGAGCCGCTCGTCGGCCTGGTCCCGGCGGCGGTGATCCGCTGTATCGAACGGTCGGGCCTGTACGTGGCGGGAGGATGATCGCGAGCGTGGCGTCGGGTCGAATGGCGCCGGCGACGCCGGGATCCTGTCCCTCGCGGCGGGATCGCCGCGCGGCGAGGCGGGCACAACGCCGGCTGGTCGTCTGGAGCGTCCTGGTGGTCGCCGCCGCGCTGGTGGTCGCCATCGCGCTGGTCCAGATGGCGCGAGCCCGCCCTGTTCGTCCGGGTCCGGCGGGAGGGACGGTGCCGGCGGTCCACCGGATCGTGGAAAGATCCGGGCGGTGAGCGTCTCGCGCCAGAGGAAGGCGCCAGAGGAGGGCGACGGTGTGAAGGCACCAGAGGGAGGTAGGTCGTGACGCCGATGGCTCCCGGGGTGACGCCCCGACCGGTCCACGTGGTCCCCGAGCGGAGCCTGCTGGCGGCGAGGGTAGCCGACGGCAAGCTGGGGGCCGACACCGTCGTGCTGGCGATGGACGAGATCCTCGGGATCACCGATGCCTTCGTGATCACCAGTGCCGGGAACGCCCGTCACGTCCGCACCATCGCCGAGGAGGTGGAGCAGCGGCTGAAGGAGGCGGGCGGGGGACCGCCGGCCCGGGTCGAGGGGCTGGACGACGCTCGCTGGGTGGTGATGGACTACGGCGACTTCCTCGTCCACGTCTTCCTCGACGAGGCCCGCGCGTTCTACGACCTGGAGCATCTGTGGTCGGCCGCACCGCGGATACCCTGGGCGACGCCGTAGCGGGCGTTGCCGGCTGCGTCACCTGTCGGCGTCAACCAGTGGCCGACGGGGCTGCCGACGACCCGGTGGCGCCGGGCGCGGCGTCGGCGGCATAGGTAGCGCGGGTCACCGGGCCGGAGATCTGCACGCCGGCGGCCGTCGGGACCTGCGTTGCCTGACCGGCGATCTGGAAGAGGACACCGCTGATACCGGGCTGCGCCGTCAGGGTGTAGACGATCTGCGCGATCGCCAGGATCTGGTCCTGCCCGACCACCTGGATCGGGTCGGTGCGGAAGTCGACGGTCGCGATCCCTCCGGCGACGGTGACGGTGTCCCCGGAGATGCTCCCGGTCACGAAGCTCTGGATGCCGACGGCCGCCTCGGCGGCGGTCGGGCCGTCGAAGAGCGCGGCGAGGATCTGGTCATAGCTGGCGGGGAGCGGGAGGTCGCGGCGCTCCGGGACGAGGAGCTGGTTCGGGCCGACCAGATAGATCACCTCGGGGACGGCGACGGCCGGAGGCACGGTGGTCGTGGTGGTCGGGGGTGTCGGGTCCAGGAGCTGGAACGGGACCGACCGGCGCGAGATCGGTGCCGGCGCAGTGTCGGCGATCCCGCACGCGGCCAGGCAGGTCGACGCCAGGACGAGGGCGGCGGTACGCAGGACGGCCGATCGGATCCCTCTTCTGCCCGCCCGGAACCGGCGCTTCACGTCGGACCCTCCGGCTCTCTTCGCGTCGGGGGCTCGGGAGAGAGCGGGAGCTCCACGACGAAGCGGGCGCCGCCCCCGGGGCCGTCTTCGACCCACACCTCGCCCCCGTGCAGTCGGACGTGCTCGGCGACGAGTGACAGGCCGAGCCCGGTGCCCTGCCCGCTCCCTCTCCGTCCCGAGTGACGACCGCGGTAGAACCGCTCGAAGAGGCGCTCGCGCTCATCGGGAGGAATGCCGTCACCATGGTCCTCGACACCGATCCGGATGGCTACGGCCTGCCCACCCCTGCCGGGTCCGGGCTGGGGCTCCTGGACCGGCTCTCCGGCCCCGCGGCGAGTCGCCGCCGCCCCGACGGTGACACGGGCGACCCCGTTGCCGTACGCGGTGGCGTTGTCGACCAGGTTGGCGACGACCCGCTCGATTCGCCGTTTGTCCACGCGGATCCGGAGGCCGTGCACGTCGTTGCCCACCACCACCGGGAACTCGGGCTCCAGGCGCCGCCCGTCGTCGTCGATGGGCATGGTCGACCCGACGGACCGTCGGACGAGCTCTCCGGGGTCCACCTCGTCCAGCGACAGCTCGGCCGAGCCGGCGTCGAAACGCGAGATCTCGAGGAGGTCGTCCACCATGCGCCTGAACCTTCGCAGATCGCCGTCGAGAAGCGTCAGCGCCCGGTCTGCCGGTTCGGGTAGCCGGTGTCGATGGGCCTCGATGACTCCCACCGACGCCGAGAGCGTCGTCAGCGGCGAGCGCAGTTCGTGGCTGACGTCGGAGGTGAACCGGGCCTCGCGCTCGATGCGGGCCTGGAGGTGCGCCGCCATGCGGTTGAACGAGGCGGCGAGGGCCTGCAGGTCGGCGTCGTCGCCCCCGTCGACCCGGGTCTGGAGCTGGCCGCCGGCGATGGCCACGGCGGCCTCGGAGATGCCGGCGAGCGGCCGGAGCGCTCGCCCGCTCGCCCATCGCCCGAGGAGGGCGCCGGCGACCGTCGTGACGAGCGCCGCGCCGGCCAGGGTGATCGCCAGGGTGCGCAGGGTGCTCTCCAGCTCGGCGAGCGAGAGGACCTCGAAGTACACGGCACGAACGGCGGGGAGCGGGACGTCGACGACCAACTCGGGCGTCTGGTCAAGCGTGAAGATCTGGATGGCAGGTACGCCCGAGAGGCCAAGCGACCGCTCGGCCCGGGGGATGGCGTCCTGGCCGACCGAGATCGACGTGGCGTACCACGCTCCCCGGTCGTAGAGCACGGAGCGCGACCCCGGGATGGTATCGACCGACGTGAGCAACTGGCTCACCTGGGTTCCCGGCACACGGAGCGCGTTGCGGACCAGGGAGGCGTTGACGAAGGCCTGGCGCTCGGCGGCGGACCGGCGCTCGTTCAGGAAGGTCTGGCGGGCCGTCAGGTACGTGGCTCCGGCCATGAGCGTCGAGAGCGCGAACGCTCCGATGGCGAAGGTTGCCGTCACCCTGGAGCGGAGGCCGAGGCGCGACCCCAGGTGCCTCCGGCGCGCCAACCGGGTCGCGAGGCGGCCGGGTCTCTCCCTGGGAGCAGGGCCTGCCACTGGGGCACCAGTCTCCGGCCCGGTTCCCGCGTTCACCGGAACGGGGCGGGTGGCGCGAAGGCCGCGGCGTCAGTGGTGGGAGTCGTCAATCTGCGAGCTTGTAGCCCATGCCCCGCACGGTGAGGATGTGGCGAGGGTTGGCCGGGTCCGCCTCGACCTTCGTGCGGAGCCGGCGGACATGGACGTCGACGAGCCGGCCATCGCCGAAGTAGTCGTATCCCCAGACCCGCTCCAGCAACTGTTCGCGGGTGAGCACCTTACCGGCGTTGGCGGCGAGCTCCCGAAGGAGGTGGAACTCGGTGCGGGTGCAGTGGACCTCCTCGCCACCTCGTCGCACCGAGCCGGCCTCGGGCACGATCTCGACGTCGCCGAAGGTGAGCACCGGGGACGTGGCGTCGTCGGTGCGGGACCGGCGGAGCAGGGCCCGGATCCGTGCCGCCAGCTCCTTGGCGACGAAGGGCTTGGTCACGTAGTCGTCGGCCCCGGCCTCGAGCCCGGCGACCACGTCGTGGGTGTCGGATCGGGCCGTCACCATGATGACGGGGACGGTGCTCAGCCGCCGTAGCGACCGGCAGGTCTCGAAGCCGTCCATGCCCGGCAGCATGATGTCGATGAGGACGAGGTCCGGCCGCCGATCGGTGAACCTCGTCACACCTTCCTCGCCGCTGCCAGCGTCGTCGACGAGGTAGCCCTCGTCTTCCAGGGCGAGGCGCATCGAGGTCCGGATCCGTTCGTCGTCCTCGATCACCAGGACGCGGCTCATGACGGGCGGGCACCGGGAGCTCCCCGGTGCACCGGGGGGGAGGGGGTGGGATGCATCGCCACGATCATCGCGCCGGCTGGCGTCCGGGGCGAGCGGCGGGAGGGGTCCATGGCTACCGGTGCGCCGATGGTGGTGGCTACTGCCCTGGTGATGGTGGTGGCTGCTGCCCTGGTGGTGCGGCGACCACCACCGCGAAGACGGTCCCTGCCGGCTGCGAGAGGGAGGGGCTCGATCCGTTGGTCACTGTGGCGTCGGTGCATCGAGCGCCGGCGGCGTCGGCGGTGCTCACCGGTTGCCACGCGCCCGTCCCGCTGTCTGCGGCGGGGTTCCACCAGTCGAGGGACGTGCCGGTACCGGCGGAGCAGGCGTCCACGGTCAACGACGAGAAGGTGCTCCCGACGGCAGTGCGCACGTCGAAGTACTGCCCGGTCGAGCCGCCGGGAACGGGCAGCTCGGGGTCGACGTCCGTCGGGTACGTGGCCACGGTGAAGGCGCCTACGCCGTCGCCGGTCACGGTGACGGCACCGTCGACGGCACTGGTTGTCCCCGCCGGCTCCACCGACGTTGCCGTAGCGGAGGAGGCGGCCCCGGCCGGTGACGCGGGCGGGGCGGTCCCCGCCGCCAGAGGCGCCAGCGAGTTGCCCGTTCCGATGGTGGTGCAGTTGTCCGGGGTGGGAGCACCGGCCAGCCAGGCGGTGATCAACGAGAGCGCCGTGGCCTCGAACGGGACGGCTGCCAGAACATGGGAGAGGCCGTTGTACTCGTCGAACTGCACCGGCACGCCCCGCTCGCAGTACAGATGGGCGAGCGCTTCGACGTCGCCGGCCACCATCACGCCGTCGCCGGTGCCATCGGCATTGCCGACGGCCAGGAACATCGGGCTCGTGGGAGTGCCGTCGGTGCCCATGGTCAGCTCGTTGACAACGCTGGCGAAGATCGGCACGCTCAGGAAGTCCTGGTACTGCGGTTTCAGGAGCTGCGCCATCGTCAGCCCCGGATAGTCGCCGGCGAAGCTGTTGATGCACTCGTCGCTCACCTGGTTGGCCACCTCTTGACCGTAGGCCGACAGGTACGGGGTCAAGTCGACCCCGAAGCCCCGCTCCGCCGTGCCGACGAGCACCGCCGGGATGACCCCATCCCAGCTGGAGCTGCTGGGGTCGTTTCCCCCCTCGAGGTAGGTCAGGTTGTGAGCCGGGTCGACCGGGACGCCGCCAGCGGCCGATCCGACAATGTGCAGCTCGGGAGCGTAGGCGGGAGCCATCTCCGCCGCCCATTGGGTGGCGACCGATCCTCCCGAGTACCCGATGAGCGCGACCGGAGTCGTCGCCGGCGCCATGTGGAGCCACTGCTCCGTGGCACGGATGCCGTCGAGCGTCTGGTAGCCGGACTGCTGGCCGGCGAGCCATGCCAGGTTCTCGCCCTCGTAGTCAGGGACCGTCACCGTGTCCCCGGCGTCCAAGTAGGGCGTCATGAGCTGCTCTTCCTCCTGCGCGCCTCCGATACCGCCGCCGCCTTGCATCTCGTAGGAGGGGTCACACTGCGCGCCGAGGGCGTCATAGAACATCTGCCACGACACGAGCTTCGTCGGGGACGCACCGACGGGCTGCAGGACCGTCGTCACCGTCACCGCAGGCTGGCCGAGCTCGTTGGTCGTGCGGTAGAGAAGCTGCGTTGCGGTGACAGGCACCGAGGACAGGTAGGGGACGCTCACCGCGCGGCTTCTCAGGACGGTTCCCGGAGGCACGGTGCTCAGAGAGCCTGACCACACGTAGAAGGGGTCCTGCGTGGGTGGCTGCGGCGAGGCGGACGTCGTGCCGACGGTGGCCGCCCCGACGGTGGCCGCCGACGTCGCCAGCAGGGCCGCCACCAGTGCCAGTGCCAGTGCCATCGTCACCGACGCGGCGGCACGCCGGACGCTTCTCCGTGCCCGACCGGCTCCGCTCCGGTCACCGCTACGGGCCCGGTGAACCGGGGCGCGGAGCAACCTCGTGGCCAGTCCGTCTCCCTGCTCTCCCCGTCTCCCTGCTCTGCGCACCATCGCCGTTCCCCTCCAATCCCTCTCCACGATCACCAGGCGGACTCTCCGATCCCAGCCTGAGCCGGCCCTCCCTTTCGCAAGGGGAACGCCCGCTCGGCCGTCATCTTGCGGCTGTTCGTGCGGCGGGCAACCTGCTCCTCGACCAGCATCGGGCCAGCGGGGGACAGAGCCGGTGGCATCGATCCGGGCGGGTCCGCAGCTACGCTCCCCTGGTGGACTGGGAACTTGAGTCGTTCCGGCTGTCGTTGTCCGGGCGGTCGGGAGCGACGGTCCGCGCCTATCTGGCAGACATCGACGGGCTGGCGACGTGGGCCGCCCGCGGCTCGATCACCGGGCCGGCGGGGGTGAGCCGGCTCGTGCTCCGGCGTTACCTGGCATTCCTCTCCACCCGCCGCTACGCGAGGGCCACGATCGCCCGGAAGGTGGCGGCGATCCGCTGCTACTTCGCCTGGTGCCAGCGGCGGGGGGTGATCACCCGCGATCCCGCCAGCGGTCTGCGGGCGCCCGCGGTGACCTCACGGCTTCCGCGGGTCCTGCGGCACCAGGAGATCTCCTCCATGCTCGAGGCAGCGTCCCGGGCTGCGACGGCGGCCGATCCGCGGCGGCGGGCCCTGGCCCTCCGGGATGCAGCCGTCGTCGAGCTGCTCTATGCCAGCGGTCTGCGGGTCGCGGAGCTCTGCGGGATCGACCTCGACGACGTGGACACCGGTCGGGGGCTGGTCACGGTCGTGGGGAAGGGGGGGAAGCAGAGGCGGGTGCTCATGCACCGGACCTGCGGGGATGCCATCGCCAGATGGACCACCGAGGGCAGGGGGCTCGTGGTGCGCACGTCGGACGCGGCGGGGGCGCTGTTCGTCAACACCCGCGGCACCAGGCTCGGCCCGAGAGACGTGCGTCGGATCCTCGACCGGCTGGCGCCGGTCCCGACCCACCCACACGCCCTGCGTCACACCTACGCGACACACCTGTTGGACGGGGGTGCGGATCTCCGTGTGGTCCAGGAGCTCCTGGGGCACGCCAGCCTCCGGACGACGCAGGTCTACACTCACGTCAGCAAGGAGCGGTTGCTTGCCGTGTACGGGGAAACACATCCGCGTGCGTAGGGGGATATGTGGCCAGTCAACCTGATGTGTCGCAACAGGGCATCGATCGGCTCTGGCGCGACTACAAGAACTCCGGGGCGCGCTCGCTCCGTGACCAGCTCATCGTCCACTACTCCCCTGTGGTGAAGTACGTCGCCGGCCGGGTGTCGGTGGGCCTGCCCCGGCACGTCGACCAGTCCGACCTCACGAGCTACGGGATCATCGGTCTGATCGACGCCATCGAGCGGTTCGACCCGGTGCGCAACATCAAGTTCGAGACGTACGCCATTCCCCGGATCAAGGGTGCGATCATCGACGAGCTGCGGTCCATCGACTGGGTCCCCCGGTCGGTGCGCTCGAAGGCGAAGGCGGTGGAGCAGGCGTACGCCAAGCTGGAGACGGCGCTGCTCCGTACCCCCACCGACGCGGAGGTGGCCGAGGAGCTCGACATGACGGCGAAGGAGTTCCAGAACACGTTGCGCCAGATCTCCTTCGTCGGTGTCGTGGCGCTCGACGAGGTGTTCCCCGGCGGCGACCGGAGCGACCGCTCATCGCTGGGAGACAACCTGGCCGACGGGGACGCCGGCCCTCTGGCGACGTTCGAGGTCAAAGAGACCAACGAGGCGCTCGTGCGGGCGATCAACCAGATGAGCGACCGGGAGAAGACGGTGCTCGCCCTGTACTACTACGAAGGGCTGACGCTGGCGGAGATCGGCGAGGTGCTCGGGGTGACCGAGAGCAGGGTCTGCCAGATCCATACGAAGGCCGTCTTCCAGCTGCGAGGGAAGCTCGCAGACCGGCAGGACGGTGAGGCTCGCTCGGGCGGGGGGGCGCCGGCGGTGGCCGGGCCTCCGCCGAAGAAGCGGGCCCGCCCGGTGAAGGGTGGGGGGAAGGTGGCGACCGCGGCCGCGAGCTGAGACGGTCCGGTCAGCCCTGACGTCACGCCGGCTCTGGTGCCATGCCGGCTCAGGTGCCGAATGGAGGTCGCCGGCCCGGGCGGCTAGAGTCGGTGGGCCCCCCGATCCCCGGGGTGCCGCAACCAGCGAGAGATGGCATGCCCGGTCGCGCCAACGGTCGCCTCGGATGACGGGGTGCAGTGTCCGGGTCCAGAACCGTTGAGAGGAGCACAGCCGTGGCCGTCGTGACGATGAAGCAGCTGCTTGGCGCGGGTGTCCATTTCGGGCACCAGACTCGGCGCTGGAACCCGAAGATGCGTCGGTTCATCCTCGGTGAGCGGAACGGCATCTATCTCATCGATCTCCGCCAGACCATGCGGGGCATCGAGGAGGCCTACTCGTTCACGCGTGATCTGGTCGCCGGCGGGGGCATCATCCTGTTCGTCGGGACGAAGAAGCAGACCCAGGGGCCGATCGCCACCTACGCCGATGCGTGCGGCATGCCCTACGTGAACGAGCGCTGGTTGGGCGGGATGCTCACCAACTTCCAGACCGTGTCCACCCGCGTCAAGCGGATGCAGGAGCTCGAAGCGATGCAAAAGGCCGGTGACTTCGACGTCATGCCGAAGAAAGAGGCACTCCAGAACACTCGTGAGCTGGAGAAGCTGCAGCGCAACCTCGGTGGTATCCGCGGGCTGGACCGGATCCCCGATGCCATCTTCGTCATCGACACGAAAAAGGAGCACATCGCCGTGACCGAGGCGAACAAGCTCGGCCTACCGGTGGTCGCAGTGGTGGACACCAACTGCGACCCCGACGTCATCACCCACGTGATCCCCGGGAACGACGATGCGATCCGGTCGGGGGCGTTGCTCTGCCGGGTCATTGCCGATGCCGTCGTGGAGGGCCGGTTCATCGCCCAGCAGCGTCCGAGCGTCACGGCTCGTCCGACGGCTGCGCCCGCCGAGCCCGAGGCTGCGACCGTCGTGACCACCGCGGCTGCGCCCGCCGAGCCCGAGGCTGCGACCGTCGTGACCGCCGCGGCTGTGCCCGCCGAGCCCGAGGCCGCGACCGCCATGACCACCGCGGCTGTGCCCGCCGAGCCCGAGGCCGCGACCGCCGCACCCGAGGAGGCCTGAGATGGCAGCGTTCACGGCAAAGGACATCCAGAGCCTGCGGCAGCGGACCGGCGTGGGCATGCTCGACGCCAAACGAGCCCTCGAGGAGAGCTCGGGTGACATGGACGAGGCCGTGAACTGGCTCCGGATCCAGGGATTGGCGGGAGCGGCGAAGCGGGCCGACCGGGAGGCGTCCCAGGGCGCCGTGGCGATCGGACGCGATGGCAACGCCGTGGCGATCGTGCAGCTGCGGTGCGAGACCGACTTCGTGGCGAAATCCGACGCCTTTGTCGCCCTGACCCAGGAGCTGGCCCAGCTGGTGGCGGCCAAGGGCGAGGGTGCGGAAGCCGACCGTGCCGACGAGGTGGACCGCCTGAAGACCACGTTGAAAGAGAACATCTCGATCGGTCGGGTGGTCCGAGTCGAGGCACGCGAC
Source organism: Actinomycetes bacterium (assembly GCA_021820665.1). Taxonomy (GTDB): domain Bacteria; phylum Actinomycetota; class Acidimicrobiia; order Acidimicrobiales; family RAAP-2; genus JAKADK01. Next base: position 21,734 of record JAKADK010000029.1, on the reverse strand, counting down.
GGCGGAGCCGTCGACGGCTACCTCCATCTCCAGGCGGGACGGGGGGTGAACGCCGTGATCGTCGCCGTGTCGGGCGGGAGCGAGGCGCTTGCCCACGACATCGCCGCGCATATCGCCTTTGCCCGGCCGGCGTACATCAGCCGCGACGAGGTGCCCCAGGAAGATGTCGACGCGGAGCGCCGGACCGTCGAGGAGATCGCCCGGAACGAGGGCAAGCCCGACGCCGCTCTTCCGAAGATCGTCGAAGGCCGTCTCAACGGGTGGTACCGCGAGCGGGTGCTTCTGGATCAGCCCTTCATCAAGGACGAGAAGAAGACGATCGCCCAGCTGCTTGCCGGTGCCGTCGTCGATCGGTTCGCCCAGGTCGTCATCGGCGATTGAGTGTCCCGGTGGGTGCGCGCCGTCGGATCGTGCTGAAGATGTCCGGGGAGGCGCTGGCGTCGTCGGCTTCCGACGAGACGATCGACGCCGCCGTGGTCGAGCGCATCGCCGGAGAGATCGCGGCAGCACGGGCGAAGCTCGACCTGGAGCTGGCGGTCATGGTCGGCGGCGGGAACATCTGGAGGGGGACGACCGGCGCGGGCGCGGGGATGGACCGGGCGACGTCCGATTTCATGGGCATGCTCGGGACGGTGATCAACGCCCTGGCGCTGCAGGACGCGTTGGAGCACCAGGGGCAGCCGACGCGCGTGCTCTCGGCGGTGCACATGGCCGAGGTGGCCGAGCCCTACATCCGGCGCCGGGCGATCCGCCACCTGGAGAAGTCCCGGGTCGTGGTCTTCGCCGCCGGGATGGGGAACCCGTACTTCACGACCGACACGTCGGCGGCGCTCCGTGCCGCCGAGATCGAGGCGGGCCTGCTCTGCAAGGGGACGCACGGTGGGGTCGACGGGGTGTACACGGCCGATCCGCGGCTCGACCCGACGGCCAGCCGTTTCGACGAGGTGTCGTTCCGGGAGGTCATCGCCCGGGACCTGCGGGTGATGGACCTGACCGCCATCACCTTCTGCCAGGACAACGGCCTCCCCATCCGTGTCTTCGACCTCATGGGGGAAGGGAACATCGGGCGGGCGTTGAGCGGCGAGGCGATCGGGACGCTCGTCAGATGAGGGACGACGGCAGGGCAGGGTCGGGACGGCAGGGTAGGGGTTCGCTACGCTGGGGGTGCCATGGATGATGAACTGACCGCCCTCGTCGTGGCCGACACGGAGGAGCGAATGGGCAGGGCCGTGGACCACACCCAGATGGAGTTCGGAGCGATCCGGACCGGCCGGGCCTCCCCGGCGTTGGTCGAGCACCTGAAAGTCGACTACTACGGGGCCGAGACAGAGCTCCGTCAGATCGCCGGTTTCAGCGTGCCCGAAGCGCGCATGCTCGTGATCTCCCCCTACGACAAGGGATCGTTGGGGGCGATCGAGAAGGCACTGCAGAGCTCCGACCTGGGGATCCAGCCGTCCAACGACGGGGTCGTGATCCGGCTGGCGTTCCCGGTGCCGACGGAGGAGCGGCGCAAGGAGCTGGTGAAGGTGGTCCGCCAGAAGGCCGAGGACGGCAGGGTCGCGATCCGGAACCTCCGACGCTCGGCCCGACACGAGCTGGAGGCGCTCCAGAAGAACGGGGACCTGTCCGACGACGAGCTGGACCGCGTCGAGAAGGAATTGGACAAGGTGACACACGACCAGGTGGCCGCCATCGATCGGCTCCTGGCCCACAAGGAGCATGAGCTCCTCGAGATCTGACACGTGCCCCGGTCGGACGGCCCGGGCACGCGGAAGGAAGACGCGACGTGGACGACCGCGACAAGGTGTACCCAGAAAGTGCCGATCCGGAGAACACCCATGCGGGACCGGCGCGCCCGCAGGTAGGCGATGACGAGGGTGACACGGAGAACCCGGTGGACGTGGCGGTGCCGACGTGGACGGCAGCACCGCCAGTGTCGGAGCGCGTCCGCATCCTTGGGGCGGAGCCGGCCGCAGAGGTCACCGCGGTGCTGCCCGTCGTGCGGCGGGACGACCCAGACCCGCCCCCGGACGAGGCCAGCCACGCCGCACCGGGCGCCGCCCGTCCCGGGACCGTCCGGCTGACGGGGGAGCGCGCCGGAGGAGCGGCCAGCGCACCGGAACCGGTGCGACCGGGGGAGACGGTCCTCCCGGGACACGGCGAGGCCACCTGGCCGCAGCAGGTCGGGCCCCCCATCCCGTCGGGAACCGCGACCCCGCCGTCGTCGAACGACGCGCCGACCGTCCCTGAGGATGCGGTACCGGTGGTTGCAGCACCGGTGGCACCGGTCCTGCCGCACTGGACCGATCCTCCCACGGGTCAGGTTCCGGCGGTCCTTGCCCGCGGGGACGGCGACCGAGGGAGCGTGACGGGACCGGTCTGGCGCGAAGGGGACGTCGACTGGCAGGCGCACGACAACGAGTACGAGCCGGCGATGCTCGTCGAGGACGAGCCCGCGCTCGGGTCGCTCGACGAGCGTGATGCTCCGGACTCCGATCGGAGGCCCTGGGAGTTCGACCTTCCCCAGGATGCCAGGGTGGCTGGCCCGGGCCGGGGGGTCCTGGGCTCCGATGGCGACCCGCTGGTCTCGCCGTGGGCGGCCGACGACCAGGACCGTCGACCGGGCGGAGCAGGGCCGGAACAGGGCGTCGGTCGATCCGTGACGGACCGTGGGGGGGAGCGTGCCGGAACGCCGCCGAAGGGTGAGAAGGCCGGCGATGGCTTCCTGGCGGCGCCGGAGAGCGTCGGGGAGGTGCTCGCCGACGCGGGACCGAGCGAGCGTGAGGATGCCGACGATCTCCCGGAGATCGGCCGGTTCCGGCGCGGTGGGCTCCGGTCGCGGCGGCCGAGGGCCAGGCGTCCTACCAACGTCCCCGAGGACCTCGAGCCGCCGCTGGCCGCCGAGCCGCCGGGTGCCGCGATCACCGAGGTCCCGGGGGTCGGGCTGCGCCGGGGAGGCATCGCCGGGCTGGCGGCGGCTGACCGTGACGCCCATCCGGACCCGGATGCCGGGGCCGGTCAGGAACGCCGGCGACTGCGGACGACACGCTCCCGCCGGGGTCGTCGGGCTCGTCGCGAGGAGTCGGCGTGGTGGTCGGATGCCGCCGGTGGTGACGAAGAGGGCGCCGCGGAACGGGTCGCGGGAAGGGTCGGGCCGGAGCCGACCGGGGGCGATCCACCGCCGGACCTGGTGTCGGGCTCCGTGAGCACCGGTGGGGGTGGTGGGGAGGAGGAGCGCGCCGGGTCGTCGGTCGCCGACTCCGAGCGTGTGCCGGCCGAGCCGGAGCCGTCGTCAAAGGAGACCCGAACGTCCTCGTCGGAGGCACGACCACGAGTGCGGGGGAACCGGGAGGGCCTGCGCTCGCGACCGGGTCCGTCGGGCGGTGGTCCACCGGTCCCGCGGACGAGGCCGGCCCGTCGGCAACCAGGCCGGGCCGGGTCCCCGACGGGGACATCGGAGGGCGGTCCCGGGTCACGGTCGGGGGTGGGGATCCGCATCGCGACGGGCATCGTCGCTGCCGCCGTGGCCCTGGCGCTCTTTTCGGCAGGCGCCGTGCCGTCGCTCGTGCTGGTGATCGTGGTGGTCGTCTTCGCTGCCGGTGAGGCGTTCGGCGTGCTGCGGCGAGCCGGCTATCGACCGGCCACCTTGCTGGGCCTGATCGGGATTGCGGTCCTGATGGTGGGGGCGTACACGAAGGGACCGGAGGCGGTCCCCCCGATCCTGGCCGCCATCGGAGCGTTCACCCTCCTGTGGTACCTCTTCGGCGTCGAGGCCGGGCCGCCGGTGGCCGGTGCCGCGGCGACCCTGCTGGTCGTCGTGTGGATCGGCCTCCTCGGCTCGTTCGCCGCGCTCCTCCTTGCCCCGTCGGCGAACCCCCATCGAGAAGGCATCGCGTTCCTCCTGGGGGCGGTGATCGCCACGGTGGCGAACGACGTGGGTGGCCTCCTCGTCGGTGGGTGGATCGGCCGGCACCCGCTGGCTCCCCGCGCCAGCCCGCACAAGACCTGGGAAGGCTTCGTCGGGGGACTCGTCCTCACGGTGGGCGTCTCGGCCGGCCTGATCGGCGCCATCCACCCGTGGACCCCGGAGAAGGCGGCGATCCTCGGACTGGCGGTCTCGGTGGTGGCACCGTTGGGCGACCTGTGCGAGTCCTTGTTGAAGAGAGACCTCCTGGTGAAGGACATGGGCAACCTGCTTCCCGGTCACGGAGGGGTTCTCGATCGGATCGACGGGATGCTGTTCGTCCTACCGGTGACCTACTACCTCGTCCATGCGCTCCATCTCGGGTGAGCATCGGTAAGGCTGTGGGGATGACCACGACGACGGACGACGACGTACCGGACCGGCACCGGCAATGAGGACGGTGAGCCTGGTGGGCTCTACGGGCTCGATCGGCACGCAGGCCGCGCAGGTGATCGACTCGGCGCCCGAGAGCTTCGAGGTGGTGGCGTTGGGTGCCAACCGGTCGATCGAGCAGCTGGCGGCGCAGGCACGTGCGCTCCGACCGAAGATCGTGGCCGTCGGCGACCGGTCGCTCACGGCGGCGCTGTCCCGGCTGCTGCCTCCGGGCATCGAGGTCGTGGGAGGGCCCGAGGGCCTTGCCCATATCGCAGAGGTGGCCGATGTGGTGGTGAACGGCGTGGTCGGCTTCGCCGGCCTGGTCGTGACGATGGCTGCGTTGCGGGCGGGCAAGCGCCTCGCCCTGGCCAACAAGGAGTCGATCATCGCCGGCGCACCGCTCGTGCGGGGCGCGCTCGCCACGCCGGGGGCGGAGATCGTCCCGGTCGACTCCGAGCACTGTGCGATCCACCAGTGTCTCCGAGCCGGGCCGCGCGGCGCTGTGTCCCGGCTCCTGCTCACGGCGTCGGGAGGGCCGTTCCGGGGCAGAGGCAAAGAGGAGCTGTCCCGCGTGACGGTGGCCGAGGCCCTTGCCCATCCGACGTGGTCGATGGGTCCGAAGATCTCCGTGGACTCCTCCACCCTCATGAACAAGGGCCTCGAGGTCATCGAGGCCCACGTGCTCTTCGACATCGGGTTCGATGACATCGAGGTGGTCGTCCATCCCCAGTCGATCGTGCATTCCATGGTGGCCTTCACCGACGGGGCGGTGATCGCCCAGCTCTCCCATCCCGACATGCGCCTTCCCATCGGCTATGCGTTGTGCTACCCCGACCGCCTCCCCACCGGGTACGGCGTGATCGACTGGACGGCGCTCTCCAACCTCGAGTTCGGCACGCCGGACCGGGAGGCGTTCCCGTGCCTCGATCTCGCCTACCGTGCCGGCCGGAACGGCGGGCTCATGCCGGCGTGGCTGAACGCCGCCAACGAGGTCGCCGTGGAGGCGTTCCTGGCGGGGAAGATCCGCTGGTCGAGCATCCCGGCCGTCATCGACGACGTGCTGGCGAACTACGAGGACCTGTCGGGAGAGACGACGTTCGACGGCGTCCTCGACGCCGATGCCTCTGCCCGCCGCCGGGCGGCAGTGGCGGTGCAGACGCGCACGGAGCGGGACCGGCGACCGTGAGCGGGCGACCGCCCGTCGTCGAGCCGGACGCCGGTGCAGGTCCGAGCACGCCGGCGGGTGGTGTCCGGGCGGCAGCGCCGTCGGACGCCGGGCCGGGACAGCCGGGGGCCCCGGGGGCCGCTTCCGCGTCACCGCGGCGCTCGCTGGTCGAGCTCGTCGTGGTCGCCGCGCTCGTCGTTGCCCTCTTCGTCATCTTCGGGGCCGGCGACCTGCTCGTGGTCATCGCCTGCCTGATCGTCATGGTCATGGTCCACGAGCTCGGGCACCTTCTCGCCGCCAAGCACGGGGGGATGAAGGTGACGGAGTACTTCCTCGGCTTCGGCCCGCGTCTCTGGTCCATCCGCCGTGGCGAGACCGAGTACGGGATCAAGGCCATCCCGGCCGGCGGCTACGTGAAGATCCCTGGCATGACCAACCTCGACGAGGTCGACCCGGCCGACGAGGCGCGGACCTACCGGGAGCAGCCGTTCCATGCCCGACTGCTCGTGGCCGTCGCCGGCTCCGCCATGCACTTCATCATGGCGTTCCTCATGCTCTGGTCGCTCCTGGTCTTCGTGGGCGTGGCCCAGACCGGCAAGCTGCAGGTCCAGGGCCTGGTCCCCGTCGCCGGCGTGGCCAACCCGGCGGCCGCCGGCGGGATCCGGCCCGGCGACATCGTCGTCTCCGTCGACGGTCGCCCGGTGGGCGGGAGCGTCTCGACCCTGGCCACCGTGATCCAGGACCATGCGGGTCGGCCTGTGCACGTGGTGGTCGAACGCGACGGGGTGCGTCGGCGGCTCACGGTCACGCCGGTGAACGAGCGCCTCCACCACGAGGCGGGCGTCGTCACGCCGGCGAAGGGGGCGCCGGACGGGGTGATCGGTGTGGAACTGGGCAATCCGACCGCGGTGGAAGGCGTGGTCAGTGCCGTACCGGCGGCGGTGGGCGACCTCGGTCGCTTTGCCTGGGCGTCGATCGTCGGCGTCGGTCGGCTGTTCTCTCCGACGGCCATGCTCTCCCGGTTCCACCAGGTGGCGAGCGCCCGGGCGGCGAACCGGGCCGAAGCAAACGGGACCCGCGTGTCGTCGATCGTGGGCGCCGTCCAGGTGGCCGACCAGGCGGCCCATGCCGGTGTCGGGGACCTGCTCGCCGTCCTCATCTCCATCAACGTGTTCATCGGCGTCTTCAATCTCTTCCCGATGCTGCCGCTCGACGGCGGGCACGTCCTGATCGCCGTGTACGAGCGGGTCAGGAGCCGCCGAGGCCGGACCTACCACGCCGACGTGGGCAAGCTCATGCCGTTCACCTGGCTCATGCTCGCGTTCCTCGGGATCCTCTTCGTGACCACACTGGCGGTCGACGTCGTCCACCCGATCGCCAACCCGTTCGGCTGACATGGGGCCTCCCGGCGGTGTGTCGCGCGGACCGAGCACCTACCATGGGGCCATGGACATGGAGTGGACGACGACCCGGCGACGCCCGACCCGCCGGATCATGCTCGGGAAGGTGCCGATCGGCGACGGCGCACCGGTGACGGTGCAGTCGATGACGACGACAAAGACGGCGGACGTCGATGCCACGCTGGCGCAGATCTACGCCCTGGCGGGCGCCGGTGCCGACATCGTCCGGTGCACGTGCAACGAGGAGGCGGCAGCCGAGGGTCTGGCCCGGATCGTGCCGCGCTCTCCCGTGCCCATCGTGGCGGACATCCACTTCCACCATGAGATGGCGATGGCGGCGCTCGAGGCCGGGGTCCACGGGCTGCGGCTGAACCCGGGGAACCTGCGGAAGCCCGAGGAGATCAAGCAGATCGCCGCCGAGGCGAAGGACAGGGGTGTCCCGATCCGGGTGGGCGTCAATGCCGGGTCGCTCCATCCCGACCTCTACCGGCAGTTCGGGGGGGCGACGCCAGAAGCGCTGGTCGAATCGGCCCGCATCGAGCTGGCCTACTTCGCGGAGGTGGGGTTCGACGACGTGAAGATCTCGGTGAAGGCCTCGTCGGTCCCGCTGATGATCGAGGCGTACCGGCTGGCGTCGGCGACGTTCGACCACCCTCTCCATCTGGGAGTCACCGAGGCCGGGCCGCCGCCGGCCGGGCTCTTGAAGGGCACGGCGGGGATCGCCACCCTCCTTGCCGAGGGGATCGGCGACACCATCCGCTACTCGCTCACCGCCGACCCCGTGGAGGAGGCGAGAGCGGGTCGCCAACTCCTGGAGGCTCTCGGGCTGCGCGAGCGCAAGAACCTCGACCTCATTGCCTGCCCGTCGTGCGGCCGGGCCGAGATCGACGTCATCGCCGTGGCGAAGGCGGCACAGGAGGCGCTGGAGGATCGGCAGCTGCCGATCCAGGTGGCGGTCATGGGGTGCGTGGTGAACGGTCCGGGCGAGGCACGAGGCGCGGACCTCGGGATCGCCGCCGGCCGCCATCGCGGCCACCTGTTCATCAAGGGCAAGATCGTTCGGGTCGTGCCCGAGGACGAGATGGTGGACGCCCTGGTCGCCGAGGCGGAGCGTCTGGTGGCCGAGGGGGTGGAGGCCCGGCTGGCGGCTGCCGACGCCGGTGCAGAGGCCGCAGCCGAGGCCGACCGCCGGGCGTTGCTCGATGACCGCGGGGACGATGCCAACGCGTCGGAGGTGCGGGTCGACCTCATCCGGAAGAAGTTCGGCGAGGAGCGCAAGCCTCACGGGGGCTGACGCGCGACGGGCGGGGCCGGACGAGGGCTGAGGCAACCGGTTCCCGCCGATCGGGACCGAGGTCGTCCTGGTCGGGATGGCGGCGGTCGTCGCTGCTATAGTGGAACACTGCCGTTCGGTTGGAGTGGAGAGGCGCCGGAGAAGCGTGGGCGGACAGCCCACGCTTTTGTTTTGTCGAACCGCTCACCGGGCAGCAGGCAGAGACGGCCATGGAGATGTGAGCGAGGAGGACGCAGCAAGATGACCGACCAGCTGTTCGCCGAGCTCGCCCCGGTGGTGGCCGAGACAGGCCTCGAGCTCGTGGACGTCGAGATCAAGCCGGGCGCGCTCCTCGTCTTCGTCGACCAGGCCGGAGGCGTCGATCTGGAGGGGCTGACCCGGGCCAATCGCATGCTCTCGTCCTACCTCGACCAGCACGATCCCCTCCCCGGCCCCTACGCCCTCGAGGTGTCCAGCCCCGGGATCGAGCGAGCGCTGCGTACCCCCGACCACTTCACCCGTGCGATCGGGACCACCGTCTCGGTGAAGACACGCCCCCAGGTTCCTGGACCGCGTCGGCTCGTCGGCGTGCTTGTCGCCGCCGACGACGGCGGTTTTGTTGTCGAGGTCGAGGACGCGCCGGACGCCGTCCGGCTGGGCTACGGCGACGTCGACAAGGTCCGTACCGTGTTCCGGTGGGGGCCGCAGCATCCCGAGAGCGGACCCGGCGGTGCACGCTCTCGGGCGCCGGCGTCCCCGAAGAAGCGACAGAGGAAGCAGGTCACCACGCCATGAGCCAGACGAACTTCGAGTTCCTCGACGCATTGGGCCAGATCGCCCGGGACAAGGGGATCTCGGTCGAGACGCTGCTCGACGCCCTCGCCAACGCCCTCGTGGCGGCGTACAAGCGCCGCCCCGACGCTGCCGAGGAGGCCGTGGTCACGATCGACCCGGACTCCGGCGAGATCCGGGTCTACGGCCAGGAGCTCGATGACGAGGCCAATGTCATCCGCGAGTGGGACGACACCCCCGACGACTTCGGGAGGATCGCCGCCCAGACGGCGAAGCAGGTCATCCTCCAGCGCATCCGGGAGGTCGAGCGCGACCTGAAGTACGAGGAGTACGCCGGCCGGGAGGGAGACATCGTCACCGGGATCGTCCAGCAGACCGACAACCGCTACACCCTCCTCGACCTCGGCAAGGTCGAAGCGCTGCTGCCCCAGGCCGAGCAGGTCTCCTACGAGCGCTACGAGCACGGTGCCCGGCTGAAGGCGTACATCGTGGAGGTCCGCAAGACCACGAAGGGTCCCCAGATCGTGGTGAGCCGGAGCCACCCCGGCCTCATCAAGCGGCTCTTCGAGCTCGAGGTGCCCGAGATCTCGTCTGGGGCGGTGGAGATCAAGGCGGCGGCGCGCGAGCCTGGGCACCGGACGAAGATCGCGGTGTGGTCGAACGACCCGAACGTCGATCCGGTAGGCGCCTGCGTCGGCGCCCGCGGCTCGCGCGTGCGCATGGTGACGAACGAGCTTCGAGGCGAGCGGGTCGACGTGGTCCCCTTCTCGGACGATCCGGTGGAGTTCATCCAGAACGCGCTGGCTCCCGCCCGCGTACGCGAGGTCCGCCTCGACGATGCCACCGGGACGGCGACGGTGGTCGTGAGCGACTACCAGCTCTCGCTGGCTATCGGCAAGGAGGGCCAGAACGCCCGGCTGGCGGCCCGGCTCACCGGCTGGCGGATCGACATCAAGAGCGAATCGCAGCTCGCGGAGGAGGAGGCGGGGTACGCCGGCGAAGAGTGGGCTGAGGGGGAGTGGGTGCAGAACGCCGCCGGGGAGATGGTCTGGCAGCCGGCCGAGGGTGGGGAGGCGGTGTCCGCCGCCCAGTGGTCCGAAGGGGCCGGAGATGCCGACGAAGTCCTCGCCGATGCCGCTGCCGATGCCGCCGCCGCCGCTGCTGCTGCTGCCGAGGTGGCAGAGACCACGACTGGGGAGACCGCCGGTGCCGGAGAGGCCGGGAGTGCCGAGGGGTTGGCATAGGCTCGACCCCGGTCCGGACGTGCATCGGGTGCAGGACGCCCGCGACCGTCGACCGGTTGTTCCGTGTCGCGCTGCTGCCGGATGGAACGATGGCCACGGGCCCGGGCGTCCCCGGCCGGGGAGCCTGGTTGTGCAGGGGCTCTCCCCGCTGTTTCACCCTGGCGGTGAAGCGTCGACAGTTCGACCGGGCGTTGCGAGCCCGCGTCGACCCGGGTGCCATCGAGCGCCTCGGGCAGTCGGAAGTGGTCGCGGCGGGAGAGGGTGCGCCGTGATGTGCGAGGATGGTGGTTCTCGTTTGCGAATCGATGGACGGGAAGCAGCGAAGGAAGGGCAGTAAAAGCCGTTGCCGAAAAAGATCCGTGTCTACGAGCTCGCACACGAGCTCGGCCTGACCAACAAAGAGGCGCTCGACCTGTGCCTGTCCCTCGGGATGGGTGTCAAGAGCCACTCGTCGTCGATCGAGGACGCCCAGGCTGACCGGGCTCGCCGAAAGGCGGACCGCGAGGGCCTCCGGAGGGATGTCCAACCCGACGAGCCCGAACCGGCAAAGCCGGCCAAGAAGGCCGCAGCGAAGAAGCCCGCCGAGAAGCTCGGCGGAACGGAGCCGGAGGGACACGGGCCAACCTCCGTCGACGCCATCTCGTCCGACTCGACCGTGGCGGGGAGCAGCGCCCCGTCCCTTCCCGGGGCGACGGCACGGCCGGCACCCGTGAAGCGGTCCGGTCGTCTCGTGACCAGCCGTCCGGCACCCGACGTCCCAGCTCTCCGCCCGGCGGCGCCCGCCACGGCGCCCGTGGCCCCGTCCGGCGAACCGGCCGCCGGGGTCGACCGCCCAGCCGCCACGTCGGCGCCTGCCGCCACGATGAGGCCGATGGCTGCCCCGGCACCGGATGCCCCAACACCGGCTGGCCCGACACCGGCTGCAGGGTCGATCGCGCCGGGGGTGCCGACGACGCCGGTTCCGGTGTCGTCATCGAACGCGGAGGTGGCCACGCCGCCCGCCGCCGCTCCGACAACCCGGTCCCCGGACGTCGGCGGAGCTCCGTCACCGCTCGGCAACGTCGCGGAGGCGACGACGACAGGTGAGGCGACCACGACAGGTGAGGCGACCACGACAGGTGCGGCGACCACGACAGGTGCGGCGACCACGACAGGTGAGGCGACCACGACAGGTGCGCCTGCGGCGTCCCCGGCCGCCCCCGGCCGTCCGGCCGCCCGCCCCTCCGGGCCGCCTCGTCCGCCGACGAGCCTTACCGGACGACCGATCCCGCCTCCTCCCGGTGGCCCGCCCCGCTCGGTTACCGGGAAGCCGATCCCACCCCCGCCGGGTGCGGGAGGCAGGCGACCGTCACCCCCGGCCTCCAGACCCGGAGGCCCTGGACGGCCGGCCGGTGTCGGAGGTGGCTATGGGGGCCGACCCTCGAGCCCGGGCGGAGGTGGCTACGGGAGCCGTCCCGGAGGCGGGAGCAGCGGCGGCTACGCAGGGCGCCCGACGGGAGGACCCGGTGGCGGTCCCGGCGGTCCGCCGGGGCGGGGTGGGCCGGGTGTGGGCCGGGGACGTCCCAACCAGCGCCGCCCCCGGCGTCGCCGTCGCAACCTCGAGGAGCTCGAGCCGACCCAGCTCACCGCCTACACGCCTTCGACGGCCCCCGTTCCCGAGGGCGAGGTGATCGTCGAGCGGGGGTCGACCGCCCGCGACCTCGGTCCGAAGCTCAACCGTTCAGCCGGAGACGTGATCCGGTTCCTCCTGCTCCAGGGGGAGATGGTGACGGCCACGCAGTCGTTGTCCGACGACATGATCGAGCTGTTCGCCGCCGAGCTGGGTGCCGTGGTGCGGCTGGTCGATCCCGGGGAGGAGCGGGAGGCCGAGCTGCTGGCGAAGTTCTTCGACGAGGACGACGAGGACGACGACGAGGCGACGCTGCGGCCCCGTCCGCCGGTGGTCACCGTGATGGGCCACGTGGACCACGGCAAGACGCTCCTGCTCGACCGCATCCGGTCGGCGAACGTCGTCGCCGGCGAAGCCGGGGGGATCACCCAGCACATCGGTGCCTACCAGGTCGAGCTGGACGGCCACTCCATCACCTTCATCGACACCCCGGGCCACGAGGCCTTCACGGCCATGCGCGCTCGGGGCGCCGAGGTCACCGACATCGTGATCCTCGTGGTGGCGGCGGACGACGGCGTGATGCCCCAGACGGTCGAGGCGATCAACCACGCCAAAGCGGCTGACGTGCCGATCATCGTGGCCGTCAACAAGATCGACCGGGAGGAGGCCGATCCCAACCGCGTGCTCCAGCAGCTCTCCGAGTACGGTCTCGTGCCCGAGGCGTGGGGCGGTGACACCATCACGGTCGAGATCTCGGCGCTCCAGAACCTCGGGATCGACGACCTGTTGGAACAGGTGAACCTGGTGGCGGAGGTGGAGGAGCTGGTGGCCAGCCCCGAAGGGCACGCCCGCGGCGTGGTCCTCGAGGCGGAGCTCGAGGTCGGTCGCGGTCCGGTCGCTTCGGTGATCGTCGAGCGCGGCACCCTCCGCGTGGGCGATCCAGTCGTCGCCGGCGCGGCCTGGGGGAAGGTGAAGGCGCTCATCAACGACCGGGGCGACCAGATCAAAGAAGCGCCGCCGTCGACGCCGGTGCAGGTGCTCGGGTTCTCCGAGCCGCCCAACGCCGGCGACGAGTTCCGGGTGGCGCCGGAGCTGGCTCAGGCGAGGACCATCGGGGAGGCCCGGGCGCACCGCTATCGGGTGGCTGGTCACGGACCGGCGGCATTCTCCGCGTTGGGCGGGGCGAAGCTCGAAGACCTCTTCGAGCAGATCCAGCGGGGCGAGACCGCCACGCTCAACATGATCCTGAAGGCTGACGTCCAGGGTTCGCTCGAGGCGGTGACCGAGAGCCTGCGGAAGCTCGAGCGGGACGACGTGAAGCTCAGCTTCGTCCACCGCGGCGTCGGGGGCATCACCGAGAATGACGTCCAACTGGCCCAGGCCTCGAACGCCACGATCATCGGGTTCAACGTCCGGCCCGATCGGCGGGCCCGCGAGCAGGCCGAGAAGTCGGACGTGGAGATCCGTACCTACGAGATCATCTACAAGCTCATCGAGGAGATCGAGGCGGCGATGCTGGGGCTCCTCGCCCCCGTCTACGAAGAGGTCGTTACCGGGGAGGCCGAGGTCCGCCAGGTCTTCAGGGTGCCGCGCATCGGCGCTGTGGCCGGCTGCTACGTGCGGGACGGCGTGATCACGCGGGGTTCCAAGGTGCGCTTCCTGCGGGATGGCGTGGTGATCTGGAAGGGGACCATCACCTCGCTCCGCCGGTTCAAGGACGACGCCCGAGAGGTGCAGGCCGGGTTCGAGTGCGGCATCGGGCTCTCGGACTACCAGGACCTGAAGGAAGGCGACGTGATCGAGACATTCGAGGAGCGCGAGATCCCGCGCTCCTGACCGGAGGAACAGTGCCGGGTCGTCGCCATGACAATCGAGGAGCACCCCCCTACGCCCGGTCGCTGCGCGTCAACGAGGTGCTGCGCCAGGTGCTGGCCGAGGAGCTCGAGCGCCTGTCCGACGCCGACGAACGGCTATCGATGCTGACGGTGACCGGTGTCGACGCCGCACCCGACCTCCGACAGGCGCGGGTCTATCTCGGCTCCCTATCCGGCGAAGCCTCGGAGGCGCTGTCCGAACGCCGCGCGCACCTCCAGCGAGCGGTCGGTCGTCAGGTGCGCATGAAGCGGACGCCGTTGCTCACCTTCGAGGTCGACCCCGCCGTCGAGGCCGGGAACCGGGTCGAAGACGTGCTGCGTCGCCTCGGGGAGCAGGGGTGACGGGGGAGGCCCTGACCGGCCTGGCGGTGGTCGACAAGGAGCCCGGATGGACCTCCCACGATGTCGTGGCCCGGTGCCGGCGCCTCTTCGGGCAGCGTCGAGTCGGTCACGCCGGAACCCTGGATCCCGACGCCACCGGCGTGCTGCTCGTCGGCGTCGGTCGGGCGACGCGGCTCCTCCGCTTCCTGACCGCGCTGCCGAAGACCTACGAGGCCGAGGTCGTCCTCGGTCTCACCACGACGACCCTCGACGCGTCGGGTGAGGTGACGGGCACCTGGGACATGTCGGCGGTCACCCTGGAGGCCGCTCGCCGCGCTGCGGCCGAGCTCACCGGGCCCATCCTCCAGGTGCCCCCGATGGTCTCGGCGCTGAAGGTCAACGGGACCCGCCTGCACGCCCTGGCGCGGGCGGGGGTCGAGGTGGAGCGGGCGGCGCGCCCGGTGACGGTCCACCGGTTCGAGGTCGATCCCACCCCCGAGGCCGGGGTCTTGCGGATCGAGGTCGAGTGCTCTTCGGGCACCTACGTGCGTGTCTTGGCCGCGGACCTGGGCACGATCCTCGGCGGGGGGGCTCACCTCCGGGCCCTGCGGCGGACTCGGATCGGATCGTTTGGTGTCGACGATGCCCGCCGTGTCGACGAGCTGACGGCGGCGGCCGTGCTGACCACGGCACAGGCCATGCGGGACCTCCCCCAGGTGGAGGTCGGGTCTGACGTGGCCAAGCTGGTGCGCCGGGGCCTTGCGCTCGACCGGGTGCCCCTCGGCGCGGTCGGGGAGGGCCCCTGGGGCATCGTGGACCAGGAGCACAACCTCCTGGCCGTCTACGAACGGACGGCCACGGACCGCATCCGGCCGGCAGTGGTGTTGGTGGGCGGGTCGTGAGCGGACGGGCCGGTATGGCCGCCGGCGACGCGGGAGGGGACTGATGGACGTCGTCACCGACGTGTCGACGTGCAGGCCGCCGGAGGCCGGATCGGCGGTCACGATCGGCGCCTATGACGGTGTCCACCTGGGCCATCGTGCCCTGCTCGCCCGGCTCCGCGCCCGGGCAGGGACGCAGGGCCTGGAGACGGTGGTGGTGACGTTCGATCGCCATCCCGCCACGGTCGTACGGCCCGACTCCGCGCCGCTCCTGTTGTGCGACCTCGGCCAGAAGCTGGAGCTCCTGGCGTCGACGGGGGTTGACCGGGTGCTCGTCCTCCCGTTCGACGAGGAGCGGGCCCGGGAGCCGGCTCGGGAGTTCATCGACGAGGTCCTGGTGCGGGCGCTCGGCACCCGCGTCGTGGTGGTGGGGGAGGACTTCCACTTCGGCCATGGGCGCCAGGGTGACGTTGCCATGCTCCGGGAGGTCGGGGCCCAGGCTGGTTTCGCCGTCGACGGGGTGAGCCTGGAGACGGCATCCGTCGCCGGGGACCCGGGTCCGATCTCGTCGACCCGCATCCGGGCGCTGGTGGCCTCGGGCGAGGTTGCCCAGGCGGCGGTGCTGCTCGGCCGGCCCCACCAGCTCAGAGGCATGGTTGGTCACGGTGATGGGCGGGGTGGGCCCCAGCTCGGGTACCCCACGGCCAATGTCGACATCCCGCCGGGGATGGCGGTGCCGGGCGAGGGGATCTACGCCGGCTACTACGAGCGTCCCGGGGGGTCGCACTGGCCGGCGGCCGTCTCCATCGGGACTCGACCGACCTACTACGGCTCCCGGGGTCCCGTCCTCGTCGAGGCCCATCTCCTGGACTTCAGCGGCGATCTCTACGGGGAGGCCGCCAGGGTCTCCTTCGTCGAGCGGCTGCGGGGCAACCAGGTCTTCGACACGACCGATGCGCTCGTCTCCCAGATGGACCAGGACATCGCCGCCACCCGGAAGCTGTTGGCCGATCGCTGAGCGCGACCCGGTCAGGTGGGTGGGTCGAGGAGCTCTGCCCGCAGGTCGCGTTTCAAGAGCTTCCCGGCGGGGTTTCTCGGCAGGAGGTCTCGCCGGAACCAGAAGTGGGTGGGAACGCTGAAGGCAGCGAGCCGCTCGGCGACGAAGCGGCGGAGCTCCCCGGCGTCGACGTCGCTCCCGGGGCGGAGGACGACGATCGCGCCTACCTCCTCGCCGAGCACCGGGTGGGGTACGCCGATCACGGCGCAGTCCGCCACTGCCGGGTGCTCGAAGAGCGCGGCCTCGACCTCGACGCAGTAGACGTTCTCGCCGCCGCGGATGATGAGATCCTTCGCCCGGTCGACGATGGTCACGAACCCGTCGGGATCGATGCGGGCGATGTCGCCGGTGTGGAGCCATCCCCGGGTGAACGTGCGGGCGGTCTCCTCCTCCCGGTGCCAGTAGCCGCGTACGACGTTCGGCCCTTTTACCCACAGCTCGCCGAGCAGGCCGGGATCGGGCGGACCGGGAGGGGGCTCGTCGCCGACGTGGCCGTCGGGGACCACGGCGACGTCGCAGACGGGAGCCGGCGGACCGACGCTTTCCGGACGGGCGACGTAGTCGTCGCCGGCGTTCATGGTCGTCATGGCTGACGTCTCGGTGAGGCCGTACCCGTTGGCCGGTGCGCCCACGGGAAAGTGCTCCTTGATCCGGCGGACGAGGTCCGGCGGTGCCGGAGCCCCCCCGTAGGAGATGCTGCGCACGGAGGTGGTGTCCCGAGACGTGAAGCTCGGGGAGTCGAGGATCTGCATGACCATGGTCGGCACCCCCCCGAACATGGTGATCCGCTCCCGTTCGATCAGCTCGAGTGCCCGCTCCGGGTCGAAGTGGTGCATCATCACGAGCTTCCCACCGGCCGCGGTGTTCGTGACCAGGATGGCGTGGCACCCGGTGGCGTGGAAGAGCGGGACCGACAACAGGTTCGCGTTCTGCCGACCGTTGGGCACGTCATCGGGATCCCCACTGGCCCGCATCGAGCCCAGGGTGGCGCTGAAGAAGAGGTTCATGAGGTTCGAGCAGCTGTTCCGGTGCGTCCCTACCGCACCCTTGGGCTTCCCGGTCGTCCCCGAGGTGTAGAAGATCGTGGCGTCGTCGTCCGGATCGACGTCGACGGGCGGGAGGGCCGCACGGTCGTCCGGGGAGTCGACCAGCCCGGCGAACGGGACGACGGCCAAGGGGGGCGCGCCCCGTCGGGCGGCGGTCGGCAGTGCGACCGGCGTGCCGCTCCGGGTCCCGTCCGGCCCGACCTGCTCGCTGGTGACCACGACGGCGCGCAGGCCGGGCGTGCCGTCGAGGTGGGGAGCGAGCCGTCCGGCTCGCTCCTCGTCGGTGAAGAGCACCGACGCCCCGGAGTCTTCCAGGCCGTAGGCGAGCTCGGGTCCGGTCCACCAGGCGTTCAGCGGGACGACCACTGCTCCCACGGACACCGCAGCCCAGAAGGCGACCACCCATTCCGGCAGGTTGCGCATGGCAATGGCGACACGGTCGCCCTTCGTGACGCCGAACCGGTGGCCGAGCTCATGGCCGACGGTGGCAGCCGTGGCGAAGTGCTGCCGGAAGGTGACCCGTTCGTCTTCGTAGACGAGGAAGTCCTTGTCCCCGTGGGCGGCCGACAGCTCGAAGACGGCGCGGAGCGATGACGGCGCGTGCTTCCAGACACGTGTCGGGATCCCGCGGACCACGACCTCCTCCATCTCGAAGGGCTGTCCGGGGGCGGTGAGGGAGGCGACCGCTTCGTCCCGCGTCACGGCGAGTCTCCGGGTGTCTCCCCGGGCGGTACGTCGGGCTGAGGATCGGAACGTTGGGGGGCTGCGGCGGGTTCGGGCACGGCGGCCGGCGTCGGGCGGAACAGCGTCGCACGGTAGTAGGCGAGCTCGGCAATGCTTTCCTTGATGTCGTCCATGGCGCGGTGGGCCGTCACCTTCGCTGGTGCGCCGGCGAGCACTTCAGGGTGCCAGCGCCGCGCCAGCTCCTTCACTGTCGAGACGTCGACGGACCGGTAGTGGAGGTAGTTCTCGATGTCCGGGAGGTAGGCGGTGAGGAACCGCCGGTCGGTCCCAATGGAGTTCCCGGCGAGCGGCACGGTGCGCGGCTTGGGGACGTGGGTCCGGATGAACTCCAGGGTCGCCGCTCCCGCCTCGGCCAGGGAGATCGTCGCCGACCCGATCGCCTCCAGGAGCCCGCTCTTCGTGTGCATCGAGCGGACGAAGTCGTCCATGCCGGCCAGCGCGTCAGGTGGGGTGGCAACCACCAGGTCGGGGCCCTCGGCGATGGTGACGAGGTTGTCGTCGGTCACTAGGGTGGCGATCTCGACGATGGTGTCGTGGGTGGCATCGAGGCCGGTCATCTCCAGGTCCATCCAGACGAGCACGTCGCTGGACCCTAGTTCATCCGTCGCCGGCTTTTGGAACCGGGCGTAGCAGACCGGCGGACCGGCATTCACTCCACCGGGCACGGGAGGGCCGTTGGTGCCGGCCCGGCTATCGTCGCCCTGTGGTCATGCGGAGTCGTCGTGGAGGCTGAGGGGGGTCCGCCGGCGTCGGGTAGTCCGGGAGGGACGGCCGTCGAGGTCGTTCAGGTCCCCGTGCGACGGCTCGACCCCGACCTGCCCCTCCCCTCGTATGCCAAGCTCCACGATGCCGGGGCCGACCTGATGGCACGGGTGGACGTGCTGCTGTCCCCGGGGGGTGGTCGAGGACTGGTCCCCACCGGCATCGCCGTTGCCATCCCACCCGGATGGGCTGGGTTCGTCCAGCCACGGAGCGGCCTCGCCCTCCGACACGGCGTCACCTGCCTCAACACCCCCGGCCTGATCGACGCCGGCTACCGGGACGAGCTGGCGGTCCTGCTGGTGAACACCGATCCGGCGACGCCCTACCACGTGGCACGGGGTGACCGTATCGCCCAGTTGGTGGTCCAACGGGTTGCCCAGGCGTCGTTCATCCCGGTGCCGTCGCTGGACAAGAGCCTTCGGGGCACCGCCGGCTTCGGGTCCACCGGCCGGTAGTAGCCAGTAGCGGCGACCGGATGGCTCCAGACCGGCTCGGGGGGCTCGACGCCGCCTTTCTGGCGATCGAGACGAAGGCCATGCACCTCCACGTGGCGGCGGTGCTGATCCTCGAGCCTGCGGGTGTTGGCGGATCGACCGCCTCGACACCGGAGCAGGTCTATGCCCGGATCCGGGAGGCGGTCGTATCTCGGCTCGATCGAGTGCCGGTTCTGCGCCGCCGGCTCGTGGAGGTACCTCTCGGGCTCGGGCGGCCGTTCATCGTCGACCACCTCGATGTCGACCTCGACGCCCACCTACGCCGGGCTGCGCTCCCACAGCCGGGTACCACTGCGCAGCTGCAACGAGTGGTCGCCGACATCGTCTCCCGGCCTCTCGATCGGTCGCGCCCGCTCTGGGACCTGGTCGTGGTGGAGGGGCTCGACGACCATCGGACCGCTGTGGTGGTGCGCCTCCACCATGCGATCGCCGATGGGATCGCCGGGATCGGCGTGCTGACCGAGCTCCTGGACCCGGGTGGCGCCGTTCCCGGCGGTAGCGTGCGCGGTGCCGCTCTTGTCGACCCCGGTGCCGCTCTTGTCGACCCCGGTGCCGAGGGTGTCGAGGGAGCGCGGCAGGAGGAGCCGCGCCCCTTGGCGCCGCAGCGGGTGCCCGACGGCCCGGAAGTTCTCCGGGGCGTTCTCGACGACGTGATCGGAGAGGTGGCACGGTCGGCGCGGGCCGCCGTCCGGGGGATACGGGAAACGAGGGCGCTGGTGGTGCGTTACCGGGATGGCGAGAGCGACCTACTACCTCGCCCTTTCGACGCACCCCGTACCTCGGTCAACCGCGCGATCTCTCCTGACCGGGAAGTGGCGTGGGCCGAGCTCCCCATGGCCGTGATCCGGCGTACCGGTGTCGCTCTTGGCGGGACGGTGAACGACGTGGTGCTGACCCTGGCCGGTGGTGCGCTCCACGGCTATCTCGTCGACCGTGGTGAGGTTCCCGACCGGTCGCTCGTGGCGATGGTCCCGGTGTCGACGGCAGGGTCGGGCGTCGGCCCGATGGCATCGGAGTCGGAGTCGGAGTCGAGTGGAGCGGATGCCGTGATCGGAGCCCGGTCCGTCGGGAACCGGGTGACCGGGATGTTGGTGTCGCTGGCCACCGGAGTCGAGGACCCGGAGGATCGGTTCCGGCTCGTGCGGGACGGTACCCGGCGGGCGAAGCTGGTGTGCCGGGAGGTGGGGTCAGCGTGGCTGGAGAGCTGGGCGGACGCTCTGGTGCCGGGCGCCCCTGCCGCGGTGGCGCGCGCCCTTTCCGACCTGCGGCTCTTCGACCGCTTCCCTCCGTTGTGCAACGTCGTGGTGTCGAACGTCCCGGGCGCAGAGGAACCGGTTGCGCTGGGTGGTCTCCGAGTCGCGGCGATGTACCCCTTAGGCCCGATCAGTGAGGGTATCGGTTTGAACATCACCGTGCTCTCGTACGCCGGCACGCTGCATGTCGGGGTGCAGAGCTGCCGTGCCCTGGTGCCCGATCCCGGGGAGGTGGCGTCCCGCATGGCCGGCGAGCTGGACATGCTGACAGAGGCGGCGGGCCGTATCCAGCTACGCCAGGAGCGGTCCCGGAACACGCACTCCCGCTCGGTGCCCTGGTGGCACCGCGACGTGGCCGTGTGACGTGGACGCCGGACGCCGGACGCCGGACGCCGGACGCCGATGCTAGGGTACGCGGGTACGCGGACGTGGCTCAGCTGGTAGAGCATCACCTTGCCAAGGTGAGGGTCGCGGGTTCGAATCCCGTCGTCCGCTCCCGTGTCCCGAATTCGAATTCGGGCATGTCGAAGGGCGGCCGTGCTCCTCGTGGCAGAGTCGCCCGTCACGCCCTCCGCGTCTATAAGACCGCCCGCCCGTACATACGGCGGGCGTGGCGAAGCCCTGTGCAGGGCGACGAGCCGCCGGGAGCGCAGCGTTGCCACGGCGTTGGACGTGCTCGCTCGTGCTCACCTCGACGACCGAGCTGACGCGTGGCGCTGAGTTTTCTTGTCGATACCAGCGTGGTGAAGCGGCTCCAGTACCTCGAAGTCCGCAGTGTGATCGAACCGTTGGCGGCCGCGGGTGAGCTGGGGCGGCCGAGCATTTGCGATCTCGAGGTGGGCTACTCGGCACGCAACGTGCAGGAATGGGACCAGTTCGTCGGGGCGCTCGATGCCTTCTGGGCTGTCGACACCACTGCTGCGCATCTGCGCCGTGCGCTCCAGGTCCAGCGCATGCTGGCCGCTCGCAGCCAGCGACGCCGCAAGATCCCAGACCTCTTGGTAGCCGCTGCCGCCGAGGAGCTCGAGGCGATCGTCCTCCACTACGATGCCGACTTCGATCTCATCGGATCAGTCACCGGGCAGCGCTGCCAGTGGGTCGTTCCGCCCGGCAGCACTCCCTAAGCCCGGTGCACTCCGCGAGCACAGCCACCGACAGGGGCTCTGCTCAACCCGGGCATCTGCCAGCAGGCGGGGCATTTACCCACCTTGCGTTGCTCCCCGGCCTCGGCCACTTCGGTCCCTTGGAAGATCCAGATGCGGTCGCGGCATGGGTTGTTGCTGCCTTTGTTCCCCCGGTCGGCGCCGCGTCACCGCGATAGCGGCGAACAGGGAACCAGGCCATCAGCTAGATGGCGGTGGCCGCTGGTTTCTCAGTCGGTTGTGATACCCACACAGGAGGCGACCGTTCTCCTGGGTCGTGGGCCCACCTTGTGCCCAGGGCACGATGTGGTCCACCTGGCAGCGCTCCGCGGGGATCT
>JAKADK010000103.1 GCA_021820665.1 Actinomycetes bacterium | reverse complement strand
CCGCTCTTCGATGACGTAGGCGATCCCGAGGGCCCGCAGGGCATCCGGTGAGACCGGGACACCGGAGTCGGCCTTCGGCACGACGAGGACGAGGTCGAGCCGGCGGGCCAGCTCGGCGATGCTGGCGAGCACTGCCTGGTTCTCGACCGCCTGCGTGTCGGCAAGGGAGGCATCGAGCTCCACCAACCGCACCGGGAGGACCGAAAAGACCTTGAGCGACGCCGTCCCTCGCCCGTACCCGACGAGACCGAGCTTGATCCCCGAGCGGTCAAGCGCGTGGGCAAGCTCTTGGGCGCGCACCAGTGCGCCAGGAGAGTCGGGTTCGGCGATGGCCACGACGAGGTCGCCGCGGGCAAGTCCGGCTGTCTCTACGATCTCGGCCACCTCAGAGGCGAGCTCGGCGCTCGGTGCAGACCGCGGTGTCATCGGTACCGCCACGACCAGGTCGCGTGCTGCCGGGACGGTGGCGCGCCACCGGGCGAGATCCGACGTCGCACGGCTGAGCAGGGCCCGTTCCAGGGCCTGCGTGCACCCGCCACGGGCAGCCAGGCGGGAAAGGCGCGGTCCATCCAACCGACCGTGGACGAGGTGGTCGAGGTGGGCCTCGGCTCGCAGCGCCACGATCCGACCGCTTTGGACCTCGACGACCTCTTGATAGCGACACCGGAGCGCGCCCGCCTCCAGGAGTTGGGGAAGGTCGGTAGCGAGCTCGGCTTCGGTTGCCTTGTGGGCGATCAATGTCGCGTCGTAGACGACGACCCGGTTGCGCCCGGCGCGCTTGGCTTCGTACATGGCCTCGTCACCGCAGGCGATCAGTTGGGCAACCGACAGCCCAGTCATGGCGTCGAGCACCCCGACGCTGGCGCTGATCTCGTGGCACCGTTTATCGATGACAAACGGCACAGCGAAGCACTCGAGCACGAGCTCACCGAGACGAGCAGGATCGACGGTGCCAACCGTGGTGAACAGCGCGAACTCGTCGCCGCCCAGACGGGCAGCAGTCGCACCGACATCGATCCCGGTGTCCAAGCGGTGCCCGACCTCGCGGAGCAGGGCGTCACCGGCCTCGTGGCCGAGGGTGTCGTTCAAGACCTTTAGCCCGTCGAGATCCAAGTAGGCGATAGGACCGACCGTTCCCTTGGCCCTCGCCTCTTCCACCGCTTCGAGGAACCCGGCTCGGTTCAGACATCCCGTCAGGGGATCACGCCGGGCCCGGTTCGCCTCGTGCATCCTCGTCGCATCCGCGCGCTCCTTTGCCACCTTGAGCTCGCCACCAAGGAGGTTGGTGGCAAGGGCGACGAGCACGAGCACGCTGACCTGGAAGGCGCACGTGCCGACCTCGAGGCGCGCCGAGCCGGCAATGGCTGCACCAAGGAACCCGAGTGGGGAGGCCGCCACCTCGATCGCCCGGAGGGGGGTGGCCGTCGTCGAGCCGAGTGCCACCACGACGAGCAAGACGAAGTACACCGGGTAGAGGAAGGACGACTCCCCGCCGGTAATGGCTACGCCGGCAGAGATCAACGCGGAGGTGGCGAGGTGCCAGGCGAGGCTGTAGGCCTGGAAGGTCGTGCCCCTGAATCCCTGGTGCCGGTAGAGGCGACGCCAGGGGATGAGCAGCGAGGCCGACCCGAGGAGGGCCGCGCCCCCGAGGAGCGCGCCGTAGGCGGGTTCGGGAGGGGCGCTCGTGCCCGGCAGCAGCGGGTAGAGAGAGAGGAGCACCACGGTGAGGACGTCAGCGGCGCTCGCCACCCGAGCACCACGGAGCCACCCGGGCCGGTCACCGAGCGTTCTCGTCAGCGGGCGGCGTCCGCTCTCTTCGTGTTCGTCGCCAACCTCGCCTGCACCGTCTGCCACGACATCCTCTCGCTCCCGGTGATCTCTTTATCGTCACGCAAAGTGACGACTTGAGCGCTTCTCATGGTTACTCGGGGGTACTCCTTCACCCACTCCCGAGGGCGAGCTACTCGATCCGACCGGCGTGACCCCTGTGGCCCCACCCGGGATCAGGCCGTCGCCGGTCCCGGTCGTCCCGGCCGGGAGGGATAGGGTCGGCGACCGGAGTGCCGGTCGTTCCCGGCAGGAAGGAGAGTCACCGTGGCCGCACCGAGTGCGTCGTACTCCATCACCATGCGGGTCCTCTTGGACGACCCCCAGGGCGTCGGGCGCATCACGACGGCCATCGGGGAGGCGGGAGGCTCGATCGTCGCCCTCGACGTGGTCGATGCCAGCGCGTCGACCCTGGTCGTCGACCTCACCTGCTACGCCAGAGACGGCGACCACGCCGAGGAGCTCACCAAGGCCGCAGGCGCGGTCCCCGGCGTCGCCGTCCGTGCCGTCTCGGACCGCACCTTGCTCACCCACCTCGGCGGCGTCCTGGCCACCGCCTCAAAGGTCGCGCTCCGCACCCGCGACGACCTGTCGATGGTCTACACGCCCGGGGTCGCCCGGGTGTGCCTGGCCATCGCCGAGGACAAGGCCGCCGCCCGGAACCTCACCATCGTCCGCAACAGCGTGGCGGTCGTGACCGACGGCTCTGCCGTGCTCGGCCTGGGCAACCTCGGCGCCAAGGCCGCCTTGCCAGTGATGGAGGGCAAGGCCGTGTTGTTCAAGACCTTCGCCGACATCGACGCCTGGCCCGTCTGCCTCGACACGCAGGACGTCGACGAGATCGTCCGGACCGTCGAGGTGATCTCCCCCAGCTACGGGGCGATCAACCTGGAAGACATCGCCGCTCCCCGCTGCTTCGCCGTCGAAGCACGCCTCCGGGAACGGCTCGACATCCCGGTCTTCCACGACGACCAGCACGGCACGGCCATCGTGGTGCTCGCGGCCCTCACCAATGCGCTCCGCGTCGTGGGAAAGGAGATCGACGCCGTGCGCATCGTCGTCCTCGGCGCCGGTGCGGCGGGAACCGCCATCATCAAGATCCTCGTGGCCACCGGAGCCCGGGACATCGTCGCCGTCGACAGGGAAGGCATCGTGAGCGCCCCATCGGCGGGGGGAGATCCCACCCGCCAATGGCTCGCGCACGCCACCAATCCCGGCGGGCTCACGGGGGGTATCGACGAGGCGCTCGCCGGTGCCGACGTCCTCATCGGGGTGTCGGGCTCGAACCTGGTGAGCGAGGCAGCCCTCGCCACCATGGCCTCTCACGCCGTCGTGTTCGTCTTGGCCAACCCCGATCCCGAGATCGATCCCGAGATCGCCCGGGCCCACGCCTCGGTCGTGGCCACCGGCCGGAGCGACGAGCCCAACCAGATCAACAACGTCCTGGCGTTCCCCGGGGTGTTCCGGGGGCTCCTCGACGCCCATGCCCACGAGGTCACCGCCGAGATGGAAGTGGCGGCCGCACGGGCCATTGCCGGCGTGGTCAGCGCCGACGAGCTCTCAGCCGCCTACATCATCCCGAGCGTGTTCAACCCGGCCGTCGTGCCCGCGGTTGCCACCGCCGTCCACCAGGTGGCAGCTCGCCAGGCCGCATCGCAGTGACGCGTCGGCCCGGGGGCGCATCGGCCCGGGGAGCGACGGTCACCGGGGCCGCTGCCCACCCTGCGCCCGGCTGTCCTTCATGCGCTCCAGAAGGGCTCGGCGTCGACGTAGCGGGCGGTGCACGGCGGCCCGTCGGCCACCAGGAGCTGGGGCCGGTCCCGAGGGGCGGCAGGCACCCGGATCAAGGCGCTGGAGCGGGTGCCATAGTTCTCGGTGTGCACACAGGCGGCGTAGGTGGCCGGGGCCCGAACCGCCACCGTCGGGCGGTGCTCACCTCCTCCGTGCTCAACCGCTCCCCCTGCTCCCGCAATCCCGTCGCCGCCGTCGTGGTCGGGAACGGTGTGATCCGCCATCACCGCGGGAAGTGCTGACCACAGGGACCGGCCCGACGCCCGGGCGGTCGCGATCAGGCATCTCACCCGGTCGACCTTCGACGACGGCGTGGAGGGAGCGACGTTCTCCAAGATATGGAGGCCGGGGGCGAGCTGCTCGATGACGAGCCCCGTGGCCACGGCCACGGTCACCGAATAGAGGGAACGGCGATCGCCGACGAGCAGCCAGGCTGGGTTGTACACAGCCGGGTCCACCCGGCTCGCCAGCTCGGCCACCGCCTCGTCCGCCGAGTGGCTCTTCGCCGCCAAGAGCGGCAGCTCACCCCGAGATCGCTTCGTGGGATCTCGCCCGCCGGGTGACGGGCGGTTGGTGAGCCCAGCCACGACCCCGTCGTCGTTGACCGCCAGCCAGGTGCCCCCGGCCAGGCCGTCACGCCCGCCGAGGATGCGAGGATCGTGGTCGGCGAGCACCACCAACGGGTCCGCCGGTCGGTCCCTGATCTCGTCGCGATTGGCCGCCACCACCAACGGGTACCCCGCCTCGGTCTGCCAGGCGAACACGAGGAGGCACACGCCGGCCAGCGTACCGGCCGCGCCTGCGGGAGGGGCCGGTGGGCCCATCCCATCCGGACGGGGCCGGGTGCCGGGGGCGAGGCTACCCCGTGCTCCCCCACCTCAGTTCGGTCCGGGGGATGCCGGGCCGCGACTGAACCCGGAGCGGGCGCCACCCGCCACCGGTCCGCCCGGGGGACCGATGACCGACAACGGCGTGGCGATGTCCTCCAGCGAGCGCCGCTCTGCTGCCACGCCCAAGAAGACCTCGACCAGGCCACCGAGCATCATGACCGCCGCGCCCACGAGGTAGGCGATGAACAGCCCCCGATGGCTGTTCACCAGGCTCCCGTAGATGTCCGGGCCGAGAGCGCCGAACGCCTGGGCGATGGCGAAGAAGATGGCGATCGCCTTGGCCCGCACCTCGAGCGGGAAGATCTCGCTGACGGTGAGGTAGGCGGCGCTGGCTCCCGCCGAGGCGAAGAAGAAGACCACCGACCACAGGATGGTCTGGCTCAACGCGCTGAGCAGGTCGGCGTCGAACGCCCAGGCCGTCGCGGCCAGCAGGACACCGGAGAGCAGGTAGGTCGAGCTGATCATGATCCGCCGACCAACCGTGTCGAAGAGCGGGCCGAGCAACAGGGGTCCGGCCAGGTTGCCGATGGCGAAGGCGATGAAGTACAGCGGGATCGTGCCGCTGGAGACGTGGTACACGGTGGCGAGCACCAACGCGTAGGTGAAGAAGATGGCGTTGTAGAGAAAGGACTGGGTGATCATCAAGCTTGCGCCCAGGATGCTCCGGCGCGGCATCTCTTTGAACAGGACCTTCGCCAAGGTGAAGTAGCCCACGTCGTTGATGGGGTTGATGACGATCGCCTTCGACTCGTCGAGCGGCGGGAGCTCCCCCCGCTCGCCCGATTCGGCCTCCATCTTGGCCATGGCCGCCTCCGCCTGCGCCTCCCGACCGTGCATCACCAGCCACCGGGGGCTCTCGGGTAGGTTGCGCCGCACGTAGATGATGGCGAGCGCCAGCACCGGCCCGATGAGGAACCCGATCCGCCAGGCCACCGTGCCGGACAGGTGGTTCAAGATGGCCAGCTCGGCGAGCGTGCCGAGCAGGGCACCGCCCCAGTAGGTGCCGTTGATGGCGATGTCGACCCGACCCCGGTAGTGGGAGGGGATCATCTCGTCGATGGCCGAGTTGATGGCGGCGTACTCTCCCCCGATACCCATCCCGGCCACGAACCGGGTGAAGTACAACCACAGGACCCACCCGGCGCCGTGCCCGGAGGTGGCGGCGGTGAGGCCGGAGCCGACGAGGTACACCCCGAGGGTGACCATGAACAGGCGGCGCCGGCCCAGCTTGTCCGAGAGCCGGCCGAAGAACAGGGCGCCGACCACCTCACCGACAAGGTAGACCGAGGCGATGTCGCCCACCGCCCGGGCGGACATGCCGAGGGTGCTCTTGTGCTCGAGGATGTCGGCCACGTCGCTGGCAACCGTGATCTCCAGGCCGTCCAGGATCCAGGCGATGCCTAGCGCCATCACCATACGGGTGTGGAACCGGGACCAGCGCATCCGGTCGACGCGGGCCGGGATCATCGTGGTGATCGGCTCCGCCTCGGTGTCCGCTACCCCGATGCTTGGACCCATGGCGGACCTCCCCGTCCCGACCGTGACGCACGCTGCCGGCACGTCACGTACCCGGTCGACAGCACGCCGAAACCGCGGCCTCGCGCCACGGACCGGCGCTGCGTTCTCACCAGGCGGGTGTTAGCGTCGGCTCACCTTGGGCAGTGAGGGTCTGGGGCAGGAAGCGGGCGCTCGGTACGCGCACCGCGATCGGAGGGGGACGTGTCGTGAGGGACCTTCAGGACGCGCTCGGACCCGTGCTTCCGTCGATCGGCGTCCGATGACGACGATCGAGCCGGGACGGCCGGACCACTACAAGTGGATCGCGCTCACCAACACGACGATCGGCATGCTGATGGCCACCATCGACTCGTCGATCGTGCTCATCTCCCTCCCGGCCATCTTCCGGGGCATCCGGCTCAACCCCCTCGTCACCACCAACACCACGTACCTGCTGTGGCTGCTCATGGGCTACATGGTCGTGACGGCAGTCATGGTGGTCACCTTCGGACGGGTCGGCGACATGTTCGGTCGGGTGAAGATGTACAACCTCGGTTTCGCCATCTTCACGATCGGCTCCCTGGCCGCCTCCCTCACCTACTTCGACGGCCCGGACGCCGCTCTCTTCCTGATCGCCATGCGCATCGTCCAGGGCGTGGGGGGCTCGATGCTCATGGCCAACTCCACCGCCATCATCACCGACGCCTTCCCCGAAGACGAGCGGGGCATGGCCCTGGGCATCAATTCGGTGGCGGCGATCGCCGGGACCTTCATCGGACTGATCGCCGGCGGGCTCTTGGCCACGGTTGACTGGCACCTCATCTTCTACGTCTCCGTCCCGATCGGCCTGTTCGGGACCGTCTGGGCCTACAAGAGCCTGCGAGAGATCGGCCGGGTCGTCGGTGGTCGCCTCGACTGGCCGGGCAACCTCCTCTTTGGTATCGGGCTGGTTGCCGTGCTGGTGGGGATCACCTATGCCATCCAGCCCTACGGGGGCTCGTCGATGGGTTGGCTGAACCCGATGGTCCTCGCCCTCCTCTCCGGCGGGGTGCTGCTCCTCGCGGCGTTCGTGGTGGTGGAGACAAAGGTGGCCCAGCCGATGTTCGACATGGGGCTGTTCCAGATCCGGGCCTTCGCGGCGGGCAACATCGCCAGCCTGCTGGCCTCGGTCGGCCGGGGTGGCCTCATGTTCATGTTGATCATCTGGCTCCAGGGGATCTGGCTTCCCCTGCACGGCTACAGCTTCGCGTCGACACCGCTGTGGGCCGGGATCTACATGCTCCCACTCACCACGGGATTCCTCGTGGCTGGTCCGATCTCCGGGTTCCTGTCGGACCGGTTCGGGGCCAGGCCGTTCGCGACGGGTGGCATGCTGGCCGCGGCGCTCAGCTTCGGGTTGCTGATGTTGCTGCCGGCCAACTTCAGCTATCTCTGGTTCGCACTCCTGTTGCTGCTGAACGGGCTGGGCATGGGCCTGTTCACGGCGCCGAACACCGCCGGCATCATGAACTCGGTCCCGGCCCACCACCGGGGATCGGCCTCCGGCATGCGGGCCACGTTCCAGAACGGTGGCATGACCCTGTCGATCGGGTTGTTCTTCTCGATCATGGTGGTGGGTCTGGCCTCGAACCTCCCCGCCGCTCTCACACGAGGGCTCACGGCCCAGGGGGTCTCACCATCGGCGGCGGCGAAGGTGGCACACCTCCCACCGGTCTCGATCCTCTTCGCCGCGTTCCTGGGAAAGAACCCGGTGAGCAACCTGCTCGGCCCCACGATCAGCACCCTCTCGCCGGCCCACCGTGCCGTCGTCACCGGTCCCAGCTTCTTCGCCGGCCTCATCTCCGGGCCCTTCCTCCACGGCTTGTCCATCGTGTTCACGTTCGCCCTGTGCATGTGCCTCGTCGCCGCCGCTGCCTCGTGGCTCCGGGGCGCCAAGGTGACGACGGCAGTGGGCGCGTCGGCGCCACGCGTAGAGGCAGCCCCTGGGGTTGGGGTGTTGGCAGGAGCGGGGAAGGGCTTCGCCGATGCTCCCGGTCGGCGCGTCAGTCCCTCTGCAGGCACGACCGTCCAGGGCACCTCCGCCGCAGTAACCACCGGCACGCGTGCGTGGGCTGCCCCGGCCGTGGGCGCCACCGGTGACCACCGGCCCCGGGTGGTGACCATCTCGGCGTCGTTCGGCGCCGGCGGGAGCCAGGTCGGTCCGGCGGTGGCCGCACGTCTCGCGCTGCCTTTCTTCGACCGGGCCATTCCCCTCCAGGTGTCCGAACATCTCGGCGTCTCGGTGGACGCGGCCGT
>JAKADK010000102.1 GCA_021820665.1 Actinomycetes bacterium | reverse complement strand
GGAGCCCTGCGGGCGGCCGAGGACTTCGGCATCGACGACGTCATCGACCCCCGCGACACTCGCCGCCTGCTCATCGCCACGCTGCGCCGCTGCCCCCTGCGGCGCCCTCCGAGCCCGGGATCACGCGTCCACGGAATCTCGCCCATTTGATTCTTTGAGCGGCTCAACGGATAGGCGTCGATGCCGGTGACCAGCGGTTCCTCCAGCCAATGAGCTTGGCGGGGAGCGATCCACGCAAGCGTCAGGGACGAGCATGACGGGTGACACCAGTAACGGAACCGGAACGTGGTGGTACCGGGGAACGCCCGGTGTACCGTTCTGCGCTCCGAGTGGAGACCGGAGCGCCGTTGCTCTGGCGCGTCGTTCGGTGCTCAAGCCGGGCATCCAGTCAGCGGGTGGGGACGACCTCAAAGTGCTGGCGGCCACGGATGCGGTAGGCGTGAAAGTCGGAGTCGAGCGTGAAGATCCTGCGGTGACCATGCTCCTCGGCGAATGCGACCAGGGTGGCATCGGCGAGGTCCATGGGCCTGTCAGCGTATTGATCCATCAGCCGGGCGCTGCGTTCGAGCGCGGACGCTGAGAGGTCAGCGACGATCAGGCGACCGGTGTGAACCAACCGCCAGAGTGCCCGCTGTCCCCGGATCCCTCCGGCCCTTGCCAGGAGGTACATCGCCTCGGTGAACGCCGGCCATGTCGTCACCAACGGCAAAGAAAGCTCGTCGAGCGCCTCCATGCAGGCGACGTGGTCGGCCTCATCGGCGTCAATGAGGGCGATGAGCGGTCCAGCATCGGTGAGCGTCAACGTCCGGTTCGGTCATCGGCCAAGACTCTCGTGAAGGCCTCTCCCGAGTGCCGGGCACGCCCGCCCCCGCCATGGACGGTACCGACGACATCGGCGAAGATGTCGCTTGGGCGGTCCGCCAGCGTAGCGTTGGCACGCTCCTCGGCAGCGTGCCGGATGAACTCAGACACCGACTCGCCCTTGACCGTGGCGGCTCGCTGAACCTTCTCGTCGAGATCGGGATCGAGGCGCAGGCTTCTCATACGACTACTGTATCACAATAGGTGACGCGCGTCATACACTCACCTCCCGGCGCAGGACTACGCCATCCAGTGGCCCGACCACCCCGCCGTCAGAGTCCGCCGATCGCCCTGGAGAAGCCGCACCCGACACGACGACGTGCGTCTGTCCCCGAACAGGCCGCCACCGCCCCGTCCGGGGCGTCGAGTCGGCGGTCTGACAGCGAGGCACCTTCGCTCACCGTGTCCCTGAACCAACGCCCACGCGGCGAGCGAGACCGCCCCTGATCCTCGGTTTGAGGTCGTCATCTGGCGTTCTCACCGGATGCCCAGGACGATCACTGGCTCGATCTTGGAGGTGTCAGGTCGTGAGCTCGAACGGTGCGACGCGTAGGTCTGCCGCTCGGGCTCCGGCATGGAGTCGCTGGTCCCATACGGCCACAATGAGGTCGGTGTCCCCGATAGCCAGGGCGCTGGCCAGATGTACAGCATCGGCGCCCCGAAGGGCATGGACGCGCGCGAGGTTCCCGGCCTGGCGCGCAACCTCTCCTGTCAACTCGACCGGCCGGGTAGCGCTCCAGTACTCCTCCCACGCATCCTCGGCCGCGGTCAGGTCCTGGTCATCGAGCTCATGGTTGCGACCAGCAGCCGCAAGTGCCGCTCGTACCTCCGGGTACGCCAAGCGGCTCGAGAGGGCGGCGTCGCAACCGTCCCACAGATCAGCAACGAGGTCGCTGCCGGCCTCCTCGACGACCAGCTTCACGAACGCGCTCGAGTCGAAGTAGACGAGCGGCACGGCATCAGCGCCGCTGGTCGCTAACGAGGTTTGAGACCGGGTGCCGAGGACGAGGCCGTGATCGCCCGGCAGCGGTCGTTCTCTGCGCGCGCTCGGGACGAGAGATCACTCCCTCCGCGGTCAAGCGCTCCAGAGTCGCCGATGCGGTGATGCCCAGCAGGCGAGCAACCGGAATGCCGCGTTCGGTGACGACGACCTCCCCCCCTTCTCTTGCTCGGTCCAACCATTCACTCAAGTGCGCTCTCAGGTCGCTCACGGCCACGTCCATGGTATCTATAGTACGTCTCGCCAGCAGCTAACTGTACGAACTGGTTCGGGTGGGCCCCCTAAACCCCGACCGGAGGCCGATGCCCGAAGCACCAAACTGCCGACGTCATCGCGCGGATTTCGTTCGTACGCTGCCATCCGTGTGCGGGTATCAGCGGAAGGCAAGAGACAACGGGAATCGAACCGGACGGGCTCTCCCGGTCGCATCCAACTCCGGAGGGCACGGCGGGTGTTGTGGCCCGATGCACCGTATGGTCGCGAGGCGCGCCTACAACGCTCGCACGACGCACACCAACCCAGGCGCGCCAGCCAGCCGGCGGTCAGCCGTCAGCAGCTCGCATCCCAGGCCTTCGGCAAGGCCGACATACGCCGCGTCGTGCGGCGTGACGTTCGCGCGCAAGTCGTAGGCACGGCGCATGAACGGTAGGGTCGGGTAGCGGTCCAGGCTCAGTTCCCCGAGGTCAGCGATCGCTGTGACGAACCGCCGGTCGGAGATGGTGCCGGCCAGCCATCGCTTGCGCAGGACTGCGACAGTCTCCACGTCGACCAGGTCGGGAGCGGCGACGTCTCCGGCGATTCGCACCTCGCCACGGGCTCGTCGGCCGTCGACACCGTCGTCTCCCACCACGTTCGCGAGCACGGACGCGTCGATGACCATCAACGGTTCGCCCGCTCCTCTGCGACGTCGACGGCGGCTTGCCCGAGCCCGACACGCCCACCGCGGTGCCGCTCGATCCGATCGAGCACTTCGTCGAGACTTGGCTTCTCTGCCAGGCGCTTCAGCTCGACCGTGAGGTACTGCTGAAGAGACTGGCCGCGCTGCTCAGCCCGCCGCTGAAGCGCAGCGTGGACATCGGGTGGGAGATCACGAACGAGCACGTTTGCCACGCTTGCATTATGCTATCATACCGAGTCCCGGGTCAAGCTGCCTCCCGGGTGAGGGCGAGCAGACGAGCGGGGAGCAGACGAGCGGGGAGCTCGCTCAGGTTGCCGGCGTTGCCATGCGCCGGTGTGGCGGTCACGGAACAGCCAGGTCAGGCTTCCGACCCCGTATTCAGGCTGCCCAGCGCCCAGTGAGGACATCGGGCGCCCAGGACGGCCACTTCGGTGGCCCGAGCAACTGAGCGTCCGCCAGCTCGGCCACCAGCTCAGGACCATCGAGCGTCGAGTTGTCCCAGAAGTCCACAGCCTGGGCCGTTGCCGCCGCTCCGGCCACCAGCGCCCACAAGCGCGAATAGCGCTCACGGATCTTGGTCTCCGGCACCGAGTGGCCGCCGTGTTCGACACGGCACGCCACTCGTGCCACGGCCACGTCCTCGGGAACCATCAGGGCGTGGAGAGCGACGAAGTAGCCCGCCGCTCGCGCTTGGTCGATGAGCGCAAGCTTGGAAGGATGCGAGAAGACCGTCTCGGCGATGAACTGCACGCCACGCTCGATGAGCGCGGACCGCGTGGCCTCTGCCACCCGGGCTGCTTCGTAGGCATGACGCTCGGGATCGTCCGGCCAGCGCTGACGCGCGATCTCGTCGGCATTGACGAACGGAGAGCCCGGCAGCTGTTCGGCAAGGATCCGTGCGACGAACGTCGACTTCCCGGCGCCATTCGGTCCGATGACGAGATCGAGGCGACTCACCCCTGCGGATGCGCCCGACGGGTATCGAGCGGACGCGACGCCCCGTCCGGGTCGAACGCCACAAGCACCCCGTTGTCGTCGAGCGCCACCGCGGTAACGCCCTCCTTCAGGAGTGCTCGGCCGAAGGAGGCGGTGGCTGCCCGCTCGCGAATGGCGACGTCGAGCTCCGCGTTGGCAACAAGGCGCTCCTCGGTCGCCAGTGCAGACAGTGGCACCTCCCCGCGGACAGCCGCTGCGATCCGCCGCCGGGCGCCGGTTTCGTGTGCGGAGAGCTCCCTCCCCAGGCGGGTCCAGTGCTCGAGCTGCTGTCGGGCTGAGCGGTTCTCCCGGCGGCCCTCCTCCACAGCGGCCTCGAACAAGCCGGCCTCAAAGCGGGTCATGCGATCGTCAGCCATACCACGCGCTCCTCTGTATCAATTTGTATACAACTGTAGCAGAGTGATACTGACGAGCGATGGCAGTCTGCTCCTACCCGAGCCCCTGGGGGAACGCGGTTTCAGCCCTGGTCACCGCGTTGCTCAGCCCTGGTCACCGCGTTGCTCAGCGCGCTTCTGGGAATCTCCGGGCCGGCACCCCGAGCTGATGCCGGAATGCGTCTGGCCACGCGGTCCGGAGTGACTTGGCCCGATCGTGCTCCATCTGACCCGCGCCGGAGCGGCTCACTCGGTCAAGCGCCGACCCCGCTGACCTACACCTTCTCCGTGGTCGGCACCGGCGTCGATCCGGTGGCCTCGTTGCGTCTCGCGGAGAGTCGCACTTGGCCGATCACGTGGAGCTCCGCAGTGATGGGCCAGGTCAAGCCCGGTCTCTCGCCCATGGTTCGCTACCACCGCTGAACGCTGGATGCCGCCCAGTTCCGGTGGCCGCCGGTTCTCCTCGGTGTGTGGTGGGCACGAGACGTGGCAAGGTCAGCGCTGCGCCGCCCTGCCCCCTGCCCTCATGGCCGGCCCTTGTCGCGGTGGTCACGGAGCGCCCGGAGCTCAGGGAGGGCCTCCGCGTCCTTGGGCCGACCGGCCCGCTCCTTGGCGGCGATGACGTCATCGAGCCCGGCGATCCGAATCGCGACCCCGCGCCCTTCGACGACCGCGGCGCGCTCGACGAGCTCCTCGTAGGGGACCAGCCGGCCGTCA
The DNA here is from genome assembly GCA_021820665.1 of Actinomycetes bacterium. GTDB lineage: Bacteria > Actinomycetota > Acidimicrobiia > Acidimicrobiales > RAAP-2 > JAKADK01. The sequence goes on along the minus strand of JAKADK010000102.1, from coordinate 3,479 downwards.
GCGCCCTCGAGGCGGCCAGCACGTCGAAGGGACCGGCGTCGGTCATCCACGTCGTCATACCGGCCGACTCCAGCGCTGCGGCGTCGATCTGCACCGGCAGTCGTCGGGCCTCCTCGTCGCTCAACCCGGCCACCCGTAGCCTGGCATCGAGCTCGCGGAGTGCCGCCGCCAGCCGATCGAGGTTGGAGCGCTCACGTCGGACCACGCAGTCGGCGTCCTCCGTCGGGCGGTTGGCCCCGTAGGCGAGGGCGGCGACGCCTCCGACCAGCAAGTAGTCGACCCCGTGACGGTCCAGGACCTCGACGAGCCTGCCGAGATCGTGCGGAGGATCGTCAGGCTCCGCCATCGTCGCCGCTCCGCTCCGCGGCACGCTTCGCGTCCACCTCGGCGAGCCAGGCCAGGACGGCCTCCCGGGAGTCGAGCCGACGACCGTCCCACAGCACGCTGACGTCGTCCGACGTGGGGGACGGAGCCTGGCGGACGCGCTCGATCAGCTCCTCTGCGCTCAGTATCGGCAGCGTCGTCACGCGACCACGCTACCGCCCGAGCCCCGGCGAGACGCCCCCGAGCCGACCTTTGCGGGCTGCGCGGCGCTGGGAGCCGTTGCATGCGCGCCCGGTGCCAGCCCGGTGTGTGTCGGTGGAATCCTGGCGAACGATTCGGCCCCTCCGACGACGAGCAGCTGCGGAGCCTGCATCCGCTGCACCGATCGAGCCGGCGGGACGATACGCCGACGTCGTCACAGCCGATCTGGTGCGGGTCAGGCGCGGACCGGTGACCCGGATGTCGCTCCGCCGCCAGCGAGCCCCGCACCCCCGCTGAACTGCACCCTCTCGGTGGTCGGGACCGGCGTCGATCCGGTGACCTCGCGCTTTTCAGGCGCGCGCTCTACCAACTGAGCTACCCGACCCTGGCGACCGGCCGCCCGAAGGCGTACCGTTCGACAGCTCTCCTCGGCGAACCGAGGCGGCGGACCTGACGGGATTTGAACCCGCGACCTCCGGCTTGACAGGCCGGCGTGCACTCCAGGCTGCACCACAGGTCCTCGGACAACGCTGCCGCTGGGGCGTCCAGCACCCCCAACGGGATTCGAACCCGTGTTACCGCCTTGAAAGGGCGGCGTCCTCGGCCGCTAGACGATGGGGGCTCGACCCGCTCGGGGAGCACCGACACTACCAGATCGCTCAGCGCCCCCCCGGGCTGACCTGATCGACCCCCCCCTCTGGCAGTTCGCGTGCGAAGAGGTCGACGATGGTCTCCTGGAGAAGGCCGAGGAGATCGTAGAGGACGAACTCCGGGAGAGACGGGTCGTCTTCTTGCGGGGGGTCCATGTCCTCGCTCACGTCGAGCCGGGTCCCGAGGACGAGTCGAATGGTCTCCACGGCCGAGAGCCACTGCCCGAGCTCCTCGCGGTCGAGGGTGACCGACGTGGCGGTCTCGGCAAGCGTGGCGAGGCAACCCCGGTGCCGACGCTCGAGGGCCCCGTGGACCAGCTTCTGGTACTCGCTTTCCGCCTGTTCCTGGTCGGCGGCCACATAGGCCGGGGGGTACACCCGGCGGGTCAGCCCCGTCTCGGTCGTCACGAGGTCGCCCACCTGCTCGGCCGCGGCACGAAGGACGGCGCGGACCTCCGGGTCGAGCCGCACCTCATAGCGCCCGTCCCGGGTCTGACGGATCGGCGATCGGTAGGCGGTCACGGTGCCCGCTGCGCTTCGTGCGGCGCCGCCCTCACCCCGATTGCTCCATCGTCGCCCACAGCCCGTGCTCGTGCAGCCGGTACACGTCCATCTCGGCGCGCTCCCGCGTCCCGGAGGACACGACGGCCCGGCCCTTGTGGTGGACGTCGAGCATCAGCTTCGTGGCCTTCTCCTTCGAGTAGCCGAACAGCTTCTGGAAGACGAAGGTCACGAAGGACATGAGGTTGATCGGGTCGTTCCAGACGATGACCAGCCACGGTTGATCCGCCGCCGTGCTGTCCTCGCCGACCGGCCGGTCGCTCTCGACCGGCGCGGTCTGCACATCAGGGAAGGTGCTGGCTGGGCTCACCGACGTGCGATCGTACCGGACCGTTCGCACCGGAGTCCACGTACCCGCGGCCATTCCCTTCTCGCTGGTCGAACGGCCCGATCGTGACGAGCGACCGGCGGCCGCCACCCTGGCCACCTGCCGCATTGTGGGGGGAGCCCGGTGACCCCTAGGCTGTCCCCGATGTCCACGCCGGCTGTTGCCCTCAAGGGGATACGGGCCCGTGGGAACCGGATCGGTGCGTACGTCGCCCTCACCAAGCCGCGCATCATCGAGCTGCTCCTGGTCACCACGCTTCCCACCATGTTCGTGGCCAGGCGCGGCGTTCCCCCTGTCGCGCTCATGGCGGCGACGCTCGTCGGCGGCGCCCTGGCCGCGGGCGGTGCCAACGCCATCAACATGTTCATCGACCGTGACATCGACAAGGTCATGCACCGGACGCGCCAACGTCCGCTCGTGACCGGCGCACTGACGCCACGGAGCGCGCTGACGTTCGCGATCGCGCTCGAGGTCGTCGCCTTCTTCGAGCTCTGGACGGCGGTCAACCTGCTGTCCGCCGCGCTCGCCGTCTCCGCCACGCTCTTCTACGTCTTCGTCTACACGCTGTGGCTGAAGCGCACGTCGAGCCAGAACATCGTCATCGGGGGGGCGGCCGGCGCCGTGCCGGTCCTGGTCGGTTGGGCGGCGGTGACGAACTCCCTGGCCTGGACCCCGGTGGTGATGTTCGCCGTCATCTTCATCTGGACGCCGCCCCATTTCTGGGCGCTGGCGGTGAAGTACCGGGACGACTACGAGGCCGCGCACGTTCCCATGCTCCCGGTGGTCGCCACCTTCACCCGGACGGCCCGGGACATCTTCGCCTACACCGTTCTCTTGGTGGCCACGACGCTGGTGCTGGGGGCGGTCGCCCACCTGGGCCCGATCTACCTGGTCGCGGCGGTGGCGTTGGGGGCCGGTTTCCTGGCTGTGGCACTGCAGCTGTGGCGGCGGGCGACCCCGAAGGCGGCCATGCGGGTGTTCAGCTACTCGATCTCCTACCTCACCCTCCTCTTCGTCGCCATGGCGGTAGCGGTGATCGTCCCTCGCTGACATGCCAGGCGGGCGCGACGTCGGAGCCGGCGCCTCGGCGACCGGCGCCGAGCGTGCCGGACCCGGACCGGAGACCGACACGGTGGGCAGCGCACCCGAGGCCACGGGCGCCACGGAAGCCGCAACCGGGACCATCCCTGACCGGGCGGACGGTGACGTCCGGACCGACCCGGATGCCGGACCGCCCGCTCGGGGGCCCCGGCGGACCCGTTCTCTCCTGATCGGGTGCGCCATCGCCGCCGTCCTTGCCGCCGTCCTCTTTGTCGGCGTGGGCTCGGGTGCGAGGAAGGGCGCCGTTCTCGCCCCCGGCGCACCCGGGACCGTCCCGCCGAACTTCACCCTCCCGCGCCTCGGGGGTGGCCCCT
>JAKADK010000028.1 GCA_021820665.1 Actinomycetes bacterium | reverse complement strand
CGAGCGTGGTCGTCGGGCTCCGTGAGTGGAAGCTGAGCACGGCCACGAGCCCGAGGGCGGTGGCGCCCATCACGAACGGTGCTCGTCTCATCGGGTTCCTTCCTGTCGTCCGGCGGACGACGCCCCTGTCGTCCGGCGGACGACGCCGCTCGGCGGGCACCCACGATCGGCGGGCGAACGGCGCCGTGACCCCCATGATGCGAGCCGAACCTGACACCGGGATGACGGTGCGGCCCATCCGGAGCCAACCGCTGCACCCGGTGGAGCGCCCTCCGATCGGTGGCCGGCCCCACGGAACTACCCCACGGAACTACCCCACAGGGGCGACGGCGGAGGCGACGGTCGGCCGGATCAGGCTTCCGGTCGCGGCGGACGGCTGGTGAAGCCCAGCATCCAGTCGGGCTCGGAGTCCCCGTCGATCGAGATGCGCCAGGTGTAGCGGGTACCGGGGGTCAGCGGCAGCGGACCGAGGTTCACCGCCAGGGCCACGTCGATGGGCGAGCCTTCGGGGATCCCTGCCGGCCGGCCCACGGTGAACTCCCCCCTCACCTCGACGGGGTGGTCGCCCTCCGGGGTGTTGACCAGCACCGGCTGCCCGTCGGCGTCCTCGAGGTAGAGCTCCCAGTGGTGGGGCTGCTCCGCCTCGTGCCAGCCAACGTCGAGCTTCAAGGCAATGGCGGAAGGCACTGGGTCCGGACCGGTCATGGACCACCCGCCCCCGAGGATGTAGAGCTTCCCGTCCGCCACCTGGGCGGCGTCGCACAGCATCATGGTCACCTTCACGCCCCTGGAGGCTATCGGGTCCGAACCCCGCTGCCCGTGCTTCTTTCCTTTTCACGCGCGGTGCCGCGGGTGGCCACGTGGTGACGAGAGCTGGTCGGGCTCGAAGCGACGAGGGGCGTCGCCCCAGGTGGAGCGCGCCGGTAGCGTGACGACATGCAAGGTCTCCGTGACGACGTCTACCGCCGCCCACTCGCCACGGCCCTGGAGCGCCTGGGCGTCGGGGCCAGCTGGACGTGCGCCGACATCGGGGCCGGTGGCGGCGACGTCTCTGTCGCACTCGCCGAAGTTGTCGGCCGGTCCGGGCGCGTCTACTCGGTGGACAGCGACCCCGCTGCCCGCGACGAGGTGGCACGGGCGGCGGCGGCCCACAGCCAGGTGGTCGCCATCACCCAGGCGGGAGAGGACCTCCGCCTCCCCGAGCAGGTGGACCTGGTCTTCTGCCGGTTCCTCCTCCTCCACGTCCTCGACCCGTCGGTCGTGCTCGATCGCATGGCGGCGGCGGCCCGCATCGGGGGCTGGGTCGTCGCCCAGGAGCCGATCACGACGTCCGGTCGGGTCGGTGGCCTCCCCCTCTCGATGCCCGACGCCCGCCACCCCGACGTGGGGGCGCTCCTGCCGGCCCTCGTCAGGGACGCCGGGCTCACCGTGGTCGACGCCTGGGCCGAAGCGCCAGCCGGCATCGGGCCGGGACCGGTCGCCACCTACCTGGCCTCGCTCACAGGCGTGGACCCCGACGACGATCCCATCGTCCTCCCGCCGCTCGTCACCGTGGTGGCGACGCGACCCGGGAGCTGACCGGGCATCGGCGACCGGGGACGGGACCACTCCGCCGGCCCGGCGACCGGGGACGGGACCACTCCGCCGGCCCGGCGACCGGGGACGGGACCACTCCGCCGGCCCGGCGGGGCACCGGTAGGCTGGCGGGGTGAGCTCGAACCCCTTCGACACCCCTGACCTGGACGCGGCCGCAGAAGCGGTGGCGCTCGCCGACCGGACCGTCGACGCCGGGATCGCCGCCCTCGGGGACGCGGGCGGAGCGGACGACGCGCAGGTGCTGGCCTACGACCTGGCCCATAGTGCCTCGGCGGTCCGCGCCGCCCGGGCCGCCCTCGCCTACGGCGCCCACGGGCCGGCGGAGGCCCGGATTGCCTGTGCGTTCGCCGCCGATGTCGTGGCCGAGCTGGCAGGGAAGTTGGTCGGGCGGGAGGCAAGTTGGGGAGTCGGCGCCGGATGGTGGACGCCGGCAGCCGCGTTTGTCGCCACGTACCGGGACCCCGCCTTCCTGGCCTCCCTAGCCGAAGAGGGCGGGGATCGCCACCTCGACGCCGACTTCGAGATGGTCCGCGACACGTTCCACCGGTTCGCTGACGAGCAGATCCGACCACGGGCCGAGCACATCCATCGGGCGAACACCGACATCCCCGAGGAGATCATCGCCGGCGTGGCCGAGATGGGTGGGTTCGGCATGTCGGTCCCGGAGGCCTACGGCGGCTTCGCCACCGGGGGGGACAGCGACTACCTGAGCATGGTCGTCGCCACCGAGGAGCTGTCCTGGGGATCACTGGGCGCCGGTGGATCGCTCATCACCCGGCCCGAGATCCTGACCCGAGCACTGGTGCACGGCGGCACCGAGGCGCAGAAGGGGACGTGGTTGCCGCAGCTGGCCAGTGGCGAGGTGATGGCAGCGGTCGCCGTGACCGAGCCGGACTTCGGGTCCGACGTGGCCGGCATCGTCACCTCGGCGACGCCCGTGACGGGGGGGTGGCTGATCAGCGGTGTGAAGACGTGGTGCACCTTCGCGGCGCGAGCCGACGTCCTGATGCTGCTGGCGCGGACTGACCCCGATCGGTCCAAGGGCCATCGCGGTCTCTCCCTGTTCCTGGTGGAAAAGCCGCGCGCCGAGGGCCACGGTTTCGCCTTCACCCAACCTCCCGGACAGGACGGCCGGCCCGGCGACTCCACGGGGCGGCTCGAGGGTCGAGCCATCGACACGATCGGCTACCGCGGGATGCACTCCTACGAGGTGTCCTTCGACGGCTGGTTCGTCCCCGAGGCCAACCTGATCGGGGGGGCAGACGGGGTGGGCCGGGGCTTCTACCTCCAGATGCAAGGGTTCGAGAACGGCCGCCTCCAGACGGCGGCACGGGCCCTCGGGGTGATGCAGGCGGCCTACGAGGCGGCTCTCGCCTACGGCCGCAACCGGGTCGTCTTCGGCGCGCCGATCCTGGACTACCAGCTCACGGCGGCGAAGCTCGGGAGGATGGCGGTCATCATCCAGGCCACCCGGCAGTTCGCCTACGAGGTGGCCGGGCTCATGTCCAAGGGCGAGGGCGCGCTGGAGGCCTCCATGGTGAAGGCCTACGTATGCCGAGCGGCCGAGTGGGTGACCCGTGAAGCGCTCCAGGTCCACGGAGGCATGGGCTACGCCGAGGAGTTCCCGGTCAGCCGCTACTTCGTGGACGCCCGGGTGCTCTCCATCTTCGAGGGGGCCGACGAAACCCTCACCGTCAAGGTGATCGCCCGGCGCCTCCTGGACCAGCGGGGACGTGCCGGGTAGCCGGGAAGCCGGTGGCCGGGTGGCAGGACGCCCGGGGCTCCCGAGGGGAGGCGGCGGGCGAGCCCGATCAGGTCGCCGAACGGCTCAGGCCGGCCCGCTCGCCACGCATGACGAACTTCGTGGCCATCTTCCGGGACGCCTCGTCGATCATCTCGTCGCCGAACATCACCGCTCCGGTGCGCTCGTCCTCCGTCGCCTTCCGGTAGGCGTCGAGGATGTCCCACGCCCGGTCGAACTGCTCCTGGGTGGGCGAGTAGACCTCGTTCAGGACCAGCACCTGGTCCGGGGTGAGCGCCCACTTCCCGTCGTAGCCGAGCACCCGGGTGCGCTGGGAGAATTCGCGCAAGCTGTCCAGCTCCCGGATCTTCAGGAACGGACCGTCGATGACCTGGAGCCCGTTGGCCCTCCCCGCCATGAGGATGCGGGAGAACACGTAGTTGAAGTGGTCGCCGGGGTACTCGGGGATGGCGACGCCGCCGGTCAGCACCGGCATCTCCATCGACGCCGCGAAGTCGGCCGGGCCGAAGATGATCGTCTCGAGACGAGGGGATGCCGCGCAGATCTCGTCCACGTTGATCAGCCCCCGAGTGGTCTCGATCTGGGCCTCGATCCCGATGTGGCCGACCGGGAGCCCGGACTTCTTCTCGACCTGCGTGAGCAGCAGGTCGAGCGCCACCACCTCGGCAGCCGACTGCACCTTGGGCAGCATGACCTCGTCCAGCCGCGGCCCGGCGTTGCCGACCACCTCGATGACGTCGCCGTAGGTCCACTCCGTGTCCCAGGCGTTGATCCGGACGCACAGCACCCGGTCGTCCCACGGAAGGTTCTTGATGGCGTCGACGACCCGAGCCCGTGCCCCTTCCTTCTCGAGCGGGGCCACCGAGTCCTCCAGGTCGAGGAAGCTCATGTCGGCGGGGACGGTCGGCGCCTTGGCCAGGAACCGGTCATTCGATCCCGGCGAGGACATGCACGAACGGCGGGGCAGGTTACGGGAGCGCGCAGACATGCCCGCATCGTAGGGCGCGACACCTCAGTCGCCAAACCGGCCCAGTCATCCGAGGATCGCCGCCTGGAGGTCGGCCGGCGTGAGCTGCTCGGTCAGGAGCCGCTCGAAACGGCGCGGGTCGCCGGAGACGAACCGCCGGCACAGCGGCAGGCCCTCGACGTAGCAGGTGAGATAGGCCCGCCAGGTCGGATGGGTGAGGAACTCGACGGACTTGGCCGCACGGTCCCGGGGAAGCAGGCCCAACCGGGCCACCTCCGACACCACCGTCTCGGGGTCCGCTCCGTCCTCGTGGAGCCGGAACGCCGCCAACTGACGGACGGCGCCGAGCGCCTCTCCCGCCTGGGCCACGGCCGCCACCACCTCGGCGTCGTAGCGCACCCCGAACGGAGCGAGCACCTCGGCTACCGCCGGTTCCGGACGGGGCCCGAACACCACCTCGAGGCCGAGGTCGGCCAGCCCCTCCGCACACAGGCATTGGGGGGTCCCGACGAGGAAGATCGACTCCTCCATCCAGCGGCGACCCCGCACCAGGCCCGCTTCCTTCCTCGTGTGCTCGGTGTGGTGCCCCGGGTAGGCCTCATGGGCCACCAGGTGGGCGATCCCCGTGGAGAGCACGGGGAGGTCCGTGTTGACGGCGACGTCGCTGCGCAGATCGCCCCGGTAGTAGTTGAACCCGGACCACGGCTGGTCGTGGACCAGCTCGAAGGAGACCGACTCTCCCTCGGGTAGACCGAAGAGCTCGGCGGTCCGGTGTCGCAGGACCTCGGCGAGCGCCCCGATCACGGTGCCGAGCCGGTCGACCGGGATGGCGTGGGACTCGCGCCACGTCACGAGCCGGGTACGCAGATCACCGCTCCCGGGGAGCACCTCCTCCAGGAGACGGTGCGCTTCCATCACGGTGTCCTCGGGCACCCGCACCGGACGGACCCCGTAGCAGAGCTCCACCTCGTCGGCGTAGGGGATGAGGTCCCCGGCCAGGCGGCGGGCGGTGGTGAGCAAGCCGACGAGCTGGGCACGCACCCACGCCCGGCGGGACGCCACGTCGACGCCGGGCACCCCAGATCCCCCAGACCCGCCCCGGTGGTCGCTCCCGCCGGCGGGTCGGTCGGGCCAGGCCGCGCCGGCAGGTCCGTCGAGCGGCTCCCCGGCGTCGAGGGCGGCGATCAGCGAGCGCAGCTCGGCCGCGATGGCACCCGGAGCGCGCGGCGGCTCGGCCTCGACGGCAGCCGCCAGCCGGGGCGGACCGTAGTAGGCATCGACCAGGCCGTCGATGTGCCGGCCCAGGCGGAGGCCGGCCACCAGGTACCCCGTGACGACGCCCTCCGGCGGCATCCCTTCAGTCCAGGTGTCGGTGGAAGAACGCCACCGCTCGGTCCCACAGGAGCTGCGCGGCGGCGGCATCGTAGGCCTCGGGCCGGTCCTCGTTGAAGAAGGCGTGGCCGACACCCTCGTAGTGGTGGAACTCGACGTCCTTCCCGAGGGCGCGCAGATCGGCTTCGAGGGCGCGGGCCGCCTCCGGGGTGAAGAAGTCGTCGAGCTCGGCGACGTGGCCCTGGACGGCTCCCGCCAGTTTCGAGTAGTCGGGCTGCGCGTCCGGCCACGGGATGAGCCCGTAGGCGGGTACGATCGCCTTCACCGTGTCGGGCCGCTGCGTGCCCAGGACCAGGGCGAGGCCACCGCCCATGCAGAACCCGATCACCCCGACCTCGTTCCTCCCCGTCCGGCGGAGGACCTCTTCGACCGCGCCGGACAGGTCCTTGGCTGCCTGGTCCATCCGGAGCGCCATCATCTCCTTCGCCGCCTCGTCCGGCTCGGTCAGCGGGACGGCGGTCCCGTGGTAGAGGTCCGGCGCCAGCGCGGTGAAGCCGGCGTCGGCAAAGCGGTCACAGGTATGGCGGATCTGGTCGACCAGGCCCCACCACTCCTGGATCACGATGATGCCCGGTCCACCCGGCATCGTCGGGGTGGCGAGATAGCCACTGGCTGTCCCCCCGTTGCTCTGGAACTCGATGTGCTCACCCATGGGCGCGACGCTATCCCGGACGGGACCCGCACGGCATCCCGGACGGGACCCGCACGGCGCACGGGCTCGATCTGGGCGGGACCCGCACGGCGCACGGGCGCTCCGCGTCATACTGAGCACGTGCCGATCACCCCGTGGGGCGTGCCGCGAGTCCTCGGTGAGGCCGATGCACGTCGTCGCCAACCTCGGTGCCTACGAGCACGATCCGGTCCAGGTTATCGCCGTCTGGCAGGGAGGGCTGTCATCGTTCGGCGGGCTGATCGCGGCGATCCCCGTCGGGGTGGTCGTCACCCGGCGCCGGTGCCCGGAGCTCCCGATCGCCCGGTTCTTCGACATGATGGCGCCGGTCCTCGTCGGGTGCTGGTCCCTCGGCCGGCTGTTCGGACCCCAGCTCATGGTGGCCGGGGGCGGGCACCCGACGGCCCAGTGGTTCGGTATGTACTACGCCGACCAGGTGGGCAAGCGGCTCCCCGTCCCGGTCTTCCAGTCCGTGGAGGACTGCACCGTCTTCGTCTTCGTCTTCCTCCTCCTGACGGAGCGTTGGCTGGTCGGCCTCGATCCCTCCAGGAGACGGGCAGGCTTACGCCGAGCCTCCGACGTGCTCTACGCCCCGCCCGGAGCGACGGGACCGCCGGTCCGACCCAATGGCGCGGTCATCGGGGTGGCGATGGTCCTCTGGGGCATCGAGCGCTTCGCCGACCAGCGGCTGTGGCTCAGCTACCCGGGCCACCTGGGCTCGGAGCTCGTGCAGTTGGCCGGCACCGGCCTGGTCCTGGTGGCGACCCGGATCCGTCCGCTGCGGACCTGGCGGGCATCGCTCGTCTGAGGGGTCTGAGGGGCCGGGGAGGTGGCAGAGGCAGGGAAGCCGGGCTCGCCCCCTGCAGGCAACGCCGGGGAGGCCCTTCGTCTCAGCGGCTGAGCAGCCGGAGGCGCCGCTCCCGCACCGGTGGCCGGGACGCCGGTCCCCACGGAAGCTCGCCACTCAGACGACGCCTCCCGTGCCCGGCGTCCGACGCCGAGAAGAAAGCAGGAACATGATGGACATCGACACCGAACGTCTGCCCGACAGGCGTCGTACCAGGCAGCGGCTGCCTCGACGAGTGCCGGCACGTCGGCCGCACCGGGCCTGACCCTGCTCGCCACCACCTGGGTCATCATCGCCGGTGTCGCGCGCGTCCCGGGCGCCGCCGCTGCTGCTGCCAGCTTCGGCGCGCCCAGCGTCTCGCCCGATCAGCGGCGTCGTCTCCGGTCCGGCAGTGGTGACGCCCGCACCGTCGCGAGGGCGACGGCCGGTCAGCCCGTCTCGGAATTGGACGGCGCCGCCAGCGCGATCCGTCCGCGGCCGAGCAGCATGTCGAGCCCCGATTCGGGCTCGGGCTCTCCCAGTAGGAACCCTTGGGCCTGGAAGCAGCCGGTCGCCCGGAGGGCGTCGAGCTCGGCGGAGGACTCCACGCCCTCCGCCACGATCCCCAGGTCGAGTGCCTGGCCCAACCCGATAATGGCTTTCACGATCGCCTGGTCGACAGGGTCGTCGGCGAGCCCGGTCACGAACGACCGGTCGATCTTCAAGACGTCGACCGGGAGACGCTTCAGCTGTGCCATCGAGCTGTGGCCAGTTCCGAAGTCGTCGATCGCCAGGGTCACGCCGAGCGCACGGAGACCCTCGAGCGCGGTGACCAGCCGATCGATGTCGGCAACGATGGCGTGCTCGGTGAGCTCCACGCACAGGCGCGGGGGACGGACGCCGGCGAGACGCAGGCAGCGCGCCACGTTGCCCACGGTGTCGGGCATGGCCAGCTCACGCGGGGACATGTTGACCCGGACGAGGATGTCGAGGTCCGGATAGCGCTGGCTCCAGCGCGCCATCTGGCGGCAGACCTCCTCCAGCACCCACATCCCCAGGCCCACGATCAGGCCCGCTTCCTCGGCCAGGGGTACGAACTCACTGGCGGACAGCAGACCGCGCGTCGGATGCTCCCAACGGACCAGGGCCTCGAGTGCCAGGAGCCGACCGTCCGTCAGGTCGAACTCGGGCTGGTAGAAGAGCCGGAGGCCGTCTTGCGCGATGGCGTCGCGAAGCCAGAGCTCCGTCGCCGCTTTCGTGTCCAGGAGGGCGCGCATGTCGTCGTCGAAGACCACGATCTCGTTCCTCCCGCGCGCCTTGGCAGCGTAGAGGGCAGCATCGCCCCGACCGAGGAGTTCGAGCGAGCTCACGTCGCCCCGGCTGCCCCGGGCGATCCCCACGCTCGCCGTGTGGGTCACGCTCTGGCCCTGGAGCACGATCGGTTGCGACACGAGGTCGAGCATCCTCCGCGCCGTCGCCACGGCGTCAAGGTCGCTCCCACCTGCACCGAGGAGCACCACGAACTCGTCGCCGCCGAAGCGGGCGGCGAAGTCTCCCGGACGCAACGACGTCTGCACCCGGTCGGCGATGGTGACGAGCACCGTGTCCCCCGCGGCGTGGCCCAGGGAGTCGTTCATCACCTTGAACCGGTCGAGATCGAGGAAGAGCAACGCCGTCGTGTCCGCGGTGGTCTCCAGGCGTCGGTCGAGCTCGTCGAGGAGGGCCCGGCGGTTGAACAGGCCGGTGAGGTCGTCGTGGAGGGCGGCGTAGCGGAGCTGCTCCTCGGCTTCCACGCGCAAGATGAGCTGCATCACGAGGGCCGCCACGGCCGAGAGGGCGTTCACTTCCGGGACGGTCCACTGACGCTCGCCGAAGCGCGCGAACCCGAGACAGCCCCACGTCGTCTCCCCGTGGAGCAGGGGCACGGCCGCCCCCGAGACCCCGGGGATCCCGGTGGCCGCGGCGACCCGGTCTTCGTACTCCTGGGGGGCGGTCGACGCCGTGGTCACCACCGGCTCGGTCAGGTCCCGGAGCGCAGCGAAGAGCGGATCGGCGTCGAAGGGAACGACATCCAAAGGGTCGGGATCGGGAACATCCTCCCGGACGGGGTGCTCTGCCACGAGCACGCTGGTGCCGGCGGCCAGGTCGTTGCGGCGAAGGAAGGCGGCATCGGCCTCCAGGAACTCCGCCAGCGTCCGCACGGTCCAGGTGAGCGTGGCCTGCAGCGTGGCGCTGTCCGCCGACACCAGGTGCTCGGCGACGTCCACCACGAGCCCGTCGAGGCTCCGCTGGTAGACGAGGTCGACATACCCGGTGGCCCGGTTCCAACCCTCGCCCCACATGGCGGCGAACGCCACGATGGCGGCAAGATCCTGCCTCGTCCACGCCCCGAGGTCGTCATAGGCGACGACCACCGCACCCGCTCCGGGCTCGGTGGAGCCGGGGACCGTCGGCTGGACCCAGATGCGCCAACCGGGGAGCTCGGGGAGCTGGAGGGGGCCGGCCTTCGAAACCTGGGCGGCGCGGGGCGCCACCGCGTCGACCAAGGCGTCGACGGCGACCGGAGCCACCCCGCTCCGGACCCAACGATGGACGATCGAGGCCGCGAACGGCGCTCGACCGCCGGCGAAGACGACGACGACGGCCGGCCAGCGCAGGAGATCACCCACGCCGTTCGGGTCGTCGGGATCGTTCGGCCCCCTCGGCGTGGAACGCTCCCGGTCACCAGGGCCCTGGTCGGTGCCGTTGGGGACGTCCGGGCGCGGCGACAGCTCGCCTGCATCGTCATGACCGGACATATGCGCACCGACCCCGGGCGGGAGCGAAACCCCTTCGCACGTGACCCGACGGTCGCCTCCGCCCGTGAGCATATCGACCTGAGCCGGCGCCGGAGCCTGAGACGGCGCTGTCGCCAGAGCTGGAGGTGGTGGGCCGAGCGGCGCGTCGGCCGCCAGCCGGCTCACGACGCCGACTCCCGGTCGGTGCCGCCTTCGCCCCCCCGTCCGGCGCCGTTGTGGTTGGCCTCGGCAACGGCAGCGAACATCGCCTGCGGGAACTCGATGAACACGGCCTCGGCCTCGGCCGTGAGCACCTCGCCGTGGTAAAGCGCCGCCCACGCCCGGATCTTGCGACCCTCCTGCCCGAGGCAGCGGGCCACGACGACGAGGTCGGTCAGCAACGGCGTCGGTCTGCGGTACCGGACGGTGAGCGTCCCGGTCATCCCACCCCTGGCCGCCGCCAGGTTGGCCATCCCCATCACCTCGTCGAAGGTCTCGGCGATCACCCCCCCGTGCACGCAGGTCGGCGGACCTTCGTACCGGAACCCGAAATTGGCCCTCCCCCGGATCTCCGACAGCGCGCCGCCGCCCGGGACCGCGTCCTCGCCGAGCGGGAGCACGCCAGACCCGGGGAGCACCTCGCCGTCGCCGACGAGCACCGTCTCGATCACCACCGGCGGGGAGAGCGGGTTCATCTCCCCGATCACCGGGCTGGTGGGGAACAGCTGGTGGGCGCCGCGGGAGAGGTCAGGTTGCGGCCGGGCGAGCCTGCCCTCCCGCAGCGCCGGACCGACGCCCGCCACCAGGTTCTCCACGGTCTCGGCTGCCCTCAGGAGGACGGCATCGTCGGCACGCGCCGCCACCGCCACCTCGTTCATCTCGCGCAAGGCGGCCGCCAGCCGCGTTCTCGGCGACATCGGCTGGTCGGCCGGCATCGGCTGGTCGGCTCCTTCAGGTCTGCTCACGTCGTCGTCTCCGCTGCTGGTTGCCGGGGCTGCTGGCTGCCGGGGCTGCTGGTTGCCGGGGCTGCCGGGCTGTTGGTTGCCGGGGCGCTCGCCTGGCGACCGGTGTCGCACCGAGACCGGCACGGCAGTCTCGAGCCCGGGTCTCGCCGGATGCCGGTCGGCTGGCCGTCCCGAGGGTAGCGCCACGCGCCGTGGTGCACACCCCGGCCAGGGCAACCGGGCCGTGCAGGAAACTATTGACACTACTACTGCAATGACTTACTGTCACTCCGGTGACAGTGGAGGGGGTCGGGACGCGATGAGCGAAGCGACGGCCCCCGTCCCGGAGAGCGCCCCCCCGGGCCGGGCGTTCCCCTCCTGCCTCTGGCACCGCGAGCTCTCCCAGTACCCGACGACCGGGCGCCGAGCCGGTTTCCTCGCCATCGTCGTCCTGGCCGCCGTGGTGCTCTACTACGAGCAGTACGTCGCCGGCTCGGTCAGCACGTCGATCCTGGGCCACTACGGGATGTCGTTCCGCTACTACCTGACCATCGTGGTCGTGGCCAGCGCCATCGGCGCCGTGGCCTCCCTCGCCGCCGGCCTGGCCGACCGGTGGGGACGGGCCAACCTGGTGGTCGTCGGACTGCTCGTGGCCGGCCTGGTCACCACCTTCGGCGTCCCCCATGCCGGCTCCGCACTCGCCTTCGGTGCCTGCTACGCCACCATCGGCCTGGTCGAAGGGGTCGTGCTCGTGGCCACGCCGGCGCTGGTCCGGGACTTCTCCCCCCAGGTCGGCCGGGGCACGGCGATGGGGCTGTGGTCGCTCGGGCCGGTGGTGGGGAGCCTGGTCGTCGCCGAGGTGTCGTCGAACACGTTGAGCCACCTCCACGCCTGGCAGGACCAGTACACCATCGCCGGGATCACCGGGCTCGTGGTCTTCGTCGCCGCGTTGTTGGCCCTGCGGGAGCTGGCACCGCCCCTGCGCGACCAGCTCATGGTGACCCGCAGGGACCGGCTGCTCGTCGAAGCCCGCGCCCGGGGGATCGACGTCGAAACGGCCACCCGGCGCCCCTGGCGCCAGATGCTCCACGCCGACGTCCTCGTGCCTGCCACCGCCCTCAGCGTGTTCCTCTTGATCTACTACGCGGCGGTGGGGTTCTTCGTCATCTACTTCACGACCGTGTTCGGCTTCAGCGAGCAGCGCGCCGACGCCCTCGGGAACTGGTTCTGGGCCACGGATGCCGTGGTCGTCGTCGTCGCCGGCGTCGTCTCGGACCGGCTGCACGTCCGCAAGCCGTTCATGGTCGCCGGCGGGATCGGGGCCGTCGTCATGACCATCGTGTTCGCCACCCGCGCCACCGACCCGGCGACAACCTACGTCGACTTCATCCTCATCGTCTCGGTGCTCTCTGCCTTCCGGGGGGCCACCTACTCGCCGTGGATGGCCGCGTTCACCGAGACCGTCGAGCGGCGCAATCCTGCGCTGGTGGCCACCGGGCTCGCCGTCTGGGGATGGATCCTCCGCGTGGTCGTCGCCCTCACGTTCCTCGTCGTGCCGTTCGTCGTCACCTCGGTCACGCCGCTCGTGGCCTACGGCCCCCGGGTGAAGGCCATCACCACCACCTACGCACCCGAGGTCGCCACCATCGCTGCCGTGCCGCCCGCCACCCTTGCCGTCCTCCGTACGGACCCGACGGACGGCCCGGCGATCACGGTGGCCCTCCACGCCATTGCCACGAGAGAGCACGTCAGCGTGGCGGAGGCGATCACCCGCCTGAAGGCGCTGAAGGCCATGCCGCTGGCCGACCGGGCGTACCTCCAGGCCCATGGGGTTGCCGTCCGCTCGGCGAAGCAGAACGCGCCGGTCCAGTGGAAACGGTGGTGGTGGGTGTGCCTGGCCGGGGAGGTCGTGTTCCTGCCGGCCGTGCTCCTCATGGTCGGCAGGTGGCGGCCGTCGAAGGCGAGGGCCGACGCCGAGGCCCACCGGCGGCTCGTCGACCGGGAGCTGGCGCGCCTGGCAGAGACCGGCTCGTCGCCGGTCGGCTCACCGGTCTGAACCGTTCCCCGCCATCTCCTCGCCGTCCGCCTCCGAGGGAGGATCGTCCTCCCCGTCGTCGATGGGTGGACCGTCGGGGTCCCACGTCGGTCCCCGCTTGACAAACGGGTACCAGCGGCCGTCCCGGCCCAACCGGAGCTGGCGCTCCCCCAGGGTCAGCCGGTTGCGGCGCCCGGTGGCGCCTGGGCCGAGCAGCGCCCTCCCCCGGGCCAGGGCCTCGGGACCGGCATCCCACGACGCGTCCAGGACGGCGAGACAGCCCGGGCCACCGGCGCGCCATGCCAGGGCCCGGCGGAGGAGCTCCCGGGGACGGACACCGGCGCGCCCTGCCAGCGTGCCCAGGTCGATGCCCGGCGCTCCGTCGGCCGCGTCGAGGGCGGCGGCGGCCCACCGAGCCACGTCCTCGTCGGGGGTGAGCTCGAGCCCCCCCGAGGACGCTCCCCGTGCCAGGTCGAGCGCCCGGGCGGCGGCATCGGCCGCCAGGAGCCGCAGCGCCGCCGTGTCGATGCCGCTTCCGGCCGGGGCGTCGACACCGAGCACGGTGGGCAGGCCCGGACGCGACGGGGGGAGCGGCAGCGCCGGGAGCGGAGCCGGCTGCCTGTCCCAGGCCACACGGGCGGGAACCCCGGGGTCGCCCTGACCCCGGCCCTGGTCGTCACCGGCCGGCGTCGGGAGGCCCATGCCCCGGCGCGAGCGGAGCGCGGCCAGGACCTCGTCCCGGCGGCGTCCTCGTAGTGCCAGCAACGCGAACGGATCGGCGTCCAGCTCGTCGGCCACCAGGTAGCACACGGCGGCGGCGTGCTTGCAGGGATCGGCCCAGTCCGGACAGGTGCACCGCGGCTGGACCTCACCGGGACCGGGGAGCAGGTCGAGCCCGGTGGCACGGGCATCGTCGGCCACCGCCGGCGGCAGCTCCCCGTCGAGCAGGGCGGCCGTGTGCCCGATCTCCCGTGCCATGGCGTCGAGGACCCGGTCCCACTCGTCGTCGCCCCAGGAGCGGACTCGGACCCGTACGGCATAGGGCGAGCGGCGCGACCCCTGCACCTCGGCCGTGATCTCGCCCGGGGCGATGGAGAGCGCGTCGACGGCGCCCGACCGGGCGTAGGTCCGGCCGCGGGGAAGACGGTTGGGATCGAGCTGGGCCCGGTGCTCCAGCGCGTCGACCCAGGCCTGGCCCCACCACGTCGTGCCGAACGGTCGCCGTCCCGCCGGACGGGCCGGGCCGCGGCCGGGAAGGCGAGGCGCCGGGTCGTACCAGGAGGGCGGTCCCCCCGGCGGGCGAGGGCCGTCACGGCCGGTGGTCGGGCTCATGGACGGCCCAGCTCCACGAGGGCGGCCAGGTCGTCGTCGGAGAGCGCGGCGATCCACGCCTCGCCGCCCCCGACCACCGCTTCGGCCAGGGACCGCTTCTTCTCGATGAGCTCGGCGATCCGGTCCTCGAGCGTCCCCTCGGCGATGAGCCGGTGCACCTGGACCGGCCGGTCCTGGCCGATCCGGTGGGCCCGGTCGGTCGCCTGGTCCTCGACGGCCGGGTTCCACCACCGGTCGACGTGGACGACGTGGGTGGCCCCGGTGAGGTTCAGGCCGACGCCGGCCGACTTGAGCGAGAGCAGGAAGACGGGCACGGCGCCGGCCTGGAACTCGTCGACCATGGACGCCCGTCGCTTGGCCGGGACCTTCCCGTGGAGGAAGAGGGTGGGGACCCCGATGTCGGCCAGCCGGGCCTCGACCAGGGCCAGGCACTCGACGAACTGGCTGAAGACGAGCGTCTGGTCCCCCTCGGCGACGATCACGCCGAGCAGCTCTTCCAGGGCGGCGAACTTCCCGGAGCGACCGGGCAGCGGGCCGGCCTGGTGGAGGTAGTGGGCCGGGTGGTTGCAGATCTGCTTCAGCACGGTGAGGAGCCGGAGCACGAGGCCCTGGCGCTCGAACCCCTTCTTCGACCGGATCTTGGCCAGCGCCTCACGGACCTCGGCTTCGTACAGGGTGACCTGCTCGCTCGTGAGCGGCACCGGGACATCGGTGACGGTGCGCGGCGGCAGGTCGGGCGCGATCCCCGGGTCGGTCTTGCGCCGGCGGAGGATGAAGGGACGCACCGTCCGTGCCAGCCGTTCGGTCGCCACCGGGTCCCGGTACCGCTCGACCGGAGTGGCGACCGTCCGCGTGAACCGCTCGAGCGGCCCGAGCAGGCCCGGCGTCGTCCAGTCGAGGATCGCCCACAGATCGCTCAGGCGGTTCTCGACTGGCGTCCCGGTCAGTGCCACCCGGGCCCCCGCCTTGATGGCGCGCAGGGCCCGGGCCGTCTCCGATGCCGGGTTCTTGGCGTGCTGGGCCTCGTCGGCCACCACCAGGCCGAACCCGGCGGCGCCGAGCGCCTCCCGGTCGAGACGAGCCACGCCGTAGCTGGAGACCACCAGCTCGTCGGGAGCGAGGTCGTCGAGGTTCCGGCCCGCCCCGTGGTACCGACGGACCGGGACGTCGGGCGCGAACCGTCGCACCTCGCGCTCCCAGTTGGCCAGCAACGTGGTCGGGCACACCACGAGGGTGGGCCCGGCCTGCTCGCTCCGGCGATGGAGGTGGAGCGAGATGACCTGGATCGTCTTCCCCAGCCCCATGTCGTCGGCCAGGCAGCCGCCGATCCCGCTCCCCACCATGGCAGCCAGCCACGCCACGCCCCGCTCCTGGTAGGGGCGCAGCTCGGCGGCGAGCCCGGCCGGAGCGCTGATCGTCTGGCCGTCCCCGGTCCCGTCGTGGAGCCGGTCGAGCATCCCGGCCAGATCGGCGACCCTGCCCTCGCCCACGACCGGCACGCTCTGGCCGTCGACCTGGACCGTCCCGGCGAGGAGCGCGCCGAGAGCCTCGCCGGCGGTGAGCCGCCGCGTCCGTCGCTCCTGGAGGATGGCGAGGAGGTCGGGGTCGGCCGCCACCCAGCGGCCCCGGAGACGCACCAGGCCGCGCTTGGCCTCGGCCAGCTGGTCGATCTCCTCAGGCGAGAGCAGCTCCCCGTCGAGCGTGGCCTGCCAGCGGAACTCCACCAGGTCGGCCAGGCTGAACCCGGCCTCGTCCACCTTGCCCGGCTGCTCGGCGACCGTCGCCTGGAGGGCGAGACCGCCGGCGAGGAGGTCGGCGGGCCAGCGCACCTCGATGCCTGCCGCCGCCAGCTCGGCCGGCACCCGGCCGAGGAGGTCGTCGAGGAGCGCCTCGTCGAGGGCCAGCGAGGCGGGCGCCCGCTGGTGCAAGAGCTCCTCCAGTGGGGGCCAGACCCGGGCCCCCCGCCGGAGGGCAAGGAGGAGGTCGGTCTCGGCGTCAGCTCCGAAGCGGGCCAGTACGGCCGCCGGGCTCCCGAAGAGGTCGGCGGCGTCGACCACCAGGCTCGGCTCCACGCGGCTGGTGAGCTCGAGGACGGCGGTCGCCACCCGAGCCGCCCCGGCGCCCCCGTCCGCGCCGCCGCCACCGCCCTCGTTTCCGAGCTGGTCCTCGCCCACGTCCGTGTGGCCGGCGCCGCCCTCGTTTCCGAGCTCGTCCTCGTCGCCGTCCAGCTCGACCCGGAGCGCCACGGTGGCCCCACCCTCGATCCCCCGTGAGGCGTCGAGGAGCCACGAGCGGAGATGCCCGGCCGGCTGGGCCTCCCTCCCGCTGAACAGCGGGGATCCGGTCACCACCGGTGCCGCCGCGCTGCGGGGAAGGGTGTCGGCCAGGGCGTCCCACGCCGCGTGCACCAGGGCCGCCGGGGTGGGGAGGCGGATGGGGCTCCGTCCCGGGAGGGCTGCTGCGTAGGCGGCGGGCGGGAAGGCGGCGGCCAGGTCGGCGAGGAGACGCTCGTCGTGGGGGTCGAGGGGTCCGGCCCGCCACTCGTCGGTCCCCGTGGCCGAGACCGACGGGACCAACCGCCCCCGGGCCACGAGGACGAGCCCGGCGACGAGCACCGCCGACCAGGCCGAGGCGCTCGTCGACGCCCCGCCGGTCGACGCCCCGCCGGTCGACGCCGCCGGCACATCCCGCAGGGCGACCGCCGCCTCGGCCACGGTCAGCAATCGGGCCGGCACCTTCCGACGGCGGGCGCCGTTGGCGGCGGGGACGGCGACCTCCAGCTGGTCGGGCAGGTCCGCCACCGAGCCCCGGGGCGCCGAACCGCGAGCCGGGACGGGCTCGTAGAGGGCAAACCGGCCCTGGCGAGGGGGGTCGGCGGGGAGAAACGTCACCTCGCATCCCGCGAGCCGGTCGGCCGTCACGCCGCGCCACCGTAGTGGAACCTCGCGGAGCGGGCACGATGGAGGGATGCCGCGCGGGAGAGATGGGGAAGACGGGAGGGACGACCGTGGAGCGGGATCGTCCGTGATGCGGATCGTCAGCCTGGTTCCCTCGGTCACCGAGACGCTCACGGCGTGGGGCCACCCGCCCGTGGCCTGCACGCGGTTCTGCGAACGGCCCGACCTCACCCACGTGGGAGGCACGAAGAACCCCGACATCGAGCGGATCGCCAGCCTCGCTCCCGACCTGGTGGTGCTGGACGCCGAGGAGAACCGGCGGGAGGACCACGACGCACTGGTAGCCCGGGGCGTGCCCGTCCACGTCCTCCACATCCGCTCGGTCGCCGACGTGGAGCCGGCGATGGCAGGACTCGCCACCCGGATCGGCGCCGAGCGGACCCCTCCCGCCCCCCTCCCTGCGGTCCGCCCTGTCCGCGCTCGGGCCTTCGTCCCCATCTGGCGCCGGCCCTGGATGGCACTCGGCGTCCCGACCTACGGCGCCTCGCTCCTGTCCCGGATCGGGATCGCCGTCGTGTTCGACCACGACGGCCCGTACCCCGAGACGACGCTGGAGGACGCTGCCGGCCGGCATCCCGACCTCGTGGTGGCGCCGAGCGAACCCTACCCGTTCGGCGACCGCCATCGGAGCGAGCTGGAGACGGTGGCGCCGACCCGGCTCGTGGACGGCAAGGACCTCTTCTGGTGGGGGGAACGGACCGCCGGCGCGCTCGAACGCCTGGCCGCCGCCCTCGCCGACGACTGACCGTCACCCCCCCATCGGCCGACGGCCCGCCCGCTCCGATCGTTCGCCTTCCCGATGGCCCGCTCGCTCCGACCGTTCCGGGCGCGGCGTCAGGCTTCGAAGTCCCCGGCGGACCGCCGCAGCCCGCCGAGGAGCGCGACCACCGCGTCTGCCTCCTCGGTGGCCACTCCCGGGCACTCGAACACCTCGGAGTTGAGCGCTGCCGTGGCGGCGGCCAGCACCCGGCGGCCGGCGGGGAGGATCTCCACCAGGGTGGTGCGCCGATCGGTGGGATGGGGCAGGCGGCGGACGAGGCCCTGGGACTCGAGCCGGTCGACGACGTTCGTGACCGACGCCGGGTGAACCTGGAGCCGCTCGCCCGCCTTGGACAGGGGCAGCGCTCCCGACCGGGTGAAGCTGAGTAGCGTGAGCAGCTCGAACCGGGCGAACGTGAGGCCGAACGGGCGGAGCACGGCGTCGATCCGGCCCAGGTAGATCTGCTGGGCCCGCATGATCGAGGTGACCAGCGCCATCCCGCTGGCCGCATTCCCCCACCCTCGCTCGACCCACTGGCGGCGCGCCTCGGCGATGGGATCGAAGCGGAGGCGCTTGCGTGCGGGCACGGCCCCACCCTACCGGCGACGGGCAGCATTTATTTGGACATCAGACTATTGTAAGACGTATGTCTTCTGCAGCGACCGCCACCCCCGTCCCTGCGGCTCGGGCCGCCGATCTCGTCCGACCCCGGTTCCCGGTCCGGTTCGTGACCGCCGCCAGCCTGTTCGACGGCCACGACGCGGCGATCAACATGATCCGGCGCCTCCTCCAGGCCCAGGGGGCCGAGGTCGTCCACCTGGGACACAACCGGTCGGTCGACGACGTCGTGGCCGCCGCCGTGGCCGAGGACGTCCAGGGCGTGGCGGTCAGCTCCTACCAGGGCGGCCACCTGGAGTACTTCACCTACCTGGTCGACCGCCTCGCCGAGGCGGGGCGACCCGACGTGCACGTCTACGGCGGGGGCGGCGGGGTCATCGTCCCGGCCGAGATCGCCACCCTGGAGGCCGCCGGTGTCCGCCGGATCTTCTCTCCAGCCGACGGGCAACGGCTCGGGCTGGAGAAGATGGTCAACCTCCTGATCGAGGAGTGCGACATCGACCTGGCAGCACAGACCGTCGACCTCGACGACGTCCTGGCCGGTCGGACAGGCGCGCTCGCCCGGGCGATCACCACCATCGAGGCCGGTGCCCTCCCGTCATCGCTCCGAGACGGTCTGACCTCGGCCGCCGCGGGACGGCGCGCACCCGTGTTGGGGATCACCGGCACCGGGGGTTCCGGGAAGTCGTCGCTCACCGACGAGCTCCTCCGCCGCTTCCGGCTGGACTACGGCGACACGCTCCGCGTCGCCGTGCTGGCCGTCGACCCGACGAAACGGCGGGGCGGCGGGGCGTTGCTGGGTGATCGCATCCGCATGAACGCCATCGACACTCCCCTGGTGTTCTTCCGCTCCATGGCGACCCGGGGGAGCACCTCGGAGATCCCCTCCCCCGTCCCGGCGGCCATCTGCGCCTGCCGGGCCGCGGGTTTCGACCTCGTCGTGGTCGAGACCCCCGGGATCGGACAGGGAGACGCAGCCGTGGTCGACGTCGCCGACCTCTCGCTCTACGTCATGACCCCCGAGTTCGGAGCACCGTCGCAGCTCGAGAAGATCGACATGCTCGACCTGGCCGACGTCGTCGCCATCAACAAGTTCGACCGCCACGGCGCACAGGACGCCCTCCGGGCGGTGCGGCGTCAGTGGGCACGGAGCCGACCGGGCACCGGGGATCCCGAGTCGTCTCCGATCTTCGGCACGGTCGCCGCCCACTTCGACGACGACGGCACCACCGCTCTCTACCAGACGGTGCGTGATCTTCTCTGTGAGCGCGGGCTGCCCCGATGCCACCCCCGGCTCGCGCCCGTGCCCATCCGGGCGTCGACCCGGTCGTCCCCCTTCGTGCCGGCCGAACGCGCCCGCTACCTGGCCGAGATCGCCGGCACGGTGCGCGCCTACCACCGGTCGACCCGGCAGAAGGTGGCGGCGTTGCGTCGCGCCACCCAGGTCCGGGCCACGGCCGAGCTCGTCGCTGGCCGGGACGACAACCGCGCCGGAGCCACGCCCGCCGACCTCGCCCGGCTGGCCGACGAGCTCGACGCCGCCGTCGATGCAGACGACCGGAAGCTCCTCGACGAGCTGGAACGGCTCCGCCACGAGCTCACCGGCGACGACGCCGCCGCCGGCGGAGATGGGGCGCGGGTAGCTCCCGGAAGAACCTCACTCTCGGGCACGCGCCTGCCCCGCGTGGCGGTCCCCCGGGCCACCGACCCCGCCGACCTGCTGGGCTGGTTGCGCTCCGAGCACCTGCCCGGGCACTTCCCGTTCACGGCCGGGGTGTTCCCCCTGCGCCGGGAGAACGAGGACCCGGCCCGGATGTTCGCCGGGGAGGGCGACCCGTTCCGGACGAACCGACGCTTCCACCTGCTGGCCGAAGGCCAGCCCGCCACCCGGCTGTCGACCGCCTTCGACTCGGTCACCCTCTACGGGAGGGATCCCGACACCCGGCCCGACGTCTACGGCAAGATCGGGACCTCGGGCGTCTCGATCGCCACCCTCGACGACATGAAGGCCCTCTACGACGGGTTCGACCTGTGCGACCCGGCCACCTCGGTGTCGATGACCATCAACGGTCCCGCCCCCACCATTCTCGCCATGTTCCTGGACACGGCCATCGACCAGCAGGTCGAGCGGTTCACCGCCGAGCACGGCCGCACCCCGACCGAGGTGGAGGAGGCCGAGGTGCGGGCCCGGACCCTGCGTGCCGTCCGGGGCACCGTCCAGGCCGACATCCTCAAGGAGGACCAGGGCCAGAACACCTGCATCTTCTCGACCGACTTCTCCCTCAAGGTGATGGCCGACATCCAGGAGTTCTTCATCGCCCATGCCATGGAGCGCTTCTACTCGGTGTCCATCTCGGGCTACCACATCGCCGAGGCCGGAGCCAACCCCATCACCCAGCTGGCGTTCACCCTGGCCAACGGGTTCACCTACGTGGAGTCCTACCTGGCCCGGGGGATGGCGATCGACGACTTCGCTCCCAACCTGTCGTTCTTCTTCTCCAACGGCATGGACCCCGAGTACACCGTGATCGGCCGGGTGGCCCGGCGCATCTGGGCCGTCGCCATGCGGGACCGGTACGGCGCCAACCCGCGGTCACAGCGGCTGAAGTACCACGTCCAGACCTCGGGACGTTCCCTCCATGCCCAGGAGATGGCGTTCAACGACATCCGGACGACCCTGCAGGCGCTCTGCGCTGTCTACGACAACGCCAACAGCTTGCACACCAACGCCTTCGACGAGGCGGTGACGACCCCGTCGGACGAGTCGGTCCGCCGGGCGCTCGCCATCCAACTGGTGATCGCCAAGGAGTGGGGCCTGGCAGCCAACGAGAACCCCCTCCAGGGCAGCTTCGTCGTGGAGGAGCTGACCGACCTCGTCGAGGCGGCGGTCCTGGACGAGCTGGATCGCCTCTCCGAGCGGGGCGGGGTGCTCGGGGCCATGGAGACCGGCTATCAGCGGGGCCGGATCCAGGACGACTCGCTGGCCTACGAGCGCGCCAAGCACGACGGATCGCTACCCATCGTGGGAGTGAACACCTTCACCACTCCGACGAGCGCCTCGCCCCCGGCCGGCCTCCAGCTGGCCCGGGCTACTGAGGCCGAGAAGCAGAGCCAGCTGCGGCGGCTGGCCGCCTTCCACGAGCGGCACGCAGAGGACGCCGACCAGGCGCTCTCCCGGCTACGCGACACCGTGCTGTCAGGCGGGAACGTCTTCGCCACCCTGATGGAGACGGTCCGGAGCGCGTCGCTGGGCCAGATCACCGACGCGCTCTTCGAGGTGGGAGGCACCTACCGCCGGAACGTGTGACAGGGCTCAGGGCTCAGGGCTCAGGGCTCAGGGCTCAGGGCTCCGGCTGGTGCAGGAGCGTCGCCAGGAGGCGCTCTTCGTGGACGATCCGGCGGCAGGCGTCGAAGGCGGCCTGGAGGGCGGGGTCCCACGGGGTCGGCGGTGCCGGGTGCGGGTCGGCGGGGAGCGGCGCCCCCCGGGAGCGGGCGTCGTCCACCGCCGCCAGATAAGCGGCCCTGTCCATCTCGAAGGGCACCAGTCCGAGATCGTGCATCCGGGCGCAGATCCGGAGGCCCGCGGCGTCGAAGTCCCCGTGGTACCGGAGCGCGCCACCGGACGAGAGGAGCTGGTCGACCAGGAGCAGGGCCGCCCCCGAGGGGTTCCCGTTCAGCGCCACGACGGGGAACGGCGTCCGCCGCTGGGCGGCCGCCTCGACGATCCGCGGGTTCTCGACCACCAGCACGTCAGTGCCGGTGGTCACGGCGATCGGCTGGGCTCGCAGCGCGAGCTGGCTCAGGTGGACGGGGATGCCAAGCCGAACCGCCTCGTCAAGGAAGCGGGCCATCGGGGACGACGGGGCAGCCCGGAGACCCCACGACAGTGCCGGGGCGGACACCAGGTCCATCTGGATGCCGGCCCGGTCCCACGCATCACGGGCGTCCGAGCCCGGGAAGCGGTGCCGAAGTGCCCGGGTCACCATCGCCTCCGCCTTGGTGCCCCGATCGAGGGCGTGCGACGAGCCGAGCACCTCGGCCGCCAGGTCGACGCGAGCGATCCCGCCGGTCCGCCGTCCCTCGGTGTCTATCCGGTCCAGCACCGTTCGTGTGGTGCGCACCAGGTCGAGCGCGTCGGGCGTCTCCGATCCGGCGAGCACGCCGGCCCGGATGACCTCGTCGATCCACCGGACCGCCCACGGCTCGGGCCACGTGGCCACCTCCGCCCTGACCGCCTCCCGCGCCTCCTGACCGGCACGGCGGGCCGCCCGGCGCCGGGCGGCCTCCGCCGACACCGGATAGCCGAGCGCCGACAACGCGTCGGGCAGGGTCGCACCGACACCCAGCGCCGCCAGCGAACGCTCGAGGGCACCCAGATCGACGGTCGTGGCGGTCGTGGCCGCTGGGGAACCTGGGGAGAGCGGGGAACCGACCAGCGCGGCGAGCAGGAGCCGGCCACGCGACGTGAGCGGCGGGAGCCGGAGGCGGCCTCGGTTGTCCGGGCCGGTCCGCTCCAGCCGGGACCGCACCGCCAACCACAGCTCACGCAGCTCGGGCGCCTCGAGAGACGGTCGCCCGTTCACCACGGTCGTCCCTTCACCACAGGGCCGCCTGGCCCCCTGCTCCGGACGCGCCACGACCCCCCTCGGCACGAACCGCCTCGTCGGCGACGAATCGGGCCGCGGCCGGCAGCAGCCGCACTTCTTCGACGTCGCCCGTCCGTCCCGGCCCTCCGCTCCGGTGCTCGGCCAGCCGGAGCGCCACCAGGAGGTCGAGCACCAACCGGGTGAGCCGGTCCGGGGCGGCCACGAGGTCGGCGGCCCAGTAGCGGGCGTGCCCGGCGGCGAGCGCCTCCATCACCTCGGTCACCTCGGGGATTCCCCACCACCGTTCCCCGTCCCCGTCGGGACGGAGCGCCCCGACGAGGAGGAGCGCGGCATGGCCCACGGTTCCCCCGGCCGGGAAGGGGCGATCGCTCAGCGATCCGGCGGGGTCGACCACGGCCACCCCTTCGGCTCGGGCCTCGAGCACGAGCCCGAACATCTCGTCGAGGTACCGCTCCTCCTCGCCCAGCCGTCGGCGGAGCTCCGTCCACTCGGCCTCGCTCACGTCGGCACGGTACACGACCGGGTCCTCGACCAGCCGAGCCCGTAACGATTGGCGCGTGGCGTCGCGCCGGTCGGCCCGGTCGAGCAGGTCGGCGCCGTCGGCGGACTGTGCGAGGACCGGAAGGGCCAGGAGCGCGATCCGGTCGGGTCGCACCTTCAGCACGGCGTCGGCCGCCTCGTCGGTGGCGTAGGCGTCGACGCCGGCGTGGAGCTCGGACATCAGGCCCTGGCCGATCATCCACCGGAGCGCCGTGACAAGAGCGCGGCGCTCCGTCCCGTCGCCGGTCAGCGGGATCTCGGCCTCGGCGGCCGACGAGCGGATGAGGTCGACCAGGTCCCGCAGGCTGATCACCGCTGGCC
Source organism: Actinomycetes bacterium (assembly GCA_021820665.1). GTDB lineage: Bacteria > Actinomycetota > Acidimicrobiia > Acidimicrobiales > RAAP-2 > JAKADK01. The sequence continues at coordinate 10,298 of JAKADK010000028.1, read as the reverse complement.
CGGCGACGGTCGAGGCGATGGCCAGCGTCAGCAGCACGTACTCGAGCCGATGGAGCGCCCGGCCGCTTGCGGTGCGCAGCGGGCGACCCTGGGGAACGAAGCCGGCCTTGTAGAGCCGGGCGGTGTCGGACCCGAGCTGGAGGCGGTAGCCGAGGCGCTGGGTGAACCAGCGGTCGAGCTCGGTCTCGTGCCGGCGGATCAGCCGGAAGACGTCGGGGTCGTGCTCCTGGCACGTGAGCGGGTGGGTGAGGAGATGGCGGGCCGCCACCCGGCGCTCCTGGGCGGCCTGGGGGTCCCCGCTCACCGCAGCGCCCGTGAGAGCGGGGACGGGGACGGGATGGTGCTGGCGACGACCGGGCGCAGCGCTACCCGTAGGCTCACGAGCGTCAACGTTCCTTCCGGGGAGCTCACCGCCGTCGTCGCCCCCGGAGCCCGCTCCACCGTGCAGACGATGGCGCCGTCCGCCCGCTCGACCCGGTCGGACCGGACCGGGAGGGACGCGAGCGCCCTGCCGACGAGCTGCTCGAACCGGGCCAGCGCCGCCGACGAGACGGTGGCACCGTCCAGAGGTTCGCGGGAGAGGAGCTCTGCGTCCACGTGCTCGAGCGCGGCCTGCTCGGCCTGCCGGCGGAGGCGTATGAGCCGCTGGGCCGTCGATCGATCGGCGATCGGGCTCGCCGTCCCCCGGGCGGTGGTGTCGCCCCGCGCCCGCAGGGAGACCGGGACCGACGCCGGCGGCGCCTGCCACCACGGCGTGCTCGGCGCCACCGGATCGGCGCCGTCACCGGGCATGGCCCCGAAGTGGCACGGGAGGTGGAGACCCAGGGCCGCCGTGACGACCTTCGCTGCGTCCAGGTCCGGCTGGGCGTGGAGGATGCGGGCCAGCCGCAGGTAGTCGGCGCGCCGGGACGACCCGCCCACCCCCACCCGCGACAGCCGGATGAGATTGAGCGTGAGCGAGCGGACGGCCGCCACGGCATCCTGCCGGAGCTGGTCCATGCGGGCGGGCCTCCCACCCGCACCCAGGAACCACCCCCGGAGGTGCTCCCAGTCCCGGAGCGTCGATCCGGCCGCCCGGGAGACCACCACCGCCCCTTGGAGCCCCGCCTCTTCGACCCGAGCGGCCAGACCCCGGTTGGCCCGGTCGACGATGAGAGGGACCCGGTCCTCCAGTGACTCGAGCACCACGCCGATGGGCCGGGTGGCCTGCTCGATCTCGTCCAGCCGCTCGCCGACGTACCCGACCAGCACTTGGGCGAAGAAGGCGAGCTCCTCGGCCGACAGGTCGTAGCGGCTCTGCCACTGGTTGACGGCGGCCGAGAACTGCATGATCTCGGAGGTGAAGGCCTGGTGCGGGTCGAAGACGCCCCGCACCAGGTCGGCGAGGTGTCGCGGATCGGCCACGGAGACGTCGGTGCCCGCCAGGGCGCGTAGCGCCTCGAGGAGGGAGCGGAGCCGACCGGTCGAGACGTCGCGCACCTCGTCGACCCGGGACAAGATCCCCTCGACCGCCTCGTGGACCTCCTGGCCGGCACGGGTGATGAGGTAGCGGTTGCGACGCCGGTAGTAGTCGGCCAGGTTGCCCGGCGTGCCGGTGGTCGACGACACCGTGAGGTTCCCCCACCGGCGCAGGCTCTCCAGCCGCTCCCCCACGGTGCCGATGTCGAGCGCCGTCCCCTGCGCAGCCAGCCGGGCCTCCACGTCCTCGGGGGCGAACTCGGAGAAGAAGGTACCGGCGAAGACCCCCATGATGGCCCGGTACTCCCGCCACTCGTCGCCGGTCACGTACCGGAAGAGCAGCCGTCCGGCGTCTTCGGCGTCGTCGCTACGACCAGCCACCGTCGCTGTTCCCGGGGGGGAACCGGCTCCGCCGGCAGACTCCTCCCCGGCTCCGGCCCGGGCACCCGCCCCGGCCCCCGGGTGGGCGCCGACCGCGTCGTCCGGGTGAGCGCCGACCGCGTCCTCCGGATCGGTCATGCCTGCCCGGCCAGGACGGCGCCGTCCCAGCGACTGTGCTCCAGCACGATCACCCCCAGGTCGGCGTCCCGGAGCACCTCGGTAATGGCCAGCTCGGGCACGGTGGAGTGCGTGCCCCACAACCGCTCGCTCGTGGCGATGAAGTCCAGGTCCAATTGGACGAGCAGACCGAAGAGCTTCGGGTGGTTGTCCTCGGAGACCTTGGCGAAGGCGTCGTCGAGCAGCACGAAACGGGGAGCGTCGGGGGCGGACTCCGCCAGGGAGTCGCACGACGCCGCCACCGCCGCGAACAACGGGAGGTACGAGACGACCTTCTTCTCACCCTCCGAGAGTGCGGTACGGCGCCCCAAGCGCTCGTCGCTGCGACCGGGGCGGTGGAGCACCAGGGTCATGTCGTACCAGGTCCGGTAGTCGAGGACCTTCCCGACGAGGTCCCGGTAGGGGGCGTCAGGCTCCTCGAGGCGCGCCTCGTCCAGGTGGGCGGCGAGCGCCTCCCGCAGGCGTTGGTTCTGTTCGGCCGTCCGGAGGTCGGGCGGCTTCGCCAGGAGGTCGATCATGCCGGCCAACCCGGCATCCAGGTCGGCGCGACGGGTCCACCGAAGCGAGACGCCGATGCCGTGGGCGGTCTTCACCGAGTCGAGCCTCCGGTTCATCAGAGCCACGAGCTCCCGGGCGGCGTGGAGCTTGTCGGCGATCTCACGGGCCACCATCCCCTGGAGGAGGTTCCGGAGGGCGTTGTCCTGCTCGCTCGTGAGGAGAGCGGTGAGCTCGGCGAGCCGGGACCCCACCAGCGCCCGGGCGTCGGCCAGCGGCATGCGGCCCTGGGGACCGTTCACCTCCACGGCGAGGGGGAGGGTCTCGTCGTCCTGCCGGTCCTCGGCATCCCAACCGGCGCCCAGGGAGTCCCGCCGCTGGCGCAATGACTGGCGCACGCTCTCGGCCGTGGTCCCCGCTCGCTCCGGCGGGGGCACACGACGCTCGATGGCGGCGGTCAGGTCGGCCACGCCCCGGGGGGTCTCCTCCACCGGGGCTAGGACAACAGGCTCTGCTGGGGCGGTGGCCGCCGCCAGGAGGCCCGGGACCTCGAGCGCGGCTCGGAGCCGGGGCAGGGCGGCGACGGCTCGGCTCACCGCCGCGTCGCGCATCCGCTTGAGCTCGGCCGCCCGGTCCAGCGCCCTCGTCACCCGGCCCTTCTCGTCGAGCTGGGCCTGCCGGGCGCCGGCGAGCGCGGTGACGGTCTGCCCCAGCTCGGTCTCGCAGCCGGTCACGGCCACCACGATCTCCTCGTAGGCCACGCCGATGCTGTCTTCGAGCGTCGCCAGCCGGACGGCGACCAGCTCGTGCTCGCCCACAGCCGCCCGGTGCGCCTCCACCGACTCACGTTCGTCGTCCATGGCCCGCTCCAGCCGTTCGGCGGCCCGACGCCACACGGAGAGAGCCCGCACCAGCTCATCGCACCGGTCGTCGGCGCGGTGGCTGAGCCGGGTGGCGTCCTCCAGGAGCTCGGCGACCCGGCGGCGGCCCTCGGGCTCGAGCGGCAGGCCCAACGTGGCCGCCGTCCGCCGGCTGGCATCCACCGCCTCGGCGTGGTCGGCCTCCGCCCGGGCCTCGGCAGCAGCCAGGGTCGCCTCTCGCTGCTCCGCCCGCGCCACGTCGGCGTCGGCCTGCTCGGCGGCGACCACGGCGCGGGCTACCGGGAGCTCCGGGGGAAGTGCGTCCCGGATCGCCCGGATGTCGTCGAGGTGCTCCTGTGCCGACCGGGCCTCGGACTCCGTCCGGGCAAGGACCTCCCGGGCCGCGTCCCGGCGGCTCCGGGCCTCGGCGCGGCGCCGCTCCAGGGCGGCCCGGCGGGCGGCGGCCCCGATGTGCTCGGCCTCCGCCTTGACGTGGCGTCCGCGGAGCACGCCGATCCGGAACCGGCCGTCAGCGGTGACCACCGTGGCGTGGTCGCCGCCGGGATCGCCGGGATCCACCGGATCGGTGGAGATGGTGTCGAGATCGGTGGGATCGGTGGAGATGGTGTCGAGGACAGACCTGATCGCCTCCTGGCCATCGTCGACGCTCTCCGACCCCTCGGTCGTGACCGTCAGCCACCGGCTGAGCGGCTGGCTGGCCGGTCGACCAGCCCGGAGCACCAGACCGCCTTCGGGGAGCTCCAGCGAGCCGTCCGGCGCGAGCTCTGCCCCGAGGATCCCCGACGCCTCCAGCGCCGCCTCCAGCGCCGCCCGCTGGGCGACGGTGACCGACTCGGCGAAATCCACCACCTCGGCGAGGACGGTGCGGCGCCCGGGACGCTGCCAGGCCAAGGCCGGAGGAGCGGGGAGCACCTGGGCCTCCAACTCCTCGACCGCGAGGACCAGCTCGTCGACCGTGGCCCGTTCCGCCTGGCGGCGCGCCTCCAGGCCCGCCACCTCGAGGACGTGACGGTCGACGACCTTGTCGACCACGCCGGTGAGACCGGCCACCACCTCGCCCCGACGCGTGGCGAGGTCGGTGCCGAGATCCGGTGTCGTGCCCCGGTCGACCCCACATGCGGCACAGTGCCGATCGAGCCGCTCGATCCAGGCGCCCAGGTCGGTGCGCCATGACCGCAACGCGCCGTCCAGCGCCCGGCGGGCCGCGGTGGAAGCCTCCCGCCGGCCCTCGAGCTCGGCGGCCGCCTCCTCGTGGGCTCTCTGGGCGTCGGCCAACCGTCGCTCGGCTGCATCGACGGCTGCGAACACCCTGGCCAGCTCGGCCAGGTCCCCGCGCCGATGGGATACCGCCTGGCGCACCGCCGCCAACCCGCGGTGGACGGCGCCGCCGTCGATCTCGGCCGGGGGCAAGCGGACCGGCGGCGGGCGCCCCGCCTCCCCTGTGTCCCCCGCCTCCCCCGCGCCGGCTGGACCCGCGCCGACACCAGGAGCGACGACCAGGGCCGGGACGTCGGGCGCCCGGGCGGCCAGGCCCGCCGGGGCCAGGCACTCCGCCAGCTCCCGGAGGTGCCCGGCCAGCGCCGAGTGGCTGGCGGTAGCGGCCGAGGCCGCCTCGGTCAGCGACTCCTCCGCACCCGCCCGGGCGACGGCCAGGCGGTGCACCTGGGCGGCGGCCCCATCGACGATGGCCTGGAGGGTCTTGACGTGGGCCCGGAGGTCGTTGAGCTCCCGTCCCTCCTGGTAGGCCGGGGAGGCGCGCAGGGTCTCGAGCTCCCGCCGGAGGCGAGCTTCGTCGCCCTCGAGACGGTCGACCGCCGCGGCCGCCTCGGCCAGCGACCGCTCTGCCTCGCCCACGGCACCGTCGGCGACAACCTGCGCCCGGGTGGCCGCCTCGGCCTCGGCGGCAAGACCACGGGCGTCGGCCGCCCGGCGCCGCAGCTCGCCGCGGGCGTACCCGGCATAGACGGAGACGAGTGCACCCAGGGTGTCCGCTGTCCGGCGGAGGTCGTCGACGTTGTGCCGATGCTCCTCGAGATCGTCAAGGGGCTGGGCGGCGTCCTCCAGCGCCGCCTCGGAGAGCTGCGGCAGCGCGTCGCGTAGGTAGCCGGGGAGGTCCAGGTCGATCCGGTCGCCGACCCGGGGGTTGCGGACCACGTGGAGCAGGCGGATGTGCTGGTCGAGATCGGCGCCGCCGAAGAGGCGGGACCGCACCTCGGCCCGGTACCCCGCCCGCTGGTCATGGCGGAACACCGGTTCGGGGTCCAGGGCAGCCCGGAGCGCCTCCTGGCTGAGCGGGTGCCGCCCCTCGACCAGGTCCAGGTCGATCCCGGGGCGGCGCGACGTGATGAACCACCACGTGGTGACCGTGTCGGCCGACCGGTTGGCCTTGATCCCACACCCGCAGGTGAGGTGCTCGTCGGCCCGGGCCAGCTCGATCCAGAGGTACCCGACGGGCTGCGGGTCGTCGCGACCCGAGAGCATCCAGGACTTGAGGACGCCGGACTGCTCACCGGCGGCGTCGATGCGCCGGGTGTCGGCGTCGAGGAGGAACGGCAGCAGCATGTTCATGGCCGTCGACTTCCCCGAGCCGTTCACGCCGCGCAAGAGCAGGCGGCCGCCGGCGAAGTGCAGCGTCTCCTGGCTGTACTGGTAGACGTTGACGATGCCCGCTCGGTCGAGCGTCCAGCGCGTGGGCATCGGCACAGACTACGGAACCACGCGACGGCCGTCGTCAATCCCGCCAGGTGCCGGCTGGTGATCGACGCGTGCCGGGGATGAACCGGGCCCGCAGTCCTGGTGCGGGCGTCGGAGGCTGCCACAGAGACGCGGGGAGCCTGGGGACGCGGGGAGCCTGGGGACGCAACCGGATCGGAGCTCCAGACCCGGGTACCGTGTGGCGCGAGGAGGGAGCCATGACGACGCGTGCGCTGGTGCTGGGAGGTGGTGGCCTGGCCGGGATCGCCTGGGAGACCGGCGTTCTCCGTGCCCTGGTCGTCGCCGGGGTCGACGTCAACGGCGCCGACGTCGTCGTCGGCACCTCGGCGGGGGCGACCGTCGCCGCCCAGCTCGGCACCGGGCTGCCGATCGACGACTGGTACCGGCGTCAGGTCGACCCTGCGCTCCAGAACGACGAGCTCCGACCTACCGGCATGTCGACGGCCGAGCTTCGGGAGACGATGCTCCGGATCGCAGAGGAATGCGTCGACCCCGTCGAGCGGAGCCGGCGGATCGGCGCCCTGGCCCTCGCGGCCGGGACCGTGGCCGAGCCGGTGCGTCGGAAGGTGATCTCGGGTCGGGTGCCGGCGGATCGCTGGCCGGATCGTCGGACGCTGATCGTGGCCGTCGATGCCACCTCCGGCGAACGGCGCGTGTTCGACGGAGCCTCGGGCGTCAGCCTGGTCGATGCCGTTGCCGCCAGCTGCGCCGTTCCGGGCATCTGGCCGCCGGTGACCATCGGCACCACCCGCTACATGGACGGCGGTGTCCACTCGATCTGCAACGCCGACCTGGCCGCCGGCCACCAGCGGATCCTCGTGCTCGCTCCGATGGCCGATCCGCAGGTCGAACGTGAGGTGGCCGCCCTGTCAGAGGCGAGCCGCGTGCTGCTCGTCTCCGCCGACGCGGAGGCGACGACCGCGTTCGGGCCCGATCCGCTGGACCCATCGGTCAGGACTCCCGCGGCACGGGCAGGAGACTCCCAGGGGCGCGGTCAGGCGGCCGCGATCGCCGACCTCTGGCGGGGCTGAGCCCGGCGCGTGCAGGGCGGTCGTCGCCCACCCTCCCGGGGAGCCCGGCGAGCAGAGAGGCCGATCACGTCCTGCTGCCGTTGCCAAAGGCGCTCCGCCGTTTGAACCGAGCCTTCCGGGCCGCCTTCGCCACCACTTTCGAGGGGTGAGCCTCGCCCAGGACGACCAGCGCCATCTCCGCCGCCGGTGACGGAACCCGCCACATCTGGTCGATCACGGCGAGCTGGCTCCGGTGGTCGCCTACGACCTCGAGCGCGGCGACCACCGCCTCGGGCCCCATCGTCACCCCCCGGTGGGCGAGGACGTCGACGAAGGCGTCGATGTCCGACCGGTCGAAGAGCGTGTCATCGGCCGCCAACCCGTGGTCGACCAGCCAGCACCGGGCGAAACCGCGCACCGGGGAGTCCGCCGCCAGGGCGCGCACGTAAGGCTCCGACACCTCGATGCCGATCTCGGCCAGGGCGGCGAGGGCCAGGTTGGCGAGCGCCGGATCGTCGACCGACCGCGCCGCATCGGCCATCTGGGCCGCAGCCTCCTCGGGACGGCGGGCGGCACGCCACGCCCGGAGCTCGGCATCCACGACGGCGAAGTCGTCGTCGTCCGTTCCCTGCAGGAGGTCGACTGCGGACGCGCCCACGAAGCGCCCCGCCACCGGAACTTCGTACCCCCGCTCGGCGAGCAGGCGCCGGGCGACCACGGTGCCCGCCGGCGTGAGCTCGACCGATCCTCCGAACCGGCGGCGTCCGGGTGGTGCCGGATCGGCCCCCACCCGGCGGACGATCCCGGCCTGCTCGAAGGCGTCCATGATGTCGACCACGTCGGCGCCGATGCAGTCGCGGACGAGCTCGGTGCCGGCACGGAACTCGAAGGTGTCGAAGACGGTCGCCGACGCCGCCTCGGCGACGCGCTCGAGCGGGATCCCTCCCTCGACACCGTAGGGGCCGGCCAGCAGGTGCACGCTCACGTCATCGAGCAGCCGATCGACCTCGGGCCAGTGGAGCCAGCGGCTGGGCTGCCGCTGCGAGGTGAGCGGGCCGATCGCCAGCAGGGCATCGACCGATCGATCGAAGCACCCGGCTGGGTCCTCGGCCAGATGCAGTCCCCGCTTGGTGGCGACCGCCTTTCCGTGGACCACCCGGAGGATGCCCGCCTTCTTGGCCCAGGCGAAGAGCAGGCGTAGCCCGGGGAGCTCGTCGGAGCTGGTGGTCTTGAAGGTCCGGTCCCCGATGGTCGTGTCCATGACGTCGCCAGTCCCGAGCAGCTCCACCAGGACACGGGCATCGGCCAGCGACACGTTGCCCTTCTGTGTCAGCCTCCGTCCCGGCCCGAAGAAGGTCGCCATCTGGGCAAACGCAGCCAGGACGGGGGCGGAGGCGCGCGACGCCGCCACGACGTCGTCCGGGGGGAGCACGATCGGGAGGAGCGTCGGCGTCGGCACGGGCGGCACCGTGCCGAGGGCGGTGTCGGGGAGAAGCCTCCGCCGCTCCTCCTCCGGCCGATCGTTGAACGACGCCAACCAGCCCTCGAGCTGGGCGGGATCGGTCGGATCGACACCCTCGTCAGCCGCCGCCGCGAACAGCGACTTGGCCATGCCGAAGCGCGACCGGTCCCCCATCGCCGCCAGGAAGTCGTCGGTGAGCCCCGTCACCGCGGCAACGAGGTCCTCCAACGGCGACGATCCGGGGGCGAGGAGGCCTTCGTCCTCGAGGAAGCACATGAGGGCCCCCATCGCCACCGGAACGGCCACGCAGTCGGCCGGATCGGCGCTGAGCTTCGCCGGGCACCAGCCCATGAGGAAGGACTCGATGTCGACGGTGCGCCATGTCGTGAGCGCACCGTCCGCCACGCGCTGCTTCCAGTCCAACGCCAGCTCCGCGGTCGAGACCAGCTCGGACAGCCCTTCCGGATCGAAGTCGGCCGCCCGACCCAACCAGTACGTGAAGCGCTCGACGAGCGCCGCACGGCCGGGGGCGCGTGGGTCGCCGGAGTCGCGTCGGTCGCCGGAGTCGCGTTCTGGCATCAGGGGCGAGTCTGCCACCGCCTGCGACTCCGTGCCGGCGACTGCCTACGGGTGCGCCCGACTGGCTACCTTCGGCCGGAACGGCGCGTCGTCAGCCGTCGGTTCGACGCCTTCACCGGAGTACCGCGAACGGCACTCGCCCTACGGCCCATCGACGGGCTGCTGCGAGCAAGTGCTTGCTTGATGGCCTTCACTTCCTGCGGAGACATCTTCACCCGCGTCGCCATAGCTGCATCCTACCGAGCGGGCTCACGGTCGGCCCTCTGGTGGGTCCCTGGGGACTCGGGGCTGTCGTCCCCTGGTCCCCATTCGATATGCGCGTGGCATCGGAATCCCCAGTCGGGACGATGGCAACCGCCTGCCACGGGGTGCAACGCCGTCGTCTACCGTCCGGAGACGAGAACGACGCCCGCACCCGGAATGCAAGGGTTCCGGGAGGGCGCGGACCGATCCACACGAGGACGACGTCTTCGAGGACCTCACCGGCCTCGGCACCGTCATCGTCGACGAAGACCGCGCTCGCTCCGCACACCTGAGCCCACTCGTCGGGAGGATGGGCGGCGACCTCCTTCGTGACCCCGTACGCGGCGACGCTCGGATGCCGGCCGCCGAGACGAGCTCAGCGACCGAAGCGGCGTCGACCGTCCAACTCGCGTCTACCGCCACGAAGAACGCCCTCCCTCGCCCAACTGCTCAACCGCCGTCCAGCACGTGCCCCGGCACGTCTGCAACTGGCCCCTGTCAGGCGACTCGACGACGCGGGCGTAGAACCGGAGGGTCATGGCCGGGTTGGCGTGGCCCAGGGGGCTGGGCACCGTGCAGATGTCGTGGCCCTGGGCGATGGCGGTGGTCGCCGACCAGTGACGGAGATCGTGGAGCCGCCAGCGCTGGTCGACGCCGGCAGCGGTCAGCCGGACGAGCGGGATGTTGGCAATGGGATCGGCCTTCACCAGCCGGACCCGGCTCAGCTGGTTCTGTTCAGCCCCAGCAGCCCCTGCGGGGCGGTCGCGCAGGCGAGAAAATGGGTGTGGGCCTGCCTGCCGACGCCGTTTCATCCTTGGCCTTCGAGGCCGCGGTTCAGCCTGGCGCCGGGGCCCCTTTTGAAGGGTCGCGCACTGTCGCTACGAGCACGCCGGTCAG
>JAKADK010000101.1 GCA_021820665.1 Actinomycetes bacterium | reverse complement strand
GTCTTGGCACGTCGGAACACAGGCACTCCCCCTCTGACGGCCGGTCCCGAATGGGACCTAGCGTTTTGATAATCCGGGGTAATCGTCACACTTCTGCGCGGGGATGTCAACGGAATTCATCGACGCTATACGTCAACGAACCAGCTTCCCCAATTGGAGCACCTGGCCGGCAATTGCTACCCCAGTCATCGCCCCGACCGCTGCGGTCACGGCGCCGACGGCAGGGTCGACCGGGCCGGTGTCACCACGCGCTTCGCCAGCTCGGCGGTGAGCCCGGCGATGACCTCCCGCCAGTCGCCGACGATCCCGATGTCGGCGGCGTCGAAGATCGGCGCCGCCGGATCGGTGTTGATGGCCAGGACCGTCCCGGCCCGGCGCACACCGACGGCGTGGTTGAACTTTCCACTGAGGCCGATCGCCACGTAGAGGCGCGGCGACACGGCGTGTCCCGTCACCCCGACCTGACGGGTCTTCGGCAGCCACCCCTGGTCGGTCACCTTCCTGGTCCCGACCAGCTCGGCCCCGAGCAGCGAGACGAGGGCGTCGAGATCCCCGTAGGCGGCGGGGTCGACGCCCTGGCCCACGCCGACGAGGACGGGAGCCGCCGGCACGAGGTCCGCCGCCGCGTCGCGGACCCGACCCGACAGCACAACCGGCCCGTTCCGCTCGGCCAGGACCACCCTGAAGACAGGAACTGCCGGCACGTCGTCCGACCGGCCGGGCGGGCGAGCCACCACCCCGGCCACCACCCCGGGCCTGAGCGTCGCCATCTGGACCGGCGAGACGCTCGTCACCGCCGCCACCAGTTGCCCGCCGAACGCCGGCTTCCACGCCAGCAGCCTTCCGTCCACCACCTCCACCTCTATGGCGTCGCCGATCAACCCGGCACCCAGGCGAGCCGCCACCCGGCCGGCGATGTGCCGGCCCCACGACGTGCTCGGCGCGAGAATGGCCCACGGAGCGGTCGCCTCCGCCCAGTCCGCTACCCCGGACGCCACCATCGCCTCGTCGGGTCCGTCCGGTGATCCGCCAGGTGATCCGTCCGCCGCCGACGCCTCGGGAAGGACGAGCTCGACAATCCGCCCGGCGCCACTGGCGGCCAGCGTGGACGGGGCCGCGTCTCCTACCACCACGACCGCCACCGCGTCGCCGGCGATCCCACGAGCCAGACGGCCGGCCGCACCGAGGAGCTCGCGCCCCAGGCGCGGTCGCCCCGGCTCGACCAGGGCGGCGACGACCGGGGTCGTCGCAGGCCCGGCCGGTGGCGGCACCGTGCTCGGAGCACCCGACACCACCGGCACCCCGAAGATCTCCTGACCTACCTCCTTGTCGAGGGCGCCGCCGGCCTCGAGCAGGGCGACCGCCTGGCGCACCTGCTCGACGAGGGGTCCGGACAACAGCCGGCGGCGGCGCTCGGTTACGAGCAGCCGCGTCTGGCCCACGTGGGTCGGGCTGCCGGCGGCGCCCCACGGCCCCTCCCCCAATTCGGCCACGCCCACACGAGCGATCAGATCGGAGCCGGCCGGCAGCCACTGGTCGGGTCCGGCCTTGGCCGGGGAGCACAGGCGCTCGGCCACGGACAACACCGCCGGCATCGCGACCTGGGCGCGGACCCAGCCGTCGTCCCGTTCACACCCGAGGCGGAGGTGCTCCCCGACCAGCTCCAGCTCTCGCACGCCGCTGACGAAGGGCAGGTCGAGCAGCTCGGCGATCTCCGGCCCGACCTGTCCCGTGTCGGAGTCCACGGCGTGGAGGCCGGTCAGCACCAGATCGAACGGTCCCTCCCGGCGCAGGACGGCCGCCAGCGCACGGGCGGTGACAAGCGAATCCGACCCGGCGAGGGCCGGGTCGCTCACCAGCACCGCCGAGTTGGCCCCGCACGCCAGAGCCTCGCGTAGAGCGTCCTCGGCACCGGGCGGACCCATCGTCACGACCACGCAGCTCCCGCCGCTGCCGGCCGCCATCGTCACGCCTTGCGCCACGGCCCGGCGGCAGAAGGGATCGATCTCGGCGCCCACCCCGTCTCGTACGAGCCGCCCGTCCGGCCCCAGGGCCAGCTCCTCGAACGCCGGGATCTGCTTGACCAGCGCTGCGATCCGCAGTGGGCGGGCGCTCACCACCGACGGCGGGAGGTCATGCCGATGGGGACCCCGGTTGGTCGCCGACGACCGCCAGCGCGTCCACCGCCACCAGGGCGCTCTCGGGCGTCACCAGCACCGGATTGACATCGACCTCGGTGACCTCGGGATGCTCGGACATGAACGCGTCGAGGGCCACGACGGCGTCGGCAACGGCGTCGAGGTCGACGGGCGCTCCGACGATCACCTCGACCCCCTGACGCACGGCTTCGAGTCCGCGAGCCGACAGCGGCAGACAGGCAGCGATCCGACGCGCTCTCGCCTCTTCGACCTGGGCTCCCCCCGGACCGACGAGCAGGACCGGTCCATACTCCCGGTGGACGAGCGCGCCCAGGGCCATCGCCCCGACAGAGGTCACCATCGGCTCCACCACCACACGGGCACCGTCGAGTCCCTGCTCCCGGGCGGCTTGGAAGAACCGGTCGACCGTGCCCTCCAGCGTCGTACGATCGGCCACCCCCACGGCGACGAGGCCCAGACGGGCTCGGTGAGGGGCGCCAGGATGGTCGACCTTGACCACCCACGGAGGAGCGGGGACGATCTGCTCGACGGCGGCCAGCACCTCCTCGGCGCTCCGGCCGGTGGCCAGGGCCACGTAGGGCATCCCCGCCGCCGCCAGGGCCGGGCCGACCACGGTCTCGGTGAGGACAGGACCGGCAGGCACCGGGCCGGACCGCCGGCTGGCCCGCACCTCCAGCGCCCCGGTCACGGCCGCAGGGGGCGTCCGGGGCTGGGCGGCCAGCGATCGCACCAGGTCGGGGATGGTCGCCACCACGCGCGCCGTCTCGGCCTGGGCCGGCACCTCCCCGTCGGGCGCGCCGGCCCACACGAACCAGGTGGGGACGGGCAGGTCAGCCAGGTGCCTGGCGAGCGCCCGATACGCGTCGAGCATACGATCCCCGAACGTGAAATAGAGGGCGATGGCGTCGATGGACGGATCGCTCCCGACGACGCCGATCACCTCGTCGAGGCGCCCGAGATGCCGGTTGAACATGCCGGTCAGGTCCACGGGATTGCCGTCCCCGGCCAAGCCGACGTCGAGCGCCTGAAGGGCCGCACGCGTGACCGGCAACAGCTCGGGCACGTCGGCGACCACGCCGACCTGGTCGGCGATCATCGCCCCCGCCCCACCCGACATGGTGATGACCCCGAGACCAGGTCGGGCCGGCAGCACCGACGGGTGACCAAGGGCGCAGACGGCCTCGGCGAAGGTGACCTCGTCCCCGACGAGCGTCACCCCCTCCTCCCGACACACCGCCTCGAACAACTCCGCCTCCCCGGCGGCCGACGCGGTGTGGGACAGAGCGGCACGTTGGGCCGCCACCGTCGACCCGACCTTCAATGCCACCACCTTGCAGCCCATGGCCGTGGCCTGGCGACAGGCCCCCCGCCAGGCATCCACGTCCCGCACGCCCTCGAGATAGCAGCCGAGGACGCGGACCTCCGGGCGCTGGGCCAGGTAGCCGACCAGATCGGCCACCCCGAGCGCCGCCTCGTTGCCCGTGCTCACGTAGTACGAGAACCCGACGCCCCGGCGGCGAAGCTGCTCCGCCAGCACGAAGCCCATGGCCCCCGACTGGCTCACGAGCGCCACCGGCCCGGCGCGACGCTCCCGGCCGAGGAACCCCGACACCGACACGACGACGTGACCCGGATCGCTGACGAGCCCGAGGCAGTTGGGGCCGAGGAACGGAAGCTCGCCGGCCGCCGCCACCAACTGGTCCTGGAGCGCCCGGCCGTCGTGGCCTTCCTCGGCGAACCCGGAGGAGAACACCACCGCCCCGCCGACATCAGCTCCGTCCGACCCCGTCTCGGCGATCACCTCGACCGCACCCTTGGCCGGGATGGCCACGATCAGGACGTCGATCGGACCGGCGTCGGCCAGGCTGTCCACCCCGGGCACGTCGGGGTCCGGCTGGCGGGGGCGCAACGCCACCACCTCTCCGGTGAAGCCCCCCGCCCGCAGGTACTGGTAGGCGGCACGCCCCCACGCCTCGGGGCGGGGGGACAGCCCGGCGATGGCGATCCGCCGCGGGAAGAACAGCCGGTCCAGCCGGCGGTGGTCGACGGCGCGGGGTCGTGGCGTCGTCCCGCCCGTCACTGCGCTGCCAGCTCCGCCGCCACGGCATGCTCTACGGCTGTACCGGTGAAGAAATCGGGGTTCACGTCGGTCATGAGCCGCATGGGGTTGGTGAAGACGAACCGGCGGAAGTCGCCGTCGGACAGGAGGCCGTGCTCGACCAGCTCGTAGGCCTCCTCCAGCACCTCGCGCATGTCGGGCACGTCCCAGTGGCCGATGTCCGAGGAGAACACGGCGTTCAGGCGGGCGCCGGTCGGGTTGACCCGCGTGTCGAAGGCCCAGGCGTTGGTGGCGTCGTCCGCTTCACAGCCGAAGAAGAAGCTGGGCACGAACCGGTCGACCAGCTCCTGCACGCTGCCCACGCCGGCGGCGGCGAAGTCGTCGAGCCTGCTCCGGTCCTGGACGTCGGGCCACAGCTGGTTGATGTGCCGATCGAGCTCACCCACGTAGGGTTGCTGCAGCGGGCTGGCGTAACGCTCCAGCAGGTCGGCGAGCATCTCCTCGTCGAGGTACTGGGGGTCGTAGTTGGCCATCGCCTCCCCGTTGCGCTTCTCCCAGTGCCCGGCCAGATCGCTCAGCAGCATGGTGGCCCACCCGACGCCCGCTTCCAGGAACATGAAACGGAGCTTCGGGAACCGGCGGGTCACCCCACCGAAGAACAGCGCCTTGCACAGTGCCTCCGACGCGGCGGCGAAGTGCCCGATGTGATTGTACATGTAGTTGGTGACCGAGACCCGGCTCCCCCAGCCCATCCCTCCGGAGTGGAATGCGGGCGCGACCCGGAGCGCCTCGCAGCGAGCCCACACCGGATCGTAGTCGTAGGCGCTGTCCAGGGCCAGCGGGTCGATCCACGTCCCGCGGCGGGTCCCGTCGCTGTCGAGCAGAGGCCGGCGAACGTGCCCGGCCATCATGAGCGCCTTCAAGCCGAGCTCCCCCACCGCGTGGTCGAGCTCGGCCAGGGCCTCCTCGGGGGTGTGCATCGGGATGGCGGCGGCCGGCGCCATCGTGCCGGAATGGGCGCCGAACACCTCGGCGTGGTAGCGGTTGACCGCCCGGCACGCCGCTTGCCGGAGCTCGGGGTCCTCCAGGTGGGTCACCGCCAGCCCGACCGACGGGTAGAGCACGGTAAAGTCCAGCCCGAGCTCACCCATGCGCTCCTCGAGCAGCCGAGGGAGGACCGAGGTGGCATGGTCGACGGTGTGGCGCGTCGGCAGCGCCCACCACGGCGGGCGGACCATGCGGTTGGTCAAGCGCTCCTCGGGCGTGTGGCGGTACCACCCGGGCACCTTCGAGAACTTCTCCACCGCCTTGGCCCCGCCCTCCTCCCGCAGGAGCTCCAACAGCGCAGGCACGTACTCGACGTCGTGCCCGTCGGCGTCGATGACCGGGTGGCCGAGCCGCTCGTGGATGGACGCCGAATGCGATGTCGTGACCGTGGGCATGGTCCCCCCTTGAAGTTAGCGTTCTGTCAGCGGTCATGGTCGCGCCGGTGGCGGCATCCCGTCAAGGCCGGGCGCCGCGGTGCCGACACACAACGAACGGTGGGATGCCCACACACAAAGGGACCAAAGCACAAAAGGACGAAAGCACAGGAGGACGAAAGCACAAGAGGACCGGCCGCGGGCATCGGGATGACGTGACCAGCGCCACGCGCGCCCTACGATGGTGACGAGAGCAAGGGAGGCGCCGCGCCATGAACATGCACACGGGGATGCTGTTTCGCAGATGACCGCCATCCGGTCCGAGCCGAGGCGCACTGCTGCACCCGCTCAGCGCGCGGCTGTCGGTGCCGCGCCCGACGGCGACGAGCCGCTGTCGGGGCGGGCGGCGACCGAGGCGGCCCTGGAGGAGGCCGCCACCATGCTGCTCAAGCGGGACGGGGTCCTGGCGGGCTTGAACCTCCGGGAGGTTGCCGACGAGGCAGGCGTCAACCGCGGCCTCGTCTACCACTACTACGGGTCCCGCGGGAAGCTGCTCCGGCGGGCGTTGCGCCGGCGCGGCCATGAGAACCTGGCCGAGCTAGCCGCTCAGGAGGTGCTTCCCTTCCGCCAGCGCTGGTCGCGGTTCTTCCGCACGACGGTAACCCACCCCGAGCCCATTGCCCTCACCACCCTGCTCGTCCTGGACGGGACCGAGCCCATCCGGGTCATGCCCCTACGCGACAGCGTGCAGAAGCGGCTGCGCCAGGACGTCGAACGCGGCGAGATCGATCCCGACGTCGACCTGACCGCCTTCCACGCCCTCCTCGTCACCGCCGCCTACGGCTACACCCTCTATCGGGAGTCGTTCGCCAGGGAGCTCGGGGTCGACGTGGAGGAACTCGACGCCCGAGTGGGATCGCTTATCTTCGACCGCATCATCCCCGCCGTCACGCCCGGCGCGCACCGCGCCTCTGACGCGTGCGACACCGGGCCGGGTGCCGGCGACGGTGTCGGTGCCGGCGATTGACCGGCTCGGGCGTCGACAGCACTGTCGATCACTGACCGGCCAGCCGTCGCTCGGCGCCTCCGTCCTGCCCGCCGACCCCATGGCCGTTCTGCGCCGCAGTAAACACGGCAACGCGGCGGTCGCGCTCCTCGGCGAGACGCTCCGACGCCGCCGTCACGATCCTCCGGGCATCGTCCAGCGAGCCACTCCGGGCACGCAGCGCCGCCAGTTTCGTCACCTCGATCGCCGCCGGTGACGCCGCCTTGATCTGCCCGGCCAGCTGGGTGCACCGCTCGACCAGGCGGTCCCGGTCGACGACCTCCTGGACCAACCCGATGTCGTAGGCTCGGGCGGCCGAGAGGCGGCCGCCCGCCAAGAGCAACGCCAACGCCTCGCCCGAGGGGATAGCGGAGACCAGGTGGTGGACGGCCAGAGGCGCGACGAGGCCGTGACGCGGTTCGGGGAGGCTGAAATACGCCTCGGGCGCGGCCAGGCGGATGTCGCAGTCGAGCGCCCGTTCCATTCCCCCGCCAACGGCCAGACCGTTGACGGCGGCGATGAACGGCTTCGGCGAGCGAGACAGCATCTCCCGGGCCGCTTCGGGTATGTCCGCTGGCGGCAAGCCGCCGGCGGCCCGGGCCGCCACCTCTTTCAGGTCACGCCCGGCCGAGAACGCCCGGCCCGCCCCGGTCAGGATGCCGGCCCGCATATCCGGGTCACGGTTGAACTCGTCGACTGCCTCGCCGAGCTCGTGCCAGAACGCCAGGTTCTGGGCATTGAGCTGGTCCGGTCGGTTCATGGTGAACACCGCGTACCCGTCGAAGCGTTCGTAGACCAGCGTGTCCACCGGTTACCTCACCCTCCTGTGCCCATTCCCACCCGCGTCCATCCCGACGACGCCGTCGGACCCGTGCATCCTCTTCGTCCCGTGCATGGCAGTTGCCGGTGCTCTTCCACCAGTTTAGCATTATGTTCATCTCCGGAGACCGGTCGGCCACCCGCCGGCCGGACGACGGCGCCGACAACGCACGAACAGAGGAACGAGCACCGACAGAAGGGAGCCTCGGTTGCCCGAAGGCCCTGCACCAGCATCCGGCGGCCCTGCACCAGCATCGAATGGGACTGCTCGTGCTCCGGGCCCGTTCACGGGCCTCAAGGTCGTGGAGTTCGGCCGGTTCATCGCCGTCCCCTACTGCGGCCAGCTCCTGGCCGACGGAGGCGCCGACGTGGTGAAGGTCGAGCCCCTCGGAGGTGACCAGTCCCGGTCCAACGGTCGGCTTCCCACCGGTGACAGCCGCCAGTTCCTCAACAAGAACCGGGGCAAGCGTTCGCTCGCCGCCGACCTCTCCTCTCCCGCCCTGGCCGGCGCCATCTCGACCCTCGTCACCCATGCCGACGTCGTACTGGCCAACTTCCGGCCTGGCGTGGCGGCCAGGCTCGGTATCGACTACGAGACCGTCGCCGCAACCAATCCCCGGGTCGTCTACGCCGTCAACACCGCCTTCGGCGAGCACGGCCCGCTCGGCGGGGCCGCCGGCATGGACATGGTGGTCCAGGCGTACTCGGGCCTATGCCACATGACCGCCGCCGGCCCCCAGCCCCAGGTCGAGTCGATCGTGGACTACACCGCCGCGCTCCTCCTGTCCTTCGGGGTGGCGACCGCCCTCTACCACCGGGAGCGGACCGGCGTCGGCCAGAGGCTCGACGTCTCTCTCCTCCACGCCTCGCTCTTCCTCCAGAACAACCACGTCGGGCACATCGAGGCCACCGACCAGTGGCGCAGCGATCTCAGCACCTGGCTGGCCGATGCCTTCGCCACCGGCCGCGACTGGGCCGACGTCGTGGAACAGTGG
>JAKADK010000100.1 GCA_021820665.1 Actinomycetes bacterium | reverse complement strand
CCGCTGGCCGCGGCCCCGACCGACGTGCCCGGCGCCGTCCCCGCCGAGATTCTGCCACGCGGCCGGGGAAGGGCGCGGCCAGCCCGCCGCCCGCCGCCGTGGTTCCCGCCCGCCCGCCGCCGTGGTTCCCGCCCGCCCGCCGCCGTGGTGCCTGCGCCACCATCCCCGGGACGACGGGCTAGACATGGTGGCGTGACCCTGCCCATCGAGGACTATGCGATCATCGGCGACCTTCACACCGCGGCCGTTGTGGGACGGGACGGGTCGATCGACTGGCTGTGCCTGCCCCGGTTCGACTCGGCCGCATGCTTCGCCAAGCTCCTCGGCGACGACCGGCACGGCTCCTGGCGATTGGCACCGAAGGGGGCAACCCGCGCTACGCACCGGCGCTACCGAGGCGACTCGCTCGTGCTCGAGTCGGAGTTCACGACCGAGCAGGGAACGGTCCGGGTCATCGACTGCATGCCCATCCGCCAGCGCCACCCAGAGGTGGTGCGGTTGGTCGAGGGGGTGAGCGGGCGGGTCTCGATGGAGATGAACCTCAAGATCCGCTACGGCTATGGCCAGGTGGTCCCGTGGGTCCGGCGACTGGACGGCACGCTCACGGCAGTGGCCGGTCCCGACGGGCTGTCGCTGTGGACGCCGGTGAAGACCAGGGGTGCGGACATGGCGACCGTGGCGGAGTTCGAGGTCGTCGAAGGCCAGCGGGTCCCGTTCTCGCTGACGTGGTTCCCCGCCCACGAGGAACCACCCCGGCCGGTCGACGCCGTGTACGCCATCGAGGACACCAAAACCTGGTGGCACGACTGGGTGGCCCAGTGCACCTACGACGGCGAGTACCGGGACGCCCTCGTCCGCTCGCTCGTCACCCTGAAGGCCCTGACCTACCAACCGACCGGCGGCATCGTGGCGGCGGCGACGACCTCGGTCCCCGAGACGCTGGGTGGCGGCCGGAACTGGGACTACCGGTTCTGCTGGCTCCGCGACGCCACGCTCACCCTCGAGTCGTTGATGCGCGGCGGGTTCTACGAGGAGGCCATGGCGTGGCGCGACTGGCTCCTCCGTGCGATCGCCGGAGACCCGTCCCAGATGCAGATCATGTACGGGGCGGGGGGTGAGCGCCGGCTGGAGGAGTGGGAGGCGGCATGGCTGCCCGGGTACGAGCACTCGGCGCCCGTCCGGATCGGGAACGCTGCGTCCGGGCAGTTCCAGCTGGACGTCTACGGCGAGGTCCTCTCGGCGCTCTACGAGGCGTCCCGTGCCGGTGACGGTGTGGAGATGCCGGCGTGGGATCTCGTCTTGGCGTTGATGGACTTCCTGGACGACGGCTGGCGCCAGCCCGACGACGGGATCTGGGAGGTGCGCGGCCCCCGCCGTCACTTCACCCACTCGAAGGTGATGGCGTGGGTGGCCGTCGACCGGGCCATCAAGATGAGCGAGCACTGCGGTACCGAGGGACCCGTCGACCGGTGGAAGAAGATGCGCCAGGAGATCCACGACCAGGTGTGCACCGAGGGGTTCAACCCCACCAAGGGTGCGTTCACCCAGTTCTACGGATCGGACGCGCTCGACGCCAGCCTGCTGATGATCCCCCTCGTTGGTTTCCTGCCGGCAAACGACCCTCGGGTACGAGGCACGATCGAGGCGATCGAGCGGGAGCTCGTCGACGGGGGGTTCGTGCTCCGTTACCGCACGGCCGACACCGGGGAGGTGGACGGGCTGACCGGCCGGGAGGGAGCCTTCCTCGCCTGCTCGTTCTGGCTGGCCGACTGCTACGCCATGCTCGGACGGGACGACGACGCCAGAGAGCTCCTCGAGCGCCTGCTCGCCCTCCGCAACGACGTGGGTCTCCTCTCCGAGGAGTACGACGCCGTGGCCGGGAGGCTGGTGGGCAACTTCCCCCAGGCGTTCTCACATGTGTCGCTGGTGAACACGGTGTCGAAGCTGGCAGGGGAGGAGAAGCCTCACATGGGCTCCGACGTGGCGGAGCGGACCCGCCGGGGCATGCACCGGTCGGCGACCGGCGCCGGGAAGCTCCACCGTGCCGGTCGAGCCTTGACCGGCCGGCACCACCGGGGCCGAGCCGGGGACGAGCAGGGCGACCCGGCGGCGGGCGGGGCCGCGTGACCGAGCCGAGAGTGGGGTGTCACCAGCGACAGAGCCGCGACATCGCTCGCGCCATCACCAGGAGGATCCCGTGCGCGCATTGACCGTCATCCCACTGACCAAGGACTCCGCCCGACTGGACGACATCGGCGAACCACCCGTGTCCGACGGTCCCGTGCTCGTCTCCACGCTGGCCGTCGGGATCTGTGGGACCGACATCGAGATCCTCTCGGGGGCATACGGGTGGGCACCTCCCGGCCACCAACGACTCGTGCTGGGGCACGAGTCGTTGGGAACCGTCGAGGAGGCACCGGCTGCCAGTGGCTTCGCCAAGGGGGACTACGTCGTCGGGATCGTCCGCCGTCCCGACCCGGTGCCGTGCTCCAGCTGTGCGGTCGGTGAGTGGGACTTCTGCCGGAACGGCAAGTACACAGAGCGGGGGATCAAGGAGCACGACGGCTACCTCTCCGAGCGCTACCGCATCCAGCCGGAGTACCTCGTGAAGGTGGACCCGGCGCTCGGCACGCTCGGTGTTCTGTTGGAGCCCACGAGCGTCGTCGCCAAGGCGTGGGAGCAGATCGACCGGATCGGTGGCCGGGCCCATTGGGAGCCCACGACCGCTGTCGTCACCGGAGCCGGACCCATCGGGCTCCTTGCGGCGCTGCTCGGTGTGCAGCGGGGCATCGACGTGCACGTCATCGACCAGGTGACCGACGGCCTGAAACCCGACCTCGTGCGTGCTCTCGGTGCCACCTACCATACGGGGCCGATTCCCGACGCGGTGAAAGACCCGGACGTGATCGTGGAGTGCACGGGCGTCGCTCCGCTGGTGCTCGACGCCATCGAGTACATCGGCCCGGGTGGCGTGGTGTGCCTGACCGGCGTGTCTTCGGGTGGGAGGGAGATCGGCATCGACCCCGGGGCGCTGAACCGCACCATGGTGCTGGAGAACGAGGCTGTCGTCGGGTCGGTCAACGCTAACCGCCGGCACTACCAGGCGGCTGCGGATGCCCTGTCCGCGGCCGACCATGGCTGGCTCGCCAGGCTCATCACCCGTCGGGTGCCACTCGAGTCCTGGGCCAAGGCCCTCGACCGCCAACCCGAGGACGTCAAGGTGGTGATCGAGGTCCGGCCCTCGTGACCGATGGGGTGGGGCCGAGGGCATCCGGTGAGGCGGCCGGGAGGGAGCCCGACGGGGCGGATCGCCTGCCGGCCGCGGCCACGGTCGCCGATCGGCCGCTGGGTGCCGTGACGACCGTGGCCGAAGGGGTCGTCGAGCTGGACACCATGCTCGGCGGGTGGGAGCGGGTGACGGCGGGGTACCTCATCGAGGGACCGGAACCGGTCCTTGTCGAGACCGGCAGCCAGAGCTCGGTGCCCGTGCTCCTGGCCCAGCTGGCGTCGCTCGGGATCGGGCCGACGGACCTGGCCGGGGTGGTTGTCACCCACATCCACCTGGACCACGCCGGCGGCGTCGGCGACGTGGCCCGGGCGTTCCCCGGTGCCACCGTGTATGTCCACGAGAAGGGCGCACGCCACCTGGTGGACCCGGCCCGGCTGGTCGACTCGGCGGCACGGGTCTACGGCCCGCTCCTCGACTCCCTCTACGGTCGGTTGGAACCGACACCGGCCGACCGGGTCCACGTGCTCGCCGACGGCGAGGAGATCAGGGTCGGTCCCAACCGGTCCCTGGTGGCGGTGGAGTCGCCGGGCCACGCCAAGCACCATGTCGGCCTGCACGACACGACGAGCGGCGTGCTGTTCGCCGGCGACGCCGTCGGGGTCCGGCTGCCAGACGTGGGGGTCCTGCGCCCAGCCACGCCGCCGCCCGACTTCGACCTGGACCAGGCGCTGCACTCGCTCCGGCGGTTCGCCGAACGGCAGCCGGCGGCGCTGGCGCTCGCCCACTACGGCCTCGTGGCCCAGCCGCTCGATCTCCTGGAGGAGGCCACCGGCACACTCCGGCAGTGGGCGGAAGTGGCCGAGGCGGCGTTCCGTCGTGGCGAAGACATCGCGTCCGCACTGAGCGCCGCCTTCAACCCGCCGCCGGGTGCGCTTCCAGACGAGCATCGGCAGCGGCTCGACACCCTGAACGGGGTCCACTCCAATGCGGCCGGCCTCCATCGCTGGCTCTCGGCCCGGGAGGCGAGCGACCCGGGGACATGAGACCCGGGGCTGTGAGTAGAGCGACGAGGGCAGGGGTGGGGGCGGAGGTGTGCCGGTGGGGCCGGGCGCGGCGCCATCGCGTGGTCGGGTGCCAGAGACGACGGACCGCAAACGCCCGCACCTGATCGGCGTTCCCGATGACGATGAGCACCTCGTCGTCGGCGATCGTCGCGTCGGCTGCAACGGTTGACCACACGGTCGGCGCCGGCCTAGAGGAGCTTGGCCACGGCCTGCTCGGATGCGGAGCGGGAGACGGTGAACAGCCCGGGCTACATCGACCGGCTCGTCAGGGTGGCGTAGAGGTTGGCCGCGTCGGCTCGGGCGTCGACGGCGGTGACGAGGACCCGGACGTGCTCGCCTGCCTGCCCGGTCGCCTCCCCCCTCAGCCCGACGGGAGGTGCGCCGTGTCGTTGAAGCCCCGGACGATCCACCGGCCGGGCGTGACCACGACGCGGGAGATCGACGCGTTCGCCGCCCCTACGAACGCGAACGGCCGGGACCTGGTGGCCAGGGCAAGTACCACCCCGATGATCCCGCCGTGGGTGAAGACGGCGACCCGCTCGTCGGGGTGGGCGGTGGCGATGCGCGTGACGGCGGCCTCGACCCGGGCGGTGAGCTCGCCAGCCGGCTCGGCACCCGGGATGACCTCCCACGTCTCCTCGGCCGCCATGCGCTCGGCGACGGGGTCTCGCTCGGCGACTTTCTGACGGAAGACGCCGCCTTCCCAGGCCCCGAGGAAGACCTCGCGGAGGTCTCGATCGACCGTCGGCGTGATCCCGAGGCGTGTCACGAGCGGCTGGGCGGTCTCGATGGTCCTGGTGAGGTGGCTCGTGTAGATGGCGGTGATCCCGGCCGAGGCGAGTCGCTCGGCGACCGCTTCGGCCTGCTTGCGACCCTCGGGTGCGAGCGGGGGATCGCCCTGGCCGTCGATCATGGTGAAGAGCTCGCCTTCGACGGCGGGCGCCGACTCCCCGTGCCGGACGATCAGCAGGTCGGTCGCCCCGGAAGGCGGGACGAAACGAGGCTGGCGGTACTGCGTGGGTCGGGGCACGACTACGACGCTACCGGGGCCACCGGCGCGCGTGGCCAGTCCCGAGGCGCCCCGTCGCATCGGTATCCTCGGGAGCCGTGACGCCTGACTCCCCCGTCCTCACCGGGCTCTACGACGTGATCCATCGCCGGCGAGATGTCCGGGCGCAGTTCACCGGCGAACCCATCGACGCGGACGCCCTTGCCCGCGTGCTCGGAGCAGCGCATGCTGCTCCGAGCGTGGGCCTGAGCCAACCGTGGGACTTCGTGCTGGTCAACGACCGGGCGCTGCGGAAGGCGTTCTACGAGCACGTGCAAGAAGAGCGGCTCGTCTTCGCCGGCCAGCTCGAGGGTGAGCAGGGTAAGCGGTTCGCCCGCATCAAGATCGACGGGGTCCTGGAAGCCTCTCTCTCGATCGTCGTCACCTACGACGCCGAGCGGGGGGCACCGGCGGTGCTGGGTCGTCACGCTATTTCCGATGCCGGGCTCTACTCGGTGTGCCTGGCCATCGAGAACCTCTGGCTGGCGTGTACGGCCGAGGGCATGGGCATGGGCTGGGTGTCGTTCTACCGGGAGGACTTCCTCACCCGGCTGCTCGGGATCCCGGACGGCATCCGCCCGGTGGCCTGGCTGTGCGTCGGCCCGGTGTCTCACCTGGAGGACGTACCCGATCTCGAGCGCCATGGGTGGCGCCGACGGGTCCCCCTGGATCGCGTGCTCCACACCGATCGGTGGTAGGGGCCTAGCGTGAGGGCATGACCAAGCGCGACGACGACAGCACCCCCGAGGCCCTGGCTCCTACGGCGACCGGGACGGAGGTGACGGGGAGCAGTCCGGTGCACCCCTTCACCCTGGCTGTCGACATCGGCGGGACCGGACTGAAGGCATCCGTGCTCGATGCCGGTGGAGCGATGGTGGCTGACCGGGTGAAGGTGGCCACCACCTACCCGATACCGCCGGATCAACTGGTGGCGACGCTGACGACGCTGGTCGCCCCGCTGCCGACCGCCGAGCGCGCCTCGGTCGGCTTCCCCGGGATGGTGCGGGCCGGCGTGGTCCTCTCTGCACCCCACTTCTCGACCGAGCACGGCCCGGGCAGCCCCGTCGACCCCGATCTGGCCCGGGCGTGGGACCACTTCGACCTGACCACTGCGCTCACCACCGCCTTCGGCGTGCCCACCAAGGTTGCCAACGATGCCGACATCCAGGGAGCGGCGGTCATCGCCGGGCACGGGCTGGAGATGGTCGTGACCCTGGGGACCGGGTTCGGCTCGGCCCTGTTCTACGAGGGCCGGCTCCTCCCCCACCTCGAGATCGCCCACCAGCCGTTCTACAAGCACGACACGTACGACGACCGGCTCGGGGAGGCAGCGCGGAAAGAGAAGGGCGATGAGCACTGGATGAAGCAGGTGCACCGGGCCATCGCCAATATGCGCGCGCTCTGCTTCTTCGATCACCTCTACATCGGCGGGGGCAACGCCCGGCGGCTCGTCCGGGACGAGCTCGACGACGACGTGACGATCGTCGACAACGCGGCGGGGATCCTCGGAGGGATCAAGCTGTGGAACAACAACCATCTGGCGATCGACCAACCGGACGGCCCGGCGGAGGGGTAGCTGCGGCCGGACAGCTCACGCGGCGCGCCGGGGTCCGGTGGACCCCGGGGGCCCGCCCAGTGGGGGCCGGTCGGGCCGGTCGGGCCGGTCGGTGACGACCTCGGAGAGCCGGAGACCGGCGCTCGGATGGTGCATACGGGAGCGTGGGAGCGGTGAGCCGGGAGCCGGCTCCGCCACGCCGACCAGTATCCCCAGCCACTCCATCAGCTCACGGGCACCACGTCCGATCATCGTCATAACCGGCCCTCCTTCCCGTCTCCCCTTTGGTCCTCGTCGTGCAGCCGGGAGTGAGCGAGTCCTCACCGACCGCACGAGATCAGGCCCGGACGCGCCGGGCTGCGTTGGCGATTGGCGTGCCGACCGCTCCGATCCGTCGTCTTCGAAGCAGATCCGGCAACGAGCGGTGGACACACCGGTCATCGTAAGGAATGAAGGTTTCCGACTCGTCACGGCACGGTGACGGGAAGAAGAACGTCTTGTGCCGTCTAGCCTCCCGGGTATGCACGCGGTGACGATCGTCGACGGCGCCCTCGAGTGGCGCGAGCACCCCGACCCCGAGCCAGGTCCGGGCCAGGTGGTGGTCGGTGTCAGGGCAGCCGGGATCAACGGTGCGGACCTGGCACAGCGACGGGGGGTGTACCCACCGCCCCCGGGATGGCCGGTGGACATCCCGGGGCTCGAGCTGGCGGGAACGGTCGTCGGGCGCGGTGCGGGCGCCGACCGCTTTGCCGTAGGTGACCGGGTCATGGGTATCGTCGGGGGCGGCGGACAGGCAGAGCTGGCCGTGACCGACGAGACCACGCTGCTCCCGGTACCGGACTCGATGAGCTGGGTCGAGGCGGGTGGCTGCCCCGAGGTGTTCACCACTGCCTACGACGCCCTCTTCTCCCAGGCGGGACTGGTCTCCGGCGAGCACGTCCTCGTGACCGGCGGAGCCGGCGGCGTCGGCACGGCGGGAATCCAACTGGCGGCGTGCGCAGGCGCCCGGGTGACGGCGTCGGTCCGGAACCCTTCGTTGTTCGAGGCAGTCCAGGCCCTCGGTGCCCAGGCGGTGATCCCGCCGGACACGGTGGGAAGCTCCGGACCCTACGACGTCGTCCTCGAGCTGGTGGGCGCCGCCAGCCTGACCGGCGTCATCCCGGCACTCGGAACGGGAGCCCGTGTCGTGGTCATCGGGGTGAGCGGTGGCGGTGCACGCCTGGAGATCTCCCTCATGGACCTGATGTCCCGGCGAGCCCGTATCGGGGGTTCGACGCTCCGGGCCCGGCCGTTGGCGGAAAAGACGACCATCGCCAGGACGATGGAAGCGGAGGTCGTGCCGCTCCTCGCCGACCGGCGGGCCGTGGTGCCGCTGGTGGCCACGTACCCGATGGCCGAGGCCGACCAGGGATACGAGCGGTTCGCGGCCGGTGGCAAGGTGGGAAAGATCGTCCTCGTCAACGATTAGGTCCCCGTGCGAGGGGCCGGGAGCGGACCGGTGCTCGGGGAGGGCCGGGTGATACTGGCTCGCCGGCGGGGCCGGGGGATGTCGGTGCTTGGGGAGCCGGTAGACTCGGTGGCCGGCCCCGAAGCGGGCTGACGTCGGTACCCGGCGCTCGTAGCTCAACGGACTAGAGCATCTGACTACGGATCAGAAGGTTGGGGGTTCGAATCCCTCCGAGCGCGC
>JAKADK010000027.1 GCA_021820665.1 Actinomycetes bacterium | reverse complement strand
GTAATCTTTCGCTCTGTGCAAGATTTCTCGCCAACCGTCGTCGACGGGCACACGTCGGGGCCCGGTGCGTCGGAGCCCGGTGCGTCGGAGCCCGGTGCGCCAGGACGTCGGGCCCGGAAGAAGGCGGAGACCCGACGGGCGCTCCACCAGGCCGCGGTGCGCTTGGTACGGGAGCGCGGCCTTGCCGATGTGACCGTCGAGGACATCACCGATGCGGCCGACGTCTCGGCGCGGACCTTCTTCAACTACTTCACCTGCAAGGAAGACGCCCTCGTCGGCGCCGGTGGCCACCTCGGCGACGAGCTGGCAGAGGCGTTGGCGGCTCGGCCCGCCACCGAGCCGGTCCTCCGGGCCCTCGGCGCCGTGCTCGGCGATGTCATCGGCAGGCTGGTGGACGCACCGGACCGCTGGGAGGACTGGGCGGCACGCATGGAGCTCGTGCACCGGTACCCGGCCCAGCTCCTGCCCCGCCAACTCGCGATGTTCGCCGACTTCGAGCGCACCGTGGTGGGGGCGACCGCCCGGAGGTCCGGGACCGATCCCGAGACCGACCTGTACCCGGCGGTGGTGGGAGCCGTCGCCGTCGCCCTCACGAAGGCGGCCTTCTCCCGCTGGCGGCAGGGCGACCCGGGCCAGTCCCTGGTCGATCTGCTCGACGAGGCCTTCGCACTGGTCGAAGGCGGCCTGTCCGACCCGGGACCCACCCAGGCCCGTGCACGACGCACCCGCTCACGCCCTCGGGTGCCGGCGGGTGATGCCCGTGGCACCGGCTCGACCACCGTCCCCCGACCCACCCTGGAGACCCCCGCATGAACCGCTTCTTCGCCACCCTCGCCCGGCTCGTCGTGCGCTACCGCTTCGTCGTCGTGGCCCTGTGGATCGTGATCGCCATCGTCGCCTCCAAGGGGCTTCCCTCCATGGGCAGCGAGGTCAACAACGACAACAGCCAGTTCCTACCGGCCAGCGCCCCAAGCGAGCAGGCAGCCGTCCTCGCCACGCCGATCCTCGGGAACACCAACCGCCAGAGCCCGGTCCTCGTGGTGGCCTCCACCACCTCTGGCACCCTGACCAGCGCCGACCAGCAGAGCATCGCCCATGTCGTCACGGCACTCCGAGGTGTCGCCGGGGTGCTGTCGGCCAAGGAGGCCGGGGTGGCACCGAACGACCGGGCCGCCGAGGTCACGGTGGCCATCAACGCCACCCCGCAGGACATCACCGCCCAGAAGACCGAGCTGGCCTCCATCAGCCGCGCCCTCGCCGCCTCGGGAGCACCGGCCGGCCTCCAGTTCCACCTGGCCGGATCGGTGGCCACCAACGTCGCCAACCAGAACAGCTCCAACAAGACGGGGGGGAAGGTCCAGGCCCTGTCGTTCATCTTCATCATCGTCCTGCTCCTCATCATCTTCCGGGCACCCCTGGCCGCCCTCATCACCCTGCTGCCGCCGGGCTTCGCGCTCGTCATCTCCATGCGGTTCATCGGTGGGCTCGGCGCGCACGGCCTGCAGATCTCGGAGATCACCGAGCTCCTCCTCATCGTGCTGCTGCTCGGCGCCGGCACGGACTACGGCCTGTTCCTGGTGTTCCGCGTCCGCGAAGCGATCCAGGACGGACGGGACCCGCGCGAGGCGGTCGCCTACGCCCTCGCTCGGGTGGGCGAGTCCATCAGTGCCTCGGCCGGCACCGTGATCCTCGCGCTGCTGACGCTCCTGTTCGCCACCTTCGGTATCTACAGGGACCTGGGCATCCCCCTGGCGCTCGGGGTGGCCGTCATGCTGCTGGCGGGGCTCACCCTGCTCCCGGCCCTCCTGGCCATCTTCGGCCGCGCCGCGTTCTGGCCCAGCCGTGTCCACGCGACCGATCGGCGCGGCCTGTGGGGTCGGGTGGCGGCGCGCCTCGTGCGCCGCCCCGGGGTGACCCTCGGCATCGGCGTGCTGGTGTTCGCCGGCCTGGCCAGCGCCGCGCTCGGCTACCACTCCAGTGGCTTCGGCGGGGCCACGTCGGCGCCCAAGGGGTCCGACGCCGCCGTCGGCAACACCATCTTGACCACCGACTTTCCCCGGGCCAGTGCCAACCCGGCGAACCTGATCCTCCGCTACCGGACACCGGTGTGGGATGATCCGAGCGCCGTAGCCACCGCTCAGGGGGTGCTCGAGGCGTCCCACGACTTCACCCATCTGGCGGGCCCGCTCGACCCGACCGGGAGCGCCTTGACGCCCGCGCAGTACACGGCGCTCCACACCACCCTCGGGGACCCGGCGCATCTCCCGGCAGTGGAGCCGCCGGGGCTCGGTGTGCCGATCTCCGCCTACAACGCCTACCGGGCAACCGCCCTCTTCGTCGGCGCCGGAGGGCACACCATCCAGTTCGAGGCCACACTCCGGGCCGGCGGGCAACGGAGCACGGCGGCGATGAACGCCACCCCCGCCGTCCGCCAGGTCGTCGCCCGGGCGGCGGGCGCGTCGGGGGCCGAGGCCAACGGCGTCGCCGGTGAAGCGGCCGCGCTCTACGACGTGTCGAACACGTCGAACCACGACCTGGTCCACATCATCCCCATCGCCATCGTGGCCATCGCCCTCTTGCTCGCCCTGGTCCTTCGCAGCCTGGTGGCGCCGCTGTACCTCGTGCTCAGCGTCGGGCTCTCCTACCTGGCCGCCCTGGGGCTGTCCACGCTGGTGTTCATCGATCTCGGGCACAGTGGCGGACTCACCTTCATCCTCCCGTTCTTGATGTTCGTCTTCCTCCTCGCGCTGGGGGAGGACTACAACATCCTCGTCATGACCCGGATCCGGGAGGAGGCGCACGACCGGCCTCTCCGTGACGCCGTGACCGAGGCCGTCGGGCGGACTGGCCCCACGATCACCTCGGCCGGCCTGGTCCTGGCCGGGAGCTTCCTGGTGCTGGTGGTGGCGAGCAGCGGACCGGGTTCGAGCCAGATCCGGGACATCGGGTTCGGGTTGGCCATCGGCATCCTCATGGACACCTTCTTCGTCCGCACGCTTCTCGTGCCGTCCACGGTGGCGCTGCTGGGCCGGCTGAACTGGTGGCCGTCTCGCCTCGGTCGCCACTCGCACACTCCGGATCGCTCACCCGCCAGCGAGGAGGCGGTAGACGCCACGCCCGAAACGGTCCCGTGAGCCGCGGGCTCGGGGGGGAACGCCGGGAGGCCGGGGAAGCCGGCGTGATACTGTCACCGCCGTGGCTGAGCTCCCGGTCATCGATCTCTCGCCGTTCTACGAGGGCGGGAGCGACGGACGTCGGTCGGTGGCGCGGGAGATCGACCGTGCCTGCCGGGAGCTCGGGTTCTTCGGTGTGGTCGGCCACCGGGTCCCACCCGATCTCGTGGCCGAGACCCGGAGCATCGTGCGGGAGTTCTTCGAGCTGCCGATCCAGGCCAAGCTCGAGGTACGCACGCCGGACCGGAGGAGTGGGCGTGGCTACGTGCCCGTCGAGGGAGAGGCGCTCAGCGCCACGACGCGGTTCACGGCGCCGCCGGACCTGAAGGAGTCGTTCTCGATGGGGCCGCCCGACCCGGGAGACGACCCCTACGTCCGGTTCGAGCCGTCCGGGGTGGCGTTCTCGCCCAACGTCTGGCCCGACCGGCTCCCCCGCTTCGAGCCGACCATGTCCCGCCTCTATCACGCATTGGGCTCGCTGGCCGACGACCTGCTGGTGCTCACCACCTTGGCGTTCGGTCTGCCTCCCGACTGGTTCGTCGCCCGCAACGATCGCCCGACGTCGGCACTGCGCGTGCTCCGCTACCCGCCCGGTACGCACCTCGGCGAGGGCCAGTTCCCGGCATCGCCCCATACCGACTACGGCACGTGGACCATCCTGCACAAGCGCCCGGGGCGCACCGGCCTCGAGGTGCAGGCGCTCGACGGGTCGTGGACGGAGGTCCATGCTCCCGAAGGCGGGTTCGTGGTGAACGTGGGCGACCTGTTGATGCGCTGGACTGGCGGGCACTGGCTCTCCACGCTCCACCGGGTCACCCCGGTCGACTCCTCCGATCCCCGCGGCGAGGTCTCCCTTGCCTTCTTCCACCAGCCGAACTGGGACGTCATGGTCTACCCGTGGACAACCGATGTCGTCGAGCGCCCGGAGCGCGCCGAACGCTACGACCCGGGCTCGCCCGAGCGGCACTACCGGGGGATGTCGGTCGCCGACCTGGTGTTCGGCAAGTACCGGGCATCGGTGTCCGTCGCGGGGGAGGGATGACGACCGGCATCGGCCTCGGCACCCGCGACCCGGTTGACAGATCCCGGACCCGCGACCCGGCGGGTAGCACGTCCTGATACCCTGGGGGGTATGTGTAGACAAGTGACGTGTC
Organism: Actinomycetes bacterium; assembly: GCA_021820665.1. Classification (GTDB taxonomy): domain Bacteria; phylum Actinomycetota; class Acidimicrobiia; order Acidimicrobiales; family RAAP-2; genus JAKADK01. Next base: position 30,714 of record JAKADK010000027.1, on the reverse strand, counting down.
GAACGTGTGGTCGTCCCTCCTGGAAGGGGTGCGGCCAGCACGTGGAACAGGTGCTGGGACACGTGCCCGAAGCCGAGCGATGCCAGTGTGCGGCGGCGGCAAAGGCTCAGACGGGACCCAGCCCGAAGCGGCGATCGTGGTTCTCCCGCTGACCTGAGCCTCCGCCGACAACCCGCCGCTAGCCGGGCCGGGAGCTGACGCGCCCGGCCACCGATGGCCGCGCCCATCGCTCCGTGGACGACGGTGCCCGTCGAACCTGGTAGCAGCCGAAGGTCCCAGAGGATGGACCACAGGGTCGGCCGCGTAGGCCACAATGGAGACGTGCTTGCCGTCCTCTCGACATCCGCGTTCATCTCTTCCGCCGGCTACGTGGCCATCTTCGTTCTCTGCGTGGCCCAGTCCTGTTGCGTCCCCACGTCATCGGAGCTCACGTTGGGCTTCGCCGGCGTGTTGGCCGCCACCGGCCACATGAGCCTGCCCGGTGCCATCGCCGTGGGCGTCGCCGGGGAGGTGGTCGGGGCCTATCTCGCGTGGATCATCGGCCGGACTGGCGGGAGGGCGTTCGTCGATCGGTTCGGGAAGTACGTGCTCCTCACCCACAGCGACCTTGACAGGGCCGAGGACTGGTACGACCGTCACCAGCGTTGGGGAGTGTTCGGCGGCAGGCTCATCCCGGTCATCCGGAACTTCGTCGCCCTCCCCGCCGGTGTCGCCGAGGTCCCGCTCCTTCCCTTCGGTCTCCTGACGGCGGCAGGCAGCCTCATCTGGGACGGGGCGATGGCAGGCATCGGCTACGGGGTCGGGACTCGGTGGCGGGAGATCCTGCACCTGTTCAGCGATGCCGGCTACGTCATCGCCGTGCTGACCGTGCTTGCGATCGTGCTCTTCTTCGCCCACCGCTGGCGTTCGTACAAGGCGACCCGGGACCTCGGGCGAGCCTCCGGGGAACGACGCGCTCGGTCCGGTCCCCGATCCGGCACCCGTGGGATGGCGGCGTCTGAAGCGACCGCGGTCCCGCAAGGCGAGTCGGGCCTCCGCCCGCCGGATGGTGGCACGGATGTGGATGGCACGGCGTCGTCTGCTCCGGTCGGTGGAGCCTCTTCGGCCGCGGCGCAGGCTGCTCCCCCGCAGTTCCCCGGAAGCGGGATCACGCGGCTGGAGCCGAGCCGACCCGTGCGGTCCAAGCCTCCCTCCAGTGCCGGCCCGATGGCGGGACCCGGCCCGGCCCGCTGAAGGACACAGCCGGAGCAGCTCTCCAGCGGACGCCGGGCGCCGGACGGGCCGGTCCACCACCCCTGCGAGGCACGGGCGGCGTGTACCCGGCCGACACCTCTTTCGGCGCGATCGATGATGGAATGGTGGTCCCGTCTCACCCGGGGCCGGCCGGCCCAGCAGCCGGCGTTGATGGCGTGGCCAACCGGGCCTACCCCTGGAAAGGCAACTCAACGTGATCGTAGTCCTGGCGCTGGTAGTGGTCGTCGTCGTGGCGTTCGCCCTGGCGATCGCCTTCCGCAGCCCCACGCGCGATGCCAGGCACTCGATCGACCGGTACGGCAGTGCCATGCGTGCCCTCTCTGCGATGACGACCCAGGAACGCGAGATCCGGTCGGTGCAACGAGGCCAGGTCCCACGGGACACGTCGGCGAGCCGGCGTGGTCACGATCTCGACCGTGACGCGAACCTCGGCTCGGCGGCTGGCAACGCCCACCGGCGGGATCCCGCGCCCTGGGTTCCCAGGGCGCCCGTGCCCCGGGCCTCAGGAGCCGCAGCCCTGGGAAGCATCCCTCGACGGAATGCCGGCGTCGGGCTGCAGCCGGTGGGCACCCGGATCGACGGGGGGCTCCGCCCGCCCCCGAGCCGTCCTCGCGCCGGCCTCGGATCACCGGTTCCACCCGGGAGCGTGCTCGATCCGAGCGCCGCCGATCCCGAGCTTCCGCCGCTGGCTCGTCAGGCAGCCCGGATCATCGGCGTCTGGGAACCGCCAGGCGGGCGAGACCCGAGCGTCGAAGCCAACGCCCGTCTCACCGGTACCACGGGCCTCGTGCTCGCCATCCTTTTCTTCGCCGAAGGCCTGACCATTCCACTGATCACCAGGCTGGTCTCGTGGCACATCGTGATCGGGCTCGCGTTGATCCCCCCGATCCTGGTGAAGATGGGGTCGACCCTGTGGAAATTCTCCCGGTACTACCTGGGTGATCCTCGGTTCCGACGGGCGGGGCCCCCCCACCCCTTCCTCCGGGTACTCGGGCCACTCGTGATGATCTCGACCGTCATCTTGATGGTCTCCGGCGTGGCGCTCTGGCTCAGCGGGCGGCATATCGGGACGCTGTTCCGGATCCACCAGCTGACCTTCGTCGCCTGGTTCATCTTCGTCGTCCTCCACGTGGGCGCCCATTTCCTCCGGGCCGTTCGCCTGGCCGCGTCCGACTCCCGGGACGCGCACGGCGAGCGGAAGGCCCGGCGCCCAGCTCGCGTCCGGCGAGGTCTCGTCGCGGCAAGCTTGCTGGCGGGCCTGGGTTTGGGCGTGCTCGGGCTACGCGTGTCGACCACGTGGACCCGTCCACCCACGGCCGTGCGTGTCCCGCGTGCGGCGCCGGCCGCACGCCCGCGACCCTGACCCCCGTCGGGCCGGGTGAACAGAGACCCAAACGGCGGGAGGCGGACCGACGGCGACGCACGTGGCTCCGGTGATGCGCCCACCCGCGACCACCGAGGCCGCCCTGCCACGGCAACCAGGACCGGTGCGGGCCCGCGGGATCGGACCGCCTAACATGCGCCCCGGTAGATGACCGTGAGCCGCCGACCACCCTTGCCCTGCCCGATACCGCTGTCTTCGGACCCTGGCGCCGCCAGCCTGCGACGGCTCCCCTCACGTCATCGGCGCGCCCGGGCGGCATGGGCGATGGCGGTGGTGCTCGTCGTCGTCACCACCGTCCTCGGGTTCTCGATGCCGGCGGCGGCCCACGCCTGGGATCGACCGGCGCATGCCGGTCCCGCTCTCCGTCCAGGAGCGCCGTCGACGGTGGCGGCCACGTCGACGCCCCCGACCTGGCAGACCACGTGGACGTCGCCGATGGACCTGCTGCTCGGCACCGCCGACGACGCCACCGCCCGGGACATCGCCCAGGTGGCGGTGGCGGGCACCTCGATCGAGCTGCAGCTGTCGAACCAGTGGGGGAACACGCCCCTCACGTTTGGGGCCGTCACGGTCGGGCAGGCCGCCTCGGGACCCACCGTCGTGCCCGGGACCATCGTCCCGGTGACCTTCGCCGGCGGAGCGACCACGGTGACGATCCCCGCCCACGGCCGAGTGACCAGCCTCCCGGTGGCCATGACCGTCACCGCCGGCGAGTCCCTGGCGGTGAGCATCTGGGTCCCGCCCGGAAGCTACCAGCCGGTCAGCGTGCACTATTGCTGCCAGGGCCGGACCGACTCCTACACCACCCCGGACTTCGGAGGGAACCGCACCGAGAGCACCTCGGCGGCAGGGTTCTCCCTCGTGGCAGGGGCCAGCTGGCAGATGAGGTGGCTGTCGGCCGTGTCGGTCTCGGGGGCGGTGGCCCAGGGCACCGTGGTTGCCTTCGGGGACTCGATCACCGAGGGGTTCAACAACGACGGGGTCGGATGGCCTGGCCTCCTCCAGTCCCGCATCGACGGGCTCCCCCCATCCGAACAGATGTCGGTGGCCAACGAAGGTATCGCCGGGAACACGCTCACGCTCTTCCCCGCCAACGTGAAGACCTTCCAGTACGTCTCCGGAGGGCAGCCTGGCGTGGTCCGCCTCCCCTACGACGCCCTCGACCTCCCTGGTGTGAAAGACGTCATTCTCTTCCTCGGGACCAACGACATCTGGTTCGGTGGCGGCGGCAACCCGAAGGAGCACAACCCCCCGGGGGTGGCCGGCACCGCGCCTCTCATCATCGCCGCCATGCAGTCGGTGATCGCATCCGTCCACGCCGCCGGCATGCAGATCTTCGGCGTGACACTGCTCCCGCGCCTGTCCTCCTCGGCGAGCTCGGGCCTGGCTGAGACCTGGACCCCGGCGGACCAGGCCACGTTGGAGGCGGTCAACGCCTGGATCCTGACACCGGGCAACGGTTTCAACGGTGTGTTCAACCTGGCCGCCGTCATGGGCGACGTCTACAACGGCAGCTGCCAGCCCACCGTCCCCTTCCCGCCCTACTTCACCGACGACAACCTCCACCCCGACACCGCCGGCCAGACGGCCATGGCCGACGCCATCCCCACCTCGGTGTTCGGGATCGGAGAGGCGCCACAGCTCCCGCAGGTCGTCCACGCGGTACCGACACCGGGCTGTCCCGCGGCCGAACAGGCTGCGGCGGCGCTGGCGGCGGGCAGCACCCCGGCCAGTACCACCACGGTTCCCCCCCAGACGACGGCGCCCTCCCGCCGACCCCCGCACCGGCACGTGCCACGACGGCCGACTGGCACGCCATTGTGGCCCTTCGTGCTGGTGGGCGTGGCCGTGCTCGTCGCGCTCACGGCGGCCACGCTCAGGATCATCGCTCTCCGGCGGCGAGCTCGGCGACGGAAGCTCGTCACGGCCCGACTCGACCGCCTGTCCGCCGGCCGGCCCGCGGGCCGCCGCTAGCCGACGGGGCGTCCGTTCGTGGCAGGCTCGATGGGCAATACTGTCGGGATGGAACCGAGCCGGAACCGGAGTTCGTCCCCGCCCCCCTGGGCGCGATCGGCGGTCACCTCATGAGCGCTCTCGGCCTGGAGCGCCAGCGTCGGGTGTGGTCGAAAAGGGCGGTGAGCTGGGACCACGGTTCCGTCACCGGCCTCGACCGGGTCATCGAGACCGTGATCGACCACGCTCGACCGGCGCCGACCGACGTGGCCGTCGACCTCGGGTGCGGCACGGGGCAGGTGACGTTCCCCCTCGCGAAACTGGTGGACCGGGTGATCGCCGTGGACATCAGCCCGGCGATGATCGAGCTGCTCCGGTCGAACGCCCAGGAGAGGGGCCTGGGCAACGTCGATGCCCGGGTTGCCCCGATCGAGAAGCTCCATCTCGACCCAGGGAGCGTCGACCTGGTGGTGTCCAACTACTCGCTGCACCATCTCGCCGATCGGGACAAGAGCGTGCTCGTGGAGCACGCTGTCACCTGGTTGCGGCCCGGGGGCCGGTTGGTGATCGGGGACATGATGTTCGGGAGGGGTGGAGACGCCCGGGACTGGAACATCGCGGCATCGAAGATGAGTGCGCTGGCCCGGCGCGGCCCGGGCGGGTGGTGGCGGATCGCGAAGAACCTCTGGCGCTACCTGTGGCGGGTACAGGAGCGGCCCATCGCCATGTCCAGATGGGAGTCGATCCTCCAGTCACACGGCCTGGTGGAGGTCACGGGCGTCCCGGTGGTGGCCGAGGCGGCGGTGGTGGCCGGCACGAAACCGGCAACGGCATGAGCTCCGCCCCGACGGCCCGAGCGGCGCCAGCCCGTCATGCGCCTCGGAACGTATAGGTGTAAGGAGCCTGCTGGGGTGCGACCGTGAACCGCGTCCTCCCGTCGACGACGATACCGACGAGCACTCCCGATGCGCCGACCTGCACCGTCATGGTTCCCGTCGCCGGATAGCGGGTCGTCTTCCCGGCAGGCTGGACCCCCTCGGCCACCGGGGTGACCGACGCCGGGCTGCTCACCTGTACCCAGCACGGCGCAGACGTGGCGAGCGTGACCGTGAACCGGTGGGTGGCAACCGAGTAGGTGGCGGCGGTGTGGCCCGAAGAGGTGAGCACCACGGGAGCGACCGACAGGGCGGGGCGGGGCGCCGGACGGACGGTACGAGCACGGCCGCCCGCCGATCGGACCGACGACGACGGCACGGTCGAGGGCGCCGCAGCGGAGACGACGTGCTCGAGGTGAAAGCGTGCCAGCCACTGCGGTCTCCAACGCTGCGCCGCGAGGCCGCCGATCCCGACCACCACCGCCACCGCCACCAGCCAGGTGACCAAGCGCAGGGCAAGCGGCGCGCGGCGCCTCCGCCGGGCCGACCGGACGAGCTTGGTCGTCGACGAATCGTGGCGACCCACCGCCGGAAGCACGCCCGTGGCCGGGCCGGTGGCAGAGGCGCCCGCGAACGCCGGTGCCGCCTCCCTGGTCGGCGATCTCACGGCGTCCACCCGACCGGTCTGGGTGAACGCCCGCAAGTGCTCGGGACCCGCCACCTGCGTGACCGGGACACCCGTCGGGCTGGAAGACCGACCCGGGCCCTGGCTCGCCCCGGCGGGGCGCGACCACTGGTCGATCAGGGCCAGGGCCAGGCCATCTCCGTCCAGGCCGAGGAAGGCGGCGTAGTTCCGCAAGGTGGAGACGAGCGCGATCTGGTCGTGCACGGTGGAGACGGACCCGAGCTCCAAGGCCTCGAGCTGGGTGATGGGCCGACCGATCCGGTCGTGCACCGACAGGAGGTCCAGGCCGCGCTCCTCCCTCGCCCGGCGCAACACCTGACCGATCTCGACGGGCGAGCGCGGGGGACCCGGCCGGCCGATCTCCTCGTCTTCACGAGTGGCACCGCTCCGATGCCGCATCTCTCGAACACTCCCCATCCGCTGCCTGGGGTAAGCGTACCCGGGGACGGCAGGATCCCGACGGGCGCGACCCCCACCGGCGGCGGATCGACCTGCCGGAGTTGCGATCGAGGCCTGGGTCAGTCCGGGCGGACCGGCCCGATCGGTCGGGTCAACTTCCCCGGCCGCCTGACGCCGGGCACGCCCGTGGGTCCCATGGGGTGAGCGAGGGATTGGAGGGTGACGGCGGCTGGAACCCGGCGGCCGCCGCTGCCGTGCCCGCGGATCCCTCGGGCTTCGAGGTTGCGGCCGCACCGGAGGCGCCGGCGGACGTGGAGGTCGATGCCGGCGGGTTCACGGCGAACTGGGTGCCGGTGATGACCGTCACCTGGGCGCCATCCGTGGTGGGCCCCCGCGAGAGGATCACCGCGCCGGACATCGAATGGGCTACGGCCTCCGCCGCGCCCTCGTTGCTCGGCGACGAGTACTGGACGAGGGTCTCCAGCTGGCTGGCCAGTACCGGGGTGCTGCCGACCCCGACGCCCTGGAAGCCGAGGGCTTCCAGGGCGGACTCGGTGGTGGCAGCCTGGTTGTAGGCGCCGGACCCGTTCAGCACCGAGACGGTCACCGAGCTCGGCGCCGGCAGGGGCGCCCCGGTCATCGTGTTGGTGTTCGGGCTGATCTGGAGGAAGGTGTCGATGGCCTGCTGGTCGGGCACGGCCGCCGGGAACTCGATGTACCCTTCGTTCTTCCCGTCCCACTGGTAGGAGACGTTGGGCCCCACCGAAACCGGGAGCGTCGTCTCCGGCGCCTTGTTGATGTTCACGGAGTGGAAGTCCAGGATCAGGTGCACCATGTCGGTAGCCGAGAAGCCGGCATCCACCGTGAGCTGCGGGGCCACGCTCGCCACCAACTTCTCGTCGGTGATCGGGTTCCCGAGACCCCGCTTGGCCACCTCGGCCGCGAGCACCCGGAGGAACTCGTGGTCACGGTTGATCCGGCCGAGGTCGCTGTTCACCTCGTAGGGCCAGTAGGCGTGGTTGTTCGTGGTCACCCCCGGGCCCTTGTACTGGAGGTGGCGGGCCCGCACCACCTGGAGGGCCCGATAGCCGTCGAGGTGGATGCAGCCCGGGGCCGGGACGTTCAGCCCGGAGTAGGCGTCGAAGACCGGCATGGGGAAGTACATGTTGATCCCACCGAGGGCGTTCACCACGTTGGCGAACGTGTCGAAGTTCAGCTCGACGTAGTGCTGGATCGGGATGCCGAAGTCCTCTTGGATGACGTTGACCAGCTGGCTCGGCCCTTGGTAGAGCGCGGCGTCGATCTTGAACGCTCCGGTCGTCCTGGCGTTCGGGGCGAAGAGGTCTCGGGGGATCGACAGTATCGACACGGTATGTTTTGCCCCGTTCACGTGGAGGATCATGATGACGTCGCTGTTCACGCCGGTGACGCCGTTCTGGCACAGCCCGTAGGCCGGGTTCTGGACCTTGAGCGCGCACCGGGAGGTGGACCCGATCATGAGGATGTTCTCCGTGCCGGCGTCCGCCCCGGTGGTGGCACCGGCGGTCAGGTTCTTCACGTCGACCCGGTGGATCTGGTGGTTCAGGTACCACCCGTAGCCGGCCACCCCACCGACGACGAGGAGAAGCACGAGGGCAACAGACAGGGCGACCCGTTTCGTCCGCTTCCTGCGGCGGGTCTGCTTCCTGCGGCGGGATCGTTCCGACCGGGACACCCCCGCTCCCGACGCGTCCGAGCCGTCTCCGCCCGGGGTCGGGCGCACGGGACTCCCGCTGGCGGCCGGGCGGGTACCGTTCCCGCCAGTGGCGCTGGTGTTCCTGTCACTACCGTTGGGACCCGGGTGGGCACCGGCGGCTGGAGGAGGGGAGGCGGTGCTGCCCCTCCGTGCCCGTTCCGCACGGGACGTCGGGCGAGCGCCGCGGCCCCTTGCGTCGACCATCCGAGCTAGGGCCTCCAGGCCCTCCTCGTTGGGGACGGAGCCACGGGGGAGGTCACCCGAAGAGCTGCCGGCAGGCCCCGGAGATGTTCTGCGAGCCATGACAAATTACGCTAGCAATCGCGTTTTCCGGGTAGGGGTCGGGTCATCCCGGCCCGGAAGGATCAGCCCTTGCCTCCCGACGCAGTGCAGGCCCGGGGGTCCCACGGGGTGAGGGACGGGTTGGAGGGCGAGGGAGGCTGGAACCCGGCGGCCGCGGCGGCCGTCCCCGGGGAGCCCTGTGTCGTTGACGTGCTGGTCGATCCCGAGGCCGTGCTGGTCGATCCCGAGGCCGTGCCGCTCGATGCCGATGACGTGCCGCTCGATGCCGATGACGGCGCGTTCACGCCGAACTGCGTACCGGTGACCACCGTCACCTGGGCACCGTCCGCCGTGGGCGCCTCGACGAGGGTGACCGCGCCGCTCAGCTGGTGCATCACCGTTTCGGCCGCCCCCAGCGTGGTCGGGCTGGCGTACTCGACCAGCGTCTCGGACTGGGTGGCGACGGGTGTGGAGTTCCCCACCCCGACGCCCCGGAAGCCGAGGGCTTCCAGCGCGGACTCGGTGTTGGCAGCCTGGTTGTAGGCGCCGGACCCGTTCAGCACCGAGACGGTCACCGAGCTCGGCGCCGGCAGGGGCGCCCCGGTCATCGTGTTGGTGTTCGGGCTGATCTGGAGGAAGGTGTCGATGGCCTGCTGGTCGGGCACGGCCGCCGGGAACTCGATGTACCCTTCGTTCTTCCCGTCCCACTGGTAGGAGACGTTGGGCCCCACCGAAACCGGGAGCGTCGTCTCCGGCGCCTTGTTGATGTTCACGGAGTGGAAGTCCAGGATCAGGTGCACCATGTCGGTAGCCGAGAAGCCGGCATCCACCGTGAGCTGCGGGGCCACGCTCGCCACCAACTTCTCGTCGGTGATCGGGTTCCCGAGACCCCGCTTGGCCACCTCGGCCGCGAGCACCCGGAGGAACTCGTGGTCACGGTTGATCCGGCCGAGGTCGCTGTTCACCTCGTAGGGCCAGTAGGCGTGGTTGTTCGTGGTCACCCCCGGGCCCTTGTACTGGAGGTGGCGGGCCCGCACCACCTGGAGGGCCCGATAGCCGTCGAGGTGGATGCAGCCCGGGGCCGGGACGTTCAGCCCGGAGTAGGCGTCGAAGACCGGCATGGGGAAGTACATGTTGATCCCACCGAGGGCGTTCACCACGTTGGCGAACGTGTCGAAGTTCAGCTCGACCGAGTGCTGGATCGGGATGCCGAAGTCCTCGCGGATGACGTTGATGAGCTGGGACTGCCCCTGGTAGAGGGCGGCGTCGATCTTGTAGGCGCCGTCCGGTCCCGTCCGGGTGTTCGGCAGGAAGAGGTCCCGGGGGATGGAGAGGATGGAGACCGTCCGCTTCGACGGGTTCAGGTGGAGGATCATGATGACGTCGCTGTTCACGCCGTTGACACCGTTCTGGCACAGCCCGTAGGCCGGGTTCTGGACCTTGAGCGCGCACCGGGAGGTGGACCCGATCATGAGGATGTTCTCCGTGCCGGCATCCGCCCCGGTGGTGGCACCCGGCGTCAGGTTCTTCACGTCGACCCGATGGATCTGGTGGTTCAGGTACCACCCGTAGCCGACGACCGTGCCGACGACGAGGAGGATCACCACGCCCAGGGTGGTGAGCAGGCGACGGGCCCGGCGGCGGCGCCGGCTCGACCGGCGGCGGTTCGAGCGCTGGGAGCGCGAGATCTCCTCGCCGAGCGACTGGAGCCCGTCCCGGTTGGCGAGCGCCGACGGCCGGGCCGCCGGTGGGCGGGCGCCGCGCGGACGAGGTGCGGATGAGGGGGGTCCGCCCCAGCGAGCGGCGGGCGGGCGGCCACCCGGTGGGCGACCCCCGCCACGCGGAGGACCACCGAGATCACCTTGCGACATGGGGTGACAGGCTAGCAACCCCGTCGACCACTGGCGGGCCACCCCTTGCAGGAAACGTCACCAACGGAGGACAGCGAGCCCCGCGCCGATGGTGGTGACGACAACGACGAATCCCACCCGGCTGTAGGTCGCCACCGACGGCGCCGCGCCCTCGGCTCGTGCGACGCGGAGCCACAGCAGTGCCGAGAGAGCACCGGTGACGACCAGGTTCGGGCCCAGGTCCAGACCGAGCAGCAGAGCGCGCGGGTGGGCGGGCACGTGGGACGAGAGGAGCATGGTGGCAGGAAGGTTGTTGAGGAGGGAAGCGGCGGCCGCTCCGAGCAGCGACGTCGCCGGGGTGCCGAGATCAGACAGCAGTCGGGCCGGGGCACCCCAGAGCCGGGCGAGCGTCCCGAGCGCGGTGGCCAGGACGAACAAGGGTCCGAGCAGCAACGGGTTGACGGCACGCCGCAGGGGAGCCAGCGAGGCGCGCCGCGTCACGAGCTGACCGGAGGCGCACGCCGCTCCCACCGCCAAGACGGGGAGCGCCGGCGCCCGGAGACCCAACACCAGGACGACCGCAAGGACGACGCCGAGCGCGCCGAACCCGAGCCGTCCCGGAACGCTCCCGAACGACCGCTGGCCCCGCCCCCGCAGATCGTGCCGACGCCACACCCCGACCACGAGACCACAGAGCACCACGGAGGTGACCCACACCGGGAACATGGCGGCAGCGAAGCTGCTGCCGCCCTGTCGTCCGGCCAGTACCAGGAGGTTCGTGAGGTTGGACCCGGGCAGGAGGAGCGAGGCGGCGTTCGACATGAAGACCGTCCCGTAGAGGAAGGCCCTCTCCGGCAGGTCACGTCGCCGGGCGGCGTGGAGCACGACCGGGGTGAGGAACACGACCGAGGTATCGAGGTTGAGCACGACGGTCACGGCCGCCACCAGGCCCATCAGCGACCCGAACAGCACCAGCCCGTTACCGGGGACCCGAGCCAGCCAGGCGCCGGATCCCTCGAACAGCCGATCGGTGGCGGCAACGGCTCCGATCAGCAGGAGCCCGGCCACGAGGACGAAAGGGGGCCACGTCTGGCGAAGGGCATGGAGGATGGCGGTGTCCACGGCGTGCTCGGGCCGATCGTACCGGGCTCGACGTCCAAGCGCGGACTTCATGCTGCCTACGTGCGAGGCGATCCTCGGATAACACGTTCCGTGACGGTTGAATTACTTTCAGTGTCAAGATAGCCTGGAGCGTCCGACGTACCGGTACTACCCGGGTCGGCGAAATTGTGCATAGCCTTACGAAGATTGAGCAGGCGTTGCTCGGTGGGCAGCGTGATGCTCGTGAATGGGGTCCAGATGAGCGATACCGCGCAGGGACCGAGTTGGTGGCAGGCGGGCGACGGGCGGTGGTACCCACCCGAGCTGCGCCGCCCGCCGACGCGGCGGCAAGCGGGGAAGCCGAGCACGCCGCCGGCAAAGACCGCACGAACGAGCGGCTCCGGCGCACTCGCCGTCCTCGACGACGTGACCCCGTCGGAGGATAGCGCCGCCCTCGACGACGTGACCCCCCCGGAGGACAGCGCCGTCACGGACCAATCCGGCCCTGCAACCCAGGAAGGAAAGGCCACGACGTCCGGCGCTCCGCCCGGGGCCGCGGGCGGAGCTCCGTTCGAGCCCGGCGCGGAGCCCACGTCACGCAACGCCATCGCTGCCAGTCAGGGGGCCGACCCAGCGGATGAGAGTGGGAGGGGGGTTGGCGGTCCGAACCGGTTTGGCGGTCCGAGCGGGGTTGGCAGTCCGAACCAGGCGGCTACCGACCGGCAAGCCGAGGACCGGGCCGACGTGGTGCACACGACCCCGGCGGTCACCGGGCCGGAGAAGCCTGCGGTGCCATCGGCGTTCTCTCTGCCGGTCCGGCCCGTCGCCGCTTCTCGACCCACGAGAGGATCGACGCCTCGCTCGGGGATCCCGACCCAGCTCCTGCGACCGCGACGGGGTGGGAGCCCCCGGGCCCCGGCCGATGTGCGTGACCCGGCACCGCCACCCGATCCGGTGGACGAGCACCAGGTAAGTGAGGGGACGGCCGGCGGCGAGACGGCGAGTGCCGTCACCGAACCGATCGAAGACCCACGACCACCCGATGCCATGGACGCCGACGTTGTGAGTGCCGAAATGACGCCGGTCGAGGTGGGGACAGCCAGTACCACGACGTCCGACGTGGCGGATCTCGTGGACGTGGCGGATGTGCCTTATGTCGTGGATGTGACGGATGTCGTGGGCCTGACCGGTGATGGCCTCCAGTCCATCGTGTCGATGGACACTGCCGGCACCGACGGGGCCACGGAAGCTGACCTCCAGGCCACCACCTGGGGTACCGTCCCGTGGGAAGCCACAGCCGAGACGGGCAGCGGCGGAGCGCGGTCGACCCCGGATGCCGCACCAGAGTGGGCCTCGGAGAGCGGGGTCGGGGTCTCCCCACTTGACCGGTCCGGCAGCGAGGGCTTCAGCGAGGAGATCGACCCCACGCTCCCGTCGCCGGCCGGCCCGGTCGCTTCGGTGACCGAGCCGCTCTCGATCCACTCGCTGCTCTTCGGAGTGGAGGTGCCCCCGCCCATCGAAGACGACGGCTACGGGATCGACGATGCCGACGGTGGTGATGATGCGGATGCCCCGACCGAGCTCGCCTCCGGCGAGTGGACGCCCGCGCCCCCTGCGCCCGAAGCACAGCTGTCGGTAGACCATGCTGCCTACGGCGAGCCGGCCACGACTGCAGGCGAGGCGCCTGCCGTCCCGCCGTTCGTGCTCGTGCCCCCGGAACCCCCGAGCCAGGTGTCGCCGTACGTGACGGCCAGCGTGCCGCCGACCGCCGCAGCCGAGCCGGTCGTGACCGGTGTGCCGCCATTCGTGGCCGGTCCGGCCTCCGGTGTGCCGCCATTCGTGGTCGGTCCCTTCGCTCAGGCTGACGCAGACGTGCTCGCCCATCCGGTTCCTGTCGCGCCAGGTGCCCCGAACCCGGCGCAGGCGGGGCAGGCGGGGCCGAGCCCCGTCGGGTCGGAAGCAGCGGTGGCGTCGGAGGTCCCGACGGAGACGGGGCCGGCACCATCGGTGGCTCCACTCGCCGGCACCGCGACGCCCAAGCCCGAGACCACGTCCACGAGGGCGAAGAAGAACGCCGACCTCTTCAAGGGCGGACCCGAGTTCCCCGACATCTTCAAGCTCGCGATGGAGGGCACGTCGATCGGGAGCAACGTGAGCGTGCGTTACGACGCGGCCAGTCCTCGCGCCAAGGAGGCAGCTGTCGGCACACCGAAGGGATCGACCCCCACCGCCGACGACAAGGCCGGGAAGCGCCGGCGGCGGCGCAGCCACTGATCGCGAGGCAGGGAGCCGGGGCGGCAGAGAACCGGTGCGGCACGGTGCCTCGGGCGGTCGGCGATCGACGTCACCGTAACCGGTGGTCTCCACCGCTCCGGGAGACGTCCCGGAGAGGAACGGGGGTCGCCGAGGCGGTGCGACGGGCGGGTCATCCTCCGCGCAGCGGTGGGGATCCCGGCGGGGGAAAGGGGGCCCCAGCACGACACCAAGAGCCTGACGTGGCCGTCCGGCCGCACGGACGGAGGAAGGTGTCCTGAGCGGTGTACCACTGTTCCGCTCAGTGGTACACTCCCCCCGTGCCGACCACGAAACCCCGCTACCAGGTCACCGAGACCGAGGACGTCGGGCGCGCGCTGGACATCGCAGCGCGGCGATGGCCCGGCGAACCCCGGTCCAGGCTGCTGGTACGCCTGCTCGAGGCCGGCAGTGCCGCCCTCGTGTGCGAGGACGGCGACGCGGCCCGACGTCGGCAAGAGGCGATCCGGGCCACGAACGGCAAGTACCACGACGTCTTCAGTCCCACCTACCTGACCGAGCTGCGTCAGGACTGGCCCGAGTGATCACCCTCGACGCGAGCGTGGTGGTCGCCCATCTGTCTCCACGGGATCCCAACCACCAGGCGGCCAGCGCCTTCCTGGAGAAGGCACTGGCCGAGGACTTCCTCATGCACTCGTTGAACCTCGCCGAAGTCCTCGTGGGCGGCGCCAGGGCAGGACGGGGACAGGAGATGCTCGACGATCTGCTCGCCATCGGTATCCGGGTCGCGGAGCGCCCCGACGACGAAGCGCTCCGGCTGGCCAACCTGCGAGCGAGCTCAGGGCTGAAGCTCCCCGACTGTTGCGCGCTGGACACGGCGCTGCTTACCGGCTCCACCCTGGCCACCTTCGACGAGCACGTGGCCAGGGCGGCACGCCGACGCCATGTCACCGTCGCGCCCGCTCACGGCTCCCCGGCGCCGGACGCTCCGTCTCGCTGACCGGTCGGCACCCGAGGCTGCCGCGTGCGGTCGTGGCACCCGCCGGTGGTGAGGGCCTCTGGCATGTCCTTCGAGGGGGTCGGAGTGTGTCGTGCCGGCGCGCGTTGTCCCGGCTGAGCCTGTCCAACCGTCGAGCGGCAGTTGGAACACCGTCGGGGCATGACACGGTTCGCGTCGATGGAGGAACGCGCTGCCCGCACTTGCCGTGCCCGTCCCCAGCCGGCGGGCTGGACAGGGCCGCACGCTGGAGCCACTCGAGACCACCGGTCCGAGGTCGACGTTCGCGTCGATCACCGCGACGAGCGGGCGAGCAGCACCACAGGGGCCGCCCACAGGGGCCATGGTGTCGCAGTGTTGGTGAGCCCGGTGGTCGCCGTCGTTCGCTTCGAACACCGCCGGGCCCCGGGGTACCGCCCTGGGAGCGCGGCGCCGTTGTGCACCCCCCGGGTGGCGGAGGCGCCAGCGCTCAGAGCGGCACGGCCCGGGACGGCCTGGACTCGGACATGTCGAGGGCACGCAGGCGTCGCAGGAGGGCGGGAACCGACTTGGAGGCGACCGGTCGGCTCCACAAGTAGCCCTGGCCACTGTCGCAGCCGAGAGAGCGCACGGCCGCTGCCTGAGCCGGGGTCTCCACGCCCTCAGCCACAGCGTGGAGCCCGATGATGTGGGCGAGGCCGATGATGCTCGTCACGACGGCGGTGTCCGCGTCGGTGCCGGCCAGGCGCTGCACGAACGCACGGTCGATCTTCAGCTCGTCAACCGGGAGCTCCTGGAGCTGTGCCAGGGAGGAGTACCCGGTGCCGAAATCGTCCACTGAGATACGAACACCCAGCTCCCGCAGGCGTGCGAGCACCGAAACGCTGGCGTCGGCGACAACCGTGCTCTCGGTCACCTCCAGCACGAGCTGGCACGAGGGCAGACCTGAGGCCGACAGCGCGGTTTCGACGTGGCCGATCAGCTCGTCGGCGATCTGCTGTGAGGACAGGTTCACACTGATCGACAGCCCACGGTGGCTGCGGGCCCAGCGGGCCGTCTGCAGGCACGCCTCGGCGAGCACCCACGCCCCGATGTCGACGATGAGGCCGGTGTCTTCGGCCACGGCGATGAACTCCTCGGGGAAGAGCATCCCCTCGGTGGGGTGCTGCCAGCGGAGCAGCGCCTCGAGGGCGGTGACCTCACCGCTGGTGAGCGAGAGGAGCGGCTGGTAATGCACGAGCAGCTCACCTCGCTCGAGCGCCCCGTGCAGCTCGGAGGCGAGGCGCAGATGCCGGCTGGTCTGCTCGTACAGGCTGGGATGGAATGCCGTGCAGCGGTTGCGCCCGGACTTTTTGGCCTGGTACATCGCCGCGTCGGCATCGCGCAAGATGGTGTCGACGTCGGTGGCGGGGGTAGTGGCCACGCCGATGCTCGCTGAGACGAAGAGCTGGTGGCCGGCGATGTCGAAAGGAGCCGCCAGGGCCTCGAGGAGGCGTTCTGCCAGGGTCATGGCCTCGGCCGAGTCGACCAGGTTCTCGCAGAGCACCACGAACTCGTCACCCCCCAGGCGCGCCACGCTGTCCGTGCCGCGCGCCGCGCTGCGCAGGCGCTCACCGACACCCTGGAGCAGCTCGTCGCCCACGGCATGGCCCAGGGAGTCGTTGACCAGCTTGAAGCCGTCGAGGTCCAAGAACAGCACGGCGGCCACTCCGTCTTCGCGTTTGAGGCGGACGAGGGCCTGGTCGATCCGGTCTGCCAACAGGGTTCGGTTAGGCAAGCCGGTCAAGGCATCGTGGAGGGCCTGATGGGCAAGCTGGTCCTCGACGGCCTTGCGCTCCGAGACGTCCCGCACGACGCCCTGCAGACCGACCAGCTCGCCGGTCGCGTCGACGATCGCGCTCACCCGGGCGTCGCTCCAGATCCTCCGCCCGTCCTTGTGGGCGATCTCCACGCTGATCGGGGCCACGTTGGCGTGACCGCTGCCGAGCGCCGCGATCACCGCCTCGGCCTGGGTGTCGCCGATCAGGCGGCGCATCGGGTCCGAGCCGGGGGAGAAGTCCTCGAGGCACCAGCCGTAGACGGTCTCGAGGGCGGGGCTGACGTAGTCGAAGCGGGGCTCCGGCCCGAGACGGTAGCGGAAGATCAGGTCCTGGGCGCTTTCCGCCAGCAGCCGCAGGGTTTCCTCGCTGCGACGAAGCGCATCGAGCGCGGCCACCTTCTCGGTGACGTCCTGGATCATCGCCGCCAGGTGGACGGGCGCCCCGTCAGGTCCTGGCACGGCCGACACGGTGATGTTCACCTGCACCACGTGCCCGTCACGGTGAAGGTAGCGCTTTTCGACCTCGGCCCAGCGGTCCACGCCGGTTATCACTCGGCGGATCGTCTCCTCGTTGGGCCGGCGGTCGTCGGGGTGGGTGATATCGAGGAACGAGCGGCCCACCAGTTCCTCGGCGGGGTAGCCGACGATCCGGCACATCGCCGGGTTGACCTCGAGCATCGTGCCGTCCAGGGCCGCCCTGACAACGCCCACCGCAGTGTGCTCGAAGTACCCCCGCATGCGAGCCTCGCGCTCGCGGAGAGCAACCTCGGTCGCTTTGCGGTCGGTGACGTCGGTGAACATCACCAGCGAGTGGACCTCGCCGGTCCCGTCGGGGATCGGGGAGCTGTCGATCAGCGTCCACACCGTGGCGCCATCGCGGTGCCGCAAGCGGATCTCGGCAGCCTCCGAGACTCCTTGGCGGCGGCGGGCCGCCAGCTGGCGGACCTCGGCGACGTCTTCGGCGAAGAGCAAGCGCTTCGCGCTGGAGCCGACGAGCTCCACGGTGTCGTAGCCGAGGATGTTGCCCAAGCGGGTGTTCGCGAAGCGGACCACGAGGTCGGCGTCGAAGATCGCGATGCCCTCGTGCGCGGTTTCGACGATCGTGCGGTAAAGGGCGTCGCGAGATGCGAGCTCGTCAGCGGCCCGCAAGGCGGGGGTCAGGTCTTGGATGATGACGGTGAGACCGCCGAGGCGACCGCCGGGATAGGACACGGGCACCGCCGTCACCGATAGCTGGAGTGTCGCGCCGTCGGAGCGCAGGTAGTCGGTAACGTAGGGCTCGACGCGACGCCGCGATCCCAGGTCCGCCAGCAACGCGGCTACCTCGTGGTGGGACCGGCCGGGCACCAGCATCCCCGCTGGCCGTCCGAGGACCTCCTCGGGATGGCGGGCGAAGATCAACTCGGCGGCAGGATTGAACCCGACGATCACCCCGGAGGGATCCAGGTCGACGATGGCATCGCCGCTGTGGGCGAACAACGCCGCGCCGCGCAGGCGATCGAGGTCGTCACCCTGTGCCACGGGTGAAGCTGGGAGGCGCTGAGCCCTGTCGACCACGATCGCCGCCTGTTCCCTTTCCTCCGTTGGACCGGTGTGCGCTGATTGCCCTCTGGATCGACCGTCAAGGCCGATACCTTGAGAGGCGAGACGAGACGATCTGACCGCGACAAGATGCGACCCAGTGCGTCAACCGTGTGCTCTACGCCGGCGCGGCCTGGCGCCGGCGTAGAGAGCGGCGACCCCGACCGCCCTCTCGTACCCGCTGGGTGAGCGCGTCGATGCACAGGTAGTGATCGGGGCGTGTCTCCAGTGAGCGGTGCGACAAGAACTGAGCACGTCACAGAGATTCCGAGGTTCTGATCACGCCGACCCGACGGTGGGAAGAAGACCGTCGCTGCACGTACCAAAAGCCCGGCCAGCCAGCTCGCCGACGGCCTCTACCTCCGGCACCTCCGGCACCGCCTCAGGAGGTAGTCGGCCGGCCTCGGTTGACCGCCGCGAAGGACCGGCAGTGGGCGAGGGGGGACTTGAACCCCCACGTCCTTTCGGACACAGGAACCTGAATCCTGCGCGTCTGCCTATTCCGCCACTCGCCCGAGCGACCGCACGAGACTACCTGATCCGTCGGCCCCGACCGGAGAGCGGACCCCGACCGGAGAGCAGACCGAGACTCCCCGTGACCCCGCTCTGGCCGGAGCGGAGTCCACCGGCTGCCAAGACCGCACCCCGCACCCCGGCTTCCGTGACCGGGCATCTACCCATGCGGCACGGATCCTCCCGGTAGGCTTGAGCTGGCATGGGACTTCAGAAATTCGAAGAGCGCCTGGAGCGCTTGGTGGACGGCACCTTTTCGAAGGCACTCCGGGGGGACGTCCAGCCGGTGGAGATCGGGCGGCGCCTCACCCGCGAGATGGACCTCGAGCGCCGCGTCGGCGTGCACGGGCTGCTGGCGCCCAACGCCTTCTACGTGGAGCTGTCGCCCGAGGACTTCGAGCGGTTCGAGGGGTTCCTTGACGCCCTTGTGCGCGAGCTCGCCGAGGCGGCCCGGGAGCACGCCCGGGTGGAGGACTACGTCTTCGTCGGTCCGGTGACCGTGGAGATCACCGTCGACCCCGGCCTCCGCCGAGGCCGGGTCACGGTCAGCTCCGAGGTGAAAGAGGGCCCGGGCGGCCTGTCCGCCGCCGCGCTGGTCCTCGCCGACGGGACGCGCGTCCCCGTCGGCTCCGAGCCCGTGACGATCGGGCGCCTCCCCGAGAGCACGGTGGTGGTCGCCGACCCCAACGCCAGTCGACGGCACGCCGAGGTCCGCCGGACCGGCGACGTGGTCGTGGTCGTCGACCTCGGGTCGACGAACGGGACGCGGGTCAACGGGATCCCGGTGAAGGAGCAGGTGCTGGCGGACGGTGACGAGGTCACGGTCGGGACCACCTCGCTGCGGTTCGAGACCTCGTGACGACGCCTCGCTGATCGCATGCACCCCCTCCTCGCCGCGGTATCCGGGCCGGCCAACGACACCCCCGTCCTCCACGTCCTGGAGTACGGGGTCATCGCGCTGATGTGGCTGTTCTTCATGTGGGTGATCCGCGCCGTCTGGGTGGAGGTCCGCCCACCGGCTCCCCGGCTCACCCGCGCCGCCGCCCGGGCCGAGCAGGCATCCCCCCCGCCGACCGCCGGAGCCGACCGCGGGAGCCAGAAGGGGAAGCGTCTCCGGCTCCACGTCATCCGCCCCGAAGAGCACGTCGGTCAGGTCTTCGAGGTGAACGAGGAGACGACCGTGGGTCGGGCGCCGGGGTGCGGCGTGTCGATCGCCTACGACTCCTACGCGTCGAACCTGCACGCCCGGCTCTTCTGGGGCAACGGTCACCTCTGGGTGGAGGATCTCGGCTCCACCAACGGAACCTGGGTCAACGCCGAGCGGATCAGCGAGCGGGTCCGCCTGGGCCGGGGGGACCTCGTCCAGATGGGGAGCACCGTGTTCGAGGTCGGCCGCTGACATGACCGTGCTCCGTACCGGCTCCGCCTCGGACACCGGCCTCGTCCGGTCGACGAACCAGGACCGGTCCCTCGAGACCGGGACGCTCTTCGCCGTCGCCGACGGCATGGGTGGCCACGTCGGGGGCGAGGTCGCCTCCCAGATCGCCATCGAGGTGCTGGAGCGGGCGTTCGGGAGCCAGCCGTCGAGCCGGGGCCTCACCGAGGCAGTCGAGAGCGCCAACCTGGCGGTGTGGGAGCACAGCCAGGACCATCCCGACCTCCGCGGCATGGGCACCACGCTCACCGCCGCCGCGCTGGTGAACGAAGACGGGCACGACCTCCTCGTGCTGGCCAACGTCGGCGACTCCCGCTCCTACCAGTTCCAGGACGGGCGGCTCACCCAGATCTCGCTCGACCACAGCGTGGCCGAGGAGATGGTCCGCAGCGGGGAGCTCTCTCCGGCCGAAGCGACGGTCCATCCCCAGCGGCACATCCTCACCCGGGCGCTGGGGGTCACCCCCGACGTGGTCGTCGACGCCTGGACCGTGGCCCCTTCGAGCGGTGATCGGTACCTGCTGTGCAGCGACGGGCTCACCAACGAGCTCGGGAACAACCAGATCGCCGAGATCCTGGCGTCGCGCACCGATCCGCAACAGGCGGCGGACACCCTGGTGGAGGCCGCCCGCCGCCACGGCGGGAACGACAACATCACCGTGGTGGTGATCGACGTCCTGGTCGGCGAGGACCAGGCTGCGGACGCCGGACCGGCGGACCAGGCGGCAGCCGCTCCCTCGGAGGGGTCATCGGCCGGACGGGCCTCCAGCGGCTCCCCCGGGACCTCGGAGGACGGACCCGACGGGATATCGACCGCTCTCGACGCCACCGGGATCGTCCCAGTGGTGGGGCGGGCCACGGGTGCCATGAACCCCCCGCCATCGTCGGTTCGGCGGCAGCGACGAAAGTCCAGGGCGACCGCACGCCGCCGGGAGCGGGGGCGCCGCCTCGTGACCGTTCGGTCGCTCGTCTTCCTCGTGATCCTGGCTGCCATCCTCGTCGGCGGCTACAGCGCCGTGCGCTGGTTCGACGTGAGCTCGTACTACGTCGGCCTGGACGGGAACGAGCTCATGATCTACCAGGGCCGGACCGGCGGCGTGCTCTGGTACCACCCGGTCGTCGTCGAACGGACCGGCGTCACGACCGGGAACATCCCGAGCGATCCGCTGACGGTTCGAGCCCTCCGATCCGGGGTACAGGAACCGTCGTACGCCGCAGCGCGGGCCTACGTGAGCGGTCTGGTCGCGACCGAGGCACGGACCCGCACGGCGGCGGCGTTCGGAGCTGACCGTCCGGCTCCCGTCGTCCTTCCGGGCAAGCCCACGGCTACGCTCCTCGGGACCGCGGGGACCGCTGGGCTCGCCGTGGATGGAGGACACTGATGGAGAAGCGGATCCGCCGGGTGGGGATCTTCCTCGTGCTGTGCTTCGTCGCGCTGTTCATCCAGCTCAACAACATCCAGGTGGTCAAGGCGCACTCGCTCGCCACCAACCCGGCCAACCCCCGGGTCACCTCGGTGGCGCTCGACAACCCCCGGGGTGACATCATCTCGGCCAACGGGGTGACGCTGGCCACCTCGGTCCCGGCGACCTCGGGCCCCCAGCGCTACCAGCGGGTCTACCCGGCGGCCACCGCCTCGCTCTTCGCCAACATCGTCGGCTTCGACTCCCCCGTCTACGGGAATTACCGAGGGGTCGAGGCCGAGTACAACAGCTACCTCACCGCCCACACCGTGCCGGCCACGTCGCTGAGCAGCCTGTTCACCAACCGCACCGTGGAGGACAACGTCACCCTGACCCTGAACACGAAGCTCCAGGCCACCATGGCCGCCGCGCTGGAGGCCGTGCCCGGGCACCCGCCGGCCGCCGCCGTGGCGATCGACCCCAGCACCGGCGCCATCCTCGCCATGTACTCGACGCCCAGCTTCAACCCCAACCCCCTCGTGTCACCGAACATCGCCACAGAGAAGGCCGCCTACAGTGCGCTCGACCCCACCTCGCAGTCGACGCCGCTCATCGCCAGCGCCTACCAGCAGGCGTACGCGCCCGGATCGACCTTCAAGATGGTGACCTCCTCGGCCATCTACGAGCACGATCCGGCGCTGGCCAAGATCACCTTCCCGCTCCAGGGCTGCATCAGCCTGCCCGATACGAACGTGCCCTTCTGCAACTACGGCTACAACACCCCCCAGGGACCCGAGCACTGCGGCGGGAACATCACCATCCTCTTCCCCGTCTCCTGTGACACCGGGTTCGGCCAGTTGGGGATGAAGCTCGGTCCGACCTCCCTCTACGACGAGGCCCGCGCCTTCGGGTTCGACCAGAAGATCCCCATCGACCTGCCTCCCGCCTTCGTCGCCGTGTCGAACTTCCCGGCTCCCTCCACGTTCGTCGGCAACATCCCCTACCTGGCCTATTCGGCCATCGGGCAGGGTAACGTCATCGCCTCTCCGCTGCAGATGGCCCTGGTCGCCTCCGGTATCGCCAACAAGGGCGTCATCATGAAGCCCCACGTGATGGCCGAGATCACGAGCACCCAGGGCAAGCTGGTGAAGTCCTACACCCCCACCCCGTGGCTCCGCGCCACCACGCCGGCCATCGCCGCCAAGGTCACGGCCCTCATGCGCAGCGTCGTGACCAATCCCATCGGCACCGCCTATCCCGTCGGCTTCCCGGCGCAGGACGACGTGGCGGCCAAGACCGGCACGGCCCAGGTCGGCGTCCACTCCCAGAACACCACCGAGTGGATGGCGGCGTTCGCCCCGGCATCCCACCCGACGGTGGCCATCGCCGTCGTCGTGCCCAACCAACCCGGCTCGCTGACCGGCGAGTCCACCTCGGGCCCGATCGCACTCAAGCTCATCACGTCGGCACTGGCAGACCACCTGTGACCCCGCGCTCACCCTACGGTGGGGGCATATGCCCGCGTCGTGCTCGGAGGCACCTGCCCCTCCCTGCCCGTCCCGGCCAGCATACGAGCACCGAGAGGCAGAGAGGTACCCGGTGAGCACCCGCAGCGAGCCTAGGCTCTGACCGGCATGGACCCGATCGAGACGCCGCGTGTCTTCAGCGCGCGCTACGAACTGAACCACCTGATCGCCCGGGGCGGAATGGCCGAGGTCTACCGGGCCCACGACCGCCTCCTCGACCGGCCCGTGGCGCTCAAAGTGCTGTTCCCCGAGCTCTCGGTCGACCGGTCGTTCGTCGAGCGGTTCCGGCGGGAAGCGCAGGCCGCCGCCAACCTCTCGCACCCCAACATCGTCCCCGTGTTCGACTGGGGAGAGGACAGCGGCACCTACTTCATTGTCATGGAGTTCGTCGACGGGCGGCCGCTCTCGTCGGTGCTGAAGACGGCGGGCCCGCTCTCGTCGGAGCGGGCGGCCGACATCGCCTCCCACGTCGCCGCCGCCCTCGGCTACGCCCACCGCCACGGTGTCATCCACCGCGACGTGAAGCCGGGAAACGTGCTGATCACCGACGAGGGCCAGGTGAAGGTGACGGACTTCGGGATCGCCCGGGCCGTCAACACCGACGAGAGCCTGACCCAGACCGGGGCCGTCATGGGGACGGCCGCCTACTTCTCCCCGGAACAGGCCGAGGGCATGGGGGTGGACTCCCGCAGCGACATCTACTCCCTGGGCGTCGTGCTGTTCGAGATGGTGTGCGGCCGGGCACCGTTCCTCGGCGACAGCCCGGTGGCGGTGGCGTCCAAGCACGTACGTGACATCGCCCCGGTCCCCCGGGACATCAACCCGTCGGTGGCGCCGGCGCTCGAGGCGATCATCCTGAAGGCGATGGCGAAGAACCCGGACCACCGCTACGCCACCGCCGACGAGCTCCGCGCCGACCTCCTCCGGTTCACCGAAGGGCGGTCGGTCCTCGCCGTCGACCAGCCCACGACCGTCAACGCGCCGGCGGGGACGACCATGATGCTGGCGCAGACGGGGGCGACCCAGGCGATACCGGCCCAGGGGGGCGGGGGAATCGGAGCCGTCGGGGCCATCCCGGTGGACGACCCCGGCTTCGACGGCTCCGGCAGGCGGAGCCGGACCCGGACCTACGTCATCGTGCTGATCGTGCTGCTCCTTCTCCTGGCCGTAGTGGGCGTGCTCCTGGCCCGCTCCCTCGGGTACCTGGGAGGCAGCGCCTCGTTCCCGATGCCGTCGGTGGTGGGGGAGCCGATCTCCCAGGCGTCCACCACGCTGCGGTCCGACGGCCTCGTGGTGGGCCAGCGGGCGGTGACCTCGAAGAAGACGCCGGGCACGGTCCTGTCCGCCAAGCCGGGGGCCGGCACACCGGTGAAGAAGGGGGAGCACGTGACGCTGGCCGTGGCCAGAGCGCCGGCCGTCCGGAAGGTCACGGTCCCACCGGTCACCGACACGACCAAGTCCAACGCCGAACAGCTCCTCTCGCAGGTGGGCCTCAAGCACTCGGTCCGGTCGATCCCCAACAACCAGGCGAGCGGAACGGTGCTGAGCGCCAGCCCCTCCCCCGGGTCCTCCGTTCCCGTGGGCTCCACCGTCGACCTCACCGTGTCGTCGGGCCCGGGACAGGTCGTCGTGCCGAACGTCAGCGAAGAGACGCCGGCGCAGGCCTCGGCCAACCTCACCGCCAAGGGCCTGACCTACGGTGGCCAGACCAACCAGCCCTCCTCGACCGTGGGGAACGGGCTCGTGATCGGCACCACGCCGGCCGCCGGCACCAGCGTGAACGCCGGGAGCTCGGTGACGATCATCGTGTCGACCGGGCCGTCCCAGGTGGTGGTACAGGACGTCGTGGGCGACTCCCAGTCGGCGGCCACCCAGGCTCTCCAGGGCCAGGGGCTCACCGTCTCCAGCTCCCCCGCCCCCGCCAGCGCCTGTACCGGGTCGTCGCCCGGAGCGGGGAACGTGGCGGCCCAGAGCCCGGTGGGCGGGACGACGGTGTCGAGCGGGTCCACCGTGACCATCTCCGTCTGCCCGTCGTCGACCACCCCGTCGTCCACGACGACAACGACCACGGCCGGGGGCGGCTCGCCACCGGGCTCGCCGACCGGAGGCGCCAACGCGCCCGGCAGCTCGCAGGGGGGGCCGAGCACACCGGGCCACGGGGCATCCACCTCCGCCGGTTGATCGACCAGCCCCCCGACCGGGAGCTCCTACACGCCGGCTCGCGTGCGGGCCAGGAAGTTGGCGAGCAGGCTGGGCCCGTCGGGGGTGAGGATGGACTCCGGGTGGAACTGGACCCCTTCGACGGCCAGGCTCCGGTGGCGCAGTCCCATGATCGCCCCGTCCGGAGCGGTGGCCGTCACCTCCAGGACCGCCGGCACGCTGGCGGGGTCGACCACGAGCGAGTGGTAGCGGGTGGCGGTGAAGGGGTCCGGGAGCCCGGCGAACACGCCGCCACCGTCGTGGCTGATGGGGGACGTCTTGCCGTGCATCAACGCCGGCGCGGCGACGATGGCCCCCCCGTAGGCCTGCCCGATGCACTGGTGTCCGAGACAGACCCCCAGGATGGGGAAGAGCCCGCCCAGGCTGCCGACGACCTCGAGGCAGATGCCCGCCTCGTCCGGACGGCCGGGGCCGGGCGAGAGGACGATGCCGTCGGGATCCAGCGCCCGGATCTCCTCGACGGTCACGGCGTCGTTCCGACGCACGAAGGGCTCAGCCCCCAGCTCGCCCAGCTCCTGGACCAGGTTGTACGAGAACGAGTCGTAGTTGTCGATCACCAGTACCCGTGCGCCCATCGTGGCCCCAGGGTACCGCCGGGCGCAAGGGTCGACGAACGGGGAACGGCCAGACACCGGGCCGTGGTCGACGGCGAGCGGAGGTGGCCCCGGGCGGCACCGGTCCCCGTCCCGGGACGTCCCGCCCCGCCGGCAGACCGGGCGGGGCCGCCGAGCCGGCCACCGGTGGCTATCCTTCCGGCATGGCGACGAAGGCCAAGTCGGGTCCGGGTCGGGCCCAGAGCAAGGGGCGCTCGACCCGGGGTCGGACCACCGCGCGGCAGCCCGCGCCCAACGACCGCTACACCCCTCCGATCCCGAAGAAGGTTCGCCGGAGCCCCCCGTGGGTGGGTGGGCTCATCGTGGGCCTCTTCGTGCTCGGCGTGCTCATCGTCATCCTCAACTACACCAACGTGTTCCCCGGAGGAGTCTCCAACTGGTGGCTCGTGGGCGCCATCGGCTCCATCTTCGCCGGGCTGATGGTCGCCACCCGTTACCACTGACGTGCCGGGGAACCCGTCCGGCGCCTCCGTTGGCCCTCCGTCGACCCCTTCGTGGGTCGGCGCCAGCGACGGTGCACGGTGACCGGTGCGCCTGCCGCCCTACCGCCCGTGCCCACCCTCGCCGGCACCCTGGTCCGCCTGGAGCCGCTGGCGATGGCCCACGCGCCGGAGCTGGCGCTGGCTGCCGACGAGGCACGTGACAGCTTCGGGTTCACCTGGGTGGCGCCCGCCAGGCCTGTGTCACCGAGCCCACCTGTGTCACCGAGCCCACTTGTATCTCCGAGCTCTCCTGTATCTCCGAGCTCTCCTGTGTCTCCGAGCACCACGGGCGGGACGGACCGATGAACCAGGGAAGGCCGCACACGGACATGGCACGAGAGGACGTCGATGTGGCCCGGGAGAAGCAAGCCGCGGCCGAGGCGGCGGCGTTGCTGGTCGAGGACGGGATGCGCGTCGGCCTTGGAACCGGGTCGACCGTCGCGTTCTTGCTCCCGGCCCTGGCCCGGCGGCATCTCCACATCCGGTGCGTGGCCACCTCCGTCCGTACCGAGGAGGTGGCCCGGGATCTCGGCATCGCCGTCGAGCAGTTCTCGGACGTCGACCACCTCGATCTCGCCATCGACGGCGCCGACCAGGTCGCTCGGGACGGGTGGTTGGTGAAGGGCGGCGGGGCGGCGCACACCCGGGAGAAGCTGGTGGCCATCACCGCCGATCGCTTCGTGGTCATCGCCGACTCCACGAAGCTGGTCGACCACCTGCACAGCCCCATCCCGCTCGAGTTGCTCCAGTTCGGGCTGGCGTCCACCCTCAGGCGCCTGGCAACGGTGACCGTGCGCGATGCCCCGGCCAGCCCGGACGGTGGGGTCATCGCCGACTACACCGGCCCGGTTGGCGACCCCACCATCCTGTCCTCATGGCTGGGCGGGACGCCGGGCGTCGTCGAGCACGGCTTGTTCCCCCCGGAGATGGTGTCCTCGGTCCTGGTCGGCCGCGGCGGCGACGTGGAGACGTGGAGGTTCACCGGGGACTGACGGCCACCGGGGCGGCGGACAGGCCGGAAGGATCGCTGCGCAGCCGTACCGGCCAGACGGGACCCGCCCTCGCTGGTCCCGTCTGGCCTACCGATCCCGTCCCGTCTGGCCTCCCGACCCGCGGGCAGCGGCGCCCGTCGTACGGACGGCGCCGGTCAACCCAGGCGCTCGATGATGGTGGCGTTGGCCAGACCGCCGCCCTCGCACATCGTCTGGAGGCCCCACCGGCCACCGGTGCGCTCGAGCTCGTTCAGCAGCGTGCCCATGAGCTTCGCTCCCGACGCACCGAGCGGATGGCCGAGGGCAATGGCGCCGCCGTTGACGTTCACCTTCTCCATGTCGGGGTGGATCTCCTTCTCCCACGCCAGCACGACGGAGGCGAACGCCTCGTTGATCTCGACGAGGTCGATGTCGTCGATGGACAGGCCGGCTCTGGCCAGCACCGCCTTCGTCGACGGGATCGGGCCCGTCAGCATGGTGATCGGATCGGTCCCGGCGAGCGCGAACGCGTGGAAGCGGGCGCGAGGGGTGAGGCCCAGCTCGTTTGCCTTCTCCTCGCTCATCACCAGCACGGCCGAGGCGCCGTCGGTGATCTGCGACGAGTTCCCGGCGGTCACCTTTCCGTTCTCCGGACGGAACGCCGGCTTCAGGTTCGCCAGCGTCTCCACCGAGGAGTCCGGGCGGATCCCCTCGTCCCGGGTGACGAGCTCGTCGGTGTCGATCCCGTCGTCGTCCTTCACGGCCACCGGGATGAGCTCCCGCTCGAACCGGCCTTCGTCACTGGCGCGTGCGGCGTTCCGGTGCGATCGCACGGCGTACTCGTCGAGCTCCTCCCGCGAGATGCCCCACTGCTCGGCGATGAGCTCTGCGCTCTCGCCCTGGCTCACGAGACCGCCGCGCTCGGCGTACCGCTGCATCATGCGGGGCCCGAACGGGAAGCCGAGGTCCCGGACGATCGACGAGCCCATCGGCGTCCGGGTCATCACCTCGACGCCGGCGGCGATGGCCACGTCGTACGCACCAGCCATGACACCCTGGGCGGCGAAGTGCAGTGCCTGCTGCGACGAGCCGCATTGACGGTCGATCGTGGTGGAGGGGACCGACTCGGGGAAGCCGGCGGCGAGGGTCGCGTTCCGTCCGATGTTCAGGGCCTGCTCGCCGACCTGCATGACGCAGCCCATGATGACGTCGTCGACGATGGCGGGGTCCACGTCGTTGCGCTCGACGAGGGCCTTCAGGGTCTCGGCGGCGAGGTCGGCCGGGTGCCAGTTCTTCAGCTTCCCGTTGCGCTTCCCTCCGGCGGTGCGAACGGCATCGACGATAACGGCGGTGGTCATCTGGATCTCCCTTTTCCGGCCCCGGTGAGAGGGGCACCCCAGGCCCCGCCACGCTCTGCTGCATGCGTGCCGCGGCCGACACCTAAAGTTGACTGGCTGGTCAAGTGTAGCTCGTTCCCACCAGGAGGGTACGGCACCCGAGAGTGTCCGCGGCACCCCGGGGACACGGGGCACCACTCCGGATAGCGTTCGGCGGGTGAGCGACACCGCGAATGACATCGACCGGAAGAACATGGACCGCTGGCTGGGCGACGGAGGGATGGCCCTGATCGGTCAGGTAGGGGCGGCGTTCACCGCCTACGGGGTCGACGGAGAGGACCTGGGCTGGGTCGAAGGGGCGTTCGGGCCCACCGGCTCCGCCGCCAACCCGCACGGGGTGGTCCAGGCCGGCATCCACGGGCTGCTCCTCGACGCGGCCATGAATTTCGCCATCAACGCCGCCCTCCGCGGCCGGGACCGCACGCGCGCCACCCTCGAGCTGAAGGTGGAGACCATGCGTCCCGCACTCGTGGGCGAGTCCTACCGCCTCCGGGGTGACGTCGTGCGCATGGCACGACAGGTGGCCTACGGAGAGGCCACCGTTCGGGACGGGCGGGACCGGATCGTCAGCCGATCGACCGGGACGTTCCTGCTTCATCGCGCCGACGAACCCGGATCTGTGCCGTCGCCTGGAACTGCACCATCACCCGGATCCGCGGGATCGCCTGGAACTGCACCATCGGCGTGACCACACCGACCAGGAACACCGCGGCGGTCCCAGGCCGCGCGTGGAAGCACGCCGCTCAGTGATCCGGTTGTCAGGTGACGGTGAGGGCTGTCTTCATGGCGTAGAGAACCTCGACCATGGCATCTGCCTGGTCCCCGCCTGCCACGGCATAGGCCGGGCGCACCAGACGATCGGTGAGCGCCTCCGCCTCTACCAGCAACCCGCGCTCCACGTCGGTGATCACCGGCCTGTCCGCCTCCGACCAGCCGAACATTGCGATGTCGCCCGGGCGGTGGATGAAGTGCGCCGTCTTCGTGTCGAGGCCCACCGCCCGCACGGCGAGCAGGTGGGCGCAACCGTTGCAGCCGAGTGAGCAATAGTGAGCACTCACGCTGCACCCCTTCTCGGGGTTCCCTTGCGGGTTTAGGCCTCACCGGGGGCGGCCTTCCGAGACGGCAAAGGTCTTACGCTCCCTCCTCCGGTGCCGGATGCTCCGGCGTCAGAGCCGAGTCCCCCGCCGCTGCCGGCGGGACTGCTGGGCTTCGGGGCCGCAGCTCCAACTGAGCTGCAACTGGCATCACCCGGCCAGTCGCGGAGATTGCGAGCTGCGTTGCTGTCCCGGTCGACCAGCTCGCCGGTTGTGGCGCAGACGAGCTGCTTGGCGAGCTTCTTCGGTTCGACCAGGCGGCACCCGCACCCGTGATGGATCTGCGATGAGGCGAACCAACGATCGGCGATCGTGAGGGCACCTCCCCGCCAGGCCATCTTGTAGGTGAGCTGTGGCCTGATCTGACCCAACGCAGCATCGGACACGGAACGCCGGAAGGCCCGGCGTCCCATGCTTCGCTTCATGGCAGCGAGGTCGAGGTCTTCGATCACCACCTCGCTGTAGGTTCCCGCCAGCCAGCTCGTGAGCTGGTGGGCGGACTCCCGACGCAGGTGGACGGCTCTGCGGTCCAGCCGGGCGAGCTTGGCTTTCGCCGCCCGGTGGCCGATCGAGCCGGGGATGCGTCGGGACATCTGTCGCCCCACCCGGCGGCGCTCGGTGAGCGTGGCACGCAGTGGAGCGGGGTTGGGGACCTCGGTGATGGTGCCAGCGCCGTCGACGACGGTGGCGAGCATTCGCATCCCGAGATCCACACCGGCCCGGCCGCCCTTGGTCGGGGCCTGGTAAGGGTGGGCTGCGACGAGGCAGGAGAACGAGACGAACAGCCGTCCCCACCGCTCGGACAAGGTGGCGGACAAGATGCGGGCCTTGCCTGTTGCGGCCAGGCGTTCCAGGCGTCGGGTGCTCTCCAACGAGTGGAGCGTCCCCACGACCGGCAGGGTGATGGTCCGCC
>JAKADK010000099.1 GCA_021820665.1 Actinomycetes bacterium | reverse complement strand
CCTGACGCCTTCTGCTCGGGGGGCGACCAGAAGATCCGGGGAGACGACGGCTACCTGGGTGACGACGCGATGGGGGAGCGCGGGATCGGGCGGCTGAACGTCCTCGACCTCCAGGTCCAGATCCGGCGCCTTCCCAAGCCGGTGGTGGCGATGGTTGCCGGGTATGCCATCGGCGGCGGCCACATCCTCCACCTGGTATGCGACCTCACCATCGCCGCCGACAACGCCCGGTTCGGGCAGACCGGGCCGAAGGTGGGGAGCTTCGACGGCGGCTACGGGGCCAGCCTGCTGGCCCGGACCGTCGGTCTGAAGCGTGCGAAGGAGGTGTGGTTCCTCTGTCGCCAGTACGACGCCGCCACGGCGATGGCTTGGGGGCTCGTGAACGCCGTGGTCCCGCTCGACGCGCTGGAGCGCGAGACCGTGGCGTGGTGCCGCCAGATGCTGTCGCTGTCGCCCATCGCGCTGCGCATGCTGAAGGGGGGGCTCCACGCCGCCGACGACGGCCTGGCCGGGCTCCAGCAATTCGCCGGCGACGCCACCATGCTCTTCTACATGAGCGAGGAGGGCCAGGAGGGCCGGAACGCCTTCGTCGAGCACCGGGCGCCGGACTTCTCGCGCTTCCCGCGGCGCCCGTGAACCCGACGCCGGCGGTGCCGCTCCGCCGGCAGGGATCGCCGGCCCGGGCACGGACGCCCGGTCCCCTGCGCCGGTGGGTGCTCGGGGCCCGGCCCCGGACGCTACCGGCGGCCGTGGTCCCCGTGCTGGTCGGCACAGCGGCGGCCCACTCGGCCGCGCCCCAGTTGGCCCGGGCGCCGGTGGTGGTGGTGTCGTCGGCTATCTGGCTCTCGCCGTGGTGGCGGGCGCTCGGGGCGCTGGTCGTGGCCCTGGCCATCCAGGTCGGCACCAACTACGCCAACGACTACTCCGACGGGATCAGGGGGACCGACGAGGGAAGGGTCGGCCCCCTCCGCCTGGTCGCCTCGGGCCTGGCCGCGCCCCGGACCGTGCGGGCGGCGGCGCTGGCGTCGTTCGCCGTCGCCGGGATCGCCGGCCTGGTGCTGGCGGCGGCGACGTCGTGGTGGATCGTGGCCGTGGGGGTGGCGTGCCTGGCGGCGGGGTGGCTCTACACGGGAGGTCCGAGACCGTACGGGTACGCCGGCCTGGGTGAGGTCTTCGTCTTCGTGTTCTTCGGGATCGTCGCCACCGTGGGGACCTACTACGTCCAGGGTGGGTCCCTCGGAAACGCCGTGGTGCTGGTGGCGGCGTGCGCAGTGGGCACCCTCGCCACCGCGCTGCTCGTGGCCAACAACGTCCGGGACATCGACACCGATCGCCGCGCGGGGAAACGGACCCTGGCCGTCCGGCTCGGGCGACGCGACGCCGGGTGGCTCTACGTGGCCTGTGTGGCCGCCCCGTTCGTCCTGGTGGCCGGGTGGGCGCTCGCCTCGCTCCTCGTCGGCGGCACGCTTCGGACCACCGCCGTCCCCTTCCTACCGCTCGTGGCGCTCGTCCTCGCCGTCAAGCCGGTCCGCACGGTCCTGAGCGGCGTCGAGGGCCGTGGTCTGCTCCCGGTGCTGGCCGCCACCGGCCAGCTCCAGCTGGTCTTCGGCCTGCTCCTGGCCGCCGGCCTCTGGGTGTGGACCGGGTGAGGGTGGGATGAGGGTGGGAGGCAGCCCGGCGAAGGGCGCAGCCGGCGCCGGTCGGTCGGGGCCCGGGGTCCGGTCCCTACGGCCGTGCGTCGAGGAAGTCCTCGACGAGGGAGGCCACCAGGTCAGGGCGCACCAGGTGCGGCGAGTGCCCGGCACCCTCGACCGCCACGTGACGGGCGCCGGGTCCGATGGCGGCGGCCATGCGCCGGTTGAGCTCGCAGAACTTCGCGTCGTCCGCCCCCGTCACCAGGAGCACGGGCATGGTGAGCTCACCCAGGCGGGACCACAACGGCGCCTGGGTCCCGGTCCCCGCCAGGCGCAGGCTGGACGCCAGGCCCTCGGGCGTGTTGGTCAGGCGTTCCTCACGACCGGCGCCTTCCTCGGGGAGGTCGGCAAAGAGCGGTTGGGCGAGCCACCGGTCGAGGAACCGCTCGAGACGGTCCCGACCGTCCCGCGCTGTGTCCGGGTCCGGGTCCGGGTCCCCCGGTGGATCGAGCTGGTCGGCGAGGACGCCGTCGGCGCGCCGCCGGGCCGCCCGCTCCTCGCCGTCTTCGATCCCGGCGGTGCCCGAGATGAGGACCAGCGACTCGACCGAGGCGGGGTGGTCGAGTGCGGCATGGAGGCAGACGCGGGCCCCCATCGAGTAGCCCAGGTAGGCGGCACGGCCGCCCACGGCCACCAGCGCGGCGGCGGTGGTCGGGAGGTCGGCGCGGACGGCGGACGAACGTCCGTGGCCCGGAAGGTCGACTCGGAGCACCTGGCGGCGGCGGGCGAGGAGCCGGTCCAGCCCGCCCCAGAGCCGCCCGGTCTGGGTGAAGCCGTGGGCGAGCACCAGGCGCCCGCCGTGGCCGATCGTCTCGGCGTGGAGCGGCCCGGCCGTCACCCGGGTGACGTCGAGCGGGGGCGGGGGTTGATCGGTTCCGGTCGCAGCCATCTCGGGGGACATCTTCGATGACCGACCGGACGCCGTCCACCCCGCCGACCAGGAGCCCGGGCCCGCCGGAGGTCCCCGACGTCCCCGACGCCCCCGGCGACGTCCAGGCCTCGTTCGTGGCGGCGCTGGTGGACGAGTGGGTCCGCGCCGGGGTGGTCCATGCCGTGGTATGCCCCGGCTCGCGGTCGACCCCCCTGGCCCTGGCCCTAGCCCGGCGGTCCGAGGTCGCGGTCCACGTGCGGCTCGACGAGCGGTCCGCCGCCTTCGTCGCCCTCGGGATCGGGCTGGCCACCGGGTGCCCGGCTGTCCTCGTGACGACCAGCGGCACGGCGGCCGCCGAGGTCCACGCCGCCGTCGTCGAGGCCGACCTGTCCGGGGTCCCGCTCCTCGTGTGCACGGCCGACCGGCCCCCCGAGCTCCACCAGGTGGGGGCGGCGCAGACCATCGAACAGACCCGCCTGTTCGGCGCGGCCCCCCGTTGGTCCACCGAGCCGGGTGTGGCCGTCACCGGCTCCTCGGCCTGGTGGCGCTCGGTGGGGAGCCGGATGGTGGCCGAGGCGACCGCCGGCCCCGCCGGTCCCGGGCCCGTTCACGCCAACCTGGCCTTCCGGGAGCCGCTGGTGGGCACGGCCGGCCCGCTCCCCGCCGGCCGTCCCGGCGGTGCGCCCTGGCATCGGGTCGCCCCCGGTGCCTCCTCGCCCGATGGCACCCTGGTCGGCTCGTTGGTGGCGGCGGCGCGGGAGGGACGCCGCGGCCTCCTGGTGGCCGGCGGGGAATGTGGCGACCCCGCCGCCGTGCTGGCGCTCTCCCGGGTGACCGGGTGGCCCGTGCTCGCCGATCCCCGATCGGGGCTGCGAGCGTCGGTCCCGGGGATCGTGGCGGCGGCCGACGGCATCGTGCGCTCCGCACCGTTCGTCACCCGGCACCGGCCCGAGCTGGTGGTGCGCCTGGGCGCGCCGCCGGCGTCGAAGCCGGTCGGGACCTGGCTGGCGGCACTGGCCGCCGACGGGGTTCCCACCACCCTGGTCGACCCCTGGTGGCGCTGGACCGACCCCGATCGCACCGCTGCCGTCGTGGCACGCTGTGACCCCACCACGCTGTGCCGGGAGGTCGTCGCCCGGCTGGGTGCGGGCACCGACGGTGGGGCGGGCAGGGGGGAGCGGGAGGAGCGGGAGGTGGCTCCGACGACACCGTGGCTGGCAGCATGGGAGAGGGCCCAGGTCTCGGCCGAGGCCGCTATCGACCGATCAGCTCGGGAGGGGGCTGCGCTCGACGAGCCCGCCCTCGCTCGCCACCTGTGCGCCGCGCTCCCGGCCGGCGCGGTGCTGGTCGTGTCGTCGTCGATGCCCATCAGGGACGTCGAGTCCTACGGCGGGAGGCGTCCTGCGCCCCTGCGGGTGGTGGCCAACCGGGGCGCCAACGGTATCGACGGGGTGGTCTCGACGGCCTTCGGCGTGGCGCTCGCCACCTCCGGCCCCACGGTGGCCCTGGTGGGTGATCTCGCGTTCCTCCACGACGTCTCGGCCCTGGTGCGGGTGCCCGGAGACAGGGTGCGCTGCACCATCGTCGTGGCCGACAACGGCGGCGGTGGCATCTTCTCCTTCCTCCCGCAGGCCGGCGCCCTGGACCCGGCCGTGTTCGAGCAGCTCTTCGGCACTCCGCAGCTTCCCGACGTCGGTGCGGTGGCGGCAGGGTTCGGGATCCCGGTCGCCGAGGTGCGGACGGCTGCGCAGCTCGTCGGCGCACTCGACGACGGGGTCTCGGCCGGCGGGGTTCGCGTGGTCCGGGTCCGGCTGCCCTCCCGGGTGGTGAACGTGGAGCGCCACGGCGCCGTCAATGACGCCATCGTGGCGGCGGTGACGGCGACGATGCACGCCGGCTGACCGCTGGGGCCGGGCGCGGATCGGGCAGACTGCGGACATGCCCAACCCGTACCTGGAGGGGAACTTCGCACCGGTGTCGATCGAGCGCACGGACGACCACGAGCTCCCGACGGACGGCGTGGTCCCGCCCGACCTCGACGGGCGGCTGCTCCGCAACGGGCCCAACCCCGTCGTGGTCCCCGCCGATCCCGATGACTACGACTGGTGGGGTGGGGACGGCATGGTGCATGGCATCACGCTCCGGGGCTCGAAGGCGCTGGGATACGCCAACCGGTGGGTGCGGACCCGGAGGCTGGCCGAGGTGCTGGGCACGGAGCCGCCGCCGGGCCCGGCCGAGCCCGTCGACGGACCGGCCAACCACCACGTCGTCCGGCACGGAGGGGTCACGCTCGCCCTCGGTGGCACCGGGCTGCCCCTGGCGCTCTCCGGGAACCTGGAGCGGGCGCGCCTCCACGACTTCGACGCCATGGTGGCCACCCCTGTGGCCGGCCATCCGAAGCTCGATCCGGTGACCGGGGAGCTGGTGGTCTTCGGCGTCGACGTCTTCGGGCCGCCCTTCCTGCGGACCCACGTCGTCGACCCCGGTGGAGCGGTGACGGCCACGGTCGAGGTCGACCTGCCAAGGGCCGTCCTCGTGCCCGACCTGGGGGTGACTGCCACCCGGGTCGTCATCTTCGACCTTCCCGTCGTCTTCGACCTGGGCCTGGCGGCGGCCGGACGCTCGTCCCCCTACCGGTGGATGCCGGAGGCAGGAGCACGGATCGGGATCGCCACCCGTCGGGGAAACGACGGGGTCCGCTGGATCGGCGTGGACCCGAGTGCCGTCTCCCACGTCGTGAACGCCTTCGATGATGGTGACCGGGTGGTCTGCGATGTCGTCCGTTACGACTCGGCGCTCGACCTCCCATCGGGCGGGCCCATGTCCTCGCGCCCGCCGGTGCTCGTCCGCTGGACCGTGGACCCGACCGCCAACCGCGTCGTCGAAGAGCAGCTCGACGACCTCCCCGTGGAGCTCCCCCGCATCGACCCCGCCGTGGTCGGCCGACCCCACCGCTTCGCCTACTGCCAAGAGCTCTCCCCGCTGCCGCAGTGGTGGCAGCCCCGGGGGCTCGTCCGCTACGACCTGGTCCGAGGGGAGGCGACCCGCTTCGACCCCGGGCCGTACCGCGCCGCCTCCGAGCCGGTCTTCGTGCGCGGCGCCGACGGCCACGCCGAGGACGAGGGGTGGGTGCTCACGGTCGTCTACGACGCCGCCCGCGGCGCCAGCGACCTGGTGATCCTGGACGCCACCTCGTTCGCCGGCCCGCCGGTGGCCACCGTGCACCTGCCGGCGCGGGTGCCCTTCGGGTTCCACGGATCGTGGCTGCCGGCGGGGGAGTAGGCCGGCGAGACCACGCCCGGGAGGGCAAGGCGCTCCGCCAGGGGAGCAGCCGGGTCGGACCGGGACGCCGCCCGACCCGTGGCAGGCTGGGGCGATGGGCGCGCTCTTCGAGGATCTCCGGTTCCGGGGACTCATCCACCAGGTCACCGATCCCGCCGTCGAACGCCGGCTGGAAGAAGGGTCGGTCACGCTCTACACCGGGTTCGATCCGACGGCCGACAGCCTCCACGTCGGGCACCTGCTCCAGCTGTGCACCCTGCGACGCTTCCAGCTGGCCGGCCACCGGCCCATCGCCCTGGCCGGCGGGGGCACGGGGTTCGTCGGCGACCCCGGCGGGAAGTCGGAGGAGCGGAACCTCCTCTCGGCCGACGAGCTGGCGGCGAACGTCGGGGCCATCCGTGGCCAGCTGACCCGGTTCCTCGACTTCGAGACGGTGCCGGGCGATGGCGGGGCCATCCTGGCCGACAACGCCGAGTGGCTGGCGCCGATGCCGCTGTTCGATTTCCTGCGCGACGTGGGAAAGCACTTCACCGTCAACCAGATGGTGGCCAAGGAGTCGGTGCGAGCCCGGCTGGAGCGGGACGGGCAGGGCATCTCCTACACCGAGTTCAGCTACATGCTCCTCCAGGCCCTCGACTTCCTCCACCTCTTCGACACGTTCGGCTGCCGCCTCCAACTGGGGGGGAGCGACCAGTGGGGGAACATCACGATGGGGATCGACCTCGTGCGGAAGGTCCGGCAGGCCGAGGTGTGGGGCCTCACGTCGCCGCTCGTCGTGAAGGCGGACGGCACCAAGTTCGGCAAGACCGAACGCGGCGCCGTCTGGCTGGACCGGGCCCGGACCAGTCCGTACCGGCTGTCGCAGTTCTTCGTGCAGTCCGAGGACGCCGTCGTCGGCGCCTACCTGCGGTACTTCACGTTCCTCTCCGCCGAAGAGATCGAGGCCCTGGACCGGGAGACGGCGGAGCACCCCGAGCGCAGGAGCGCCCAGCGCGTCCTGGCGCGCCAGGTCGTCACCCTCGTCCACGGTGAGGACGAGGCACTCCGGGCCGAGCGGGCGGCCGCCGCGCTGTTCGGGGAGGAGATCGCCGGCCTCGACGAGGGCACGCTCCTCGACGTGCTCGACGACGCCCCGTCGACCACCATGCCCCGGAGCAGCCTGGACGGAAAGGGAGTGCCGCTCGTCGAGCTGCTGGTGGCCACCGGGCTCCTCCCGTCGAGGGGTCGCGCCCGGACCACGGTCGAGCAGGGGGGCGCGTACGTCAACAACCGGCGGGCACGTGACCCGGACCACCTGGTGGTTCGAGACGACCTGGTGGCCGGGCGCTACGTCGTCCTCCGGCGAGGGAAGCGGGACCATCACCTGGTACGCTTCGAGTAGTCGCCGAGGGGCGCCGTCTCCCCGTCACTACACTCGCGGCAATGCACGCCTCGACGGACCATCCTCTCTCGTCGGCAGTGACGCTCACCACCGGCCTGCCCGACACTGTGTTGCCGGAGGACCCGCCCGAGGTGGTGCACGGTCTGGCTGCCGCGGCGTCGGCGCCGCCTGAGCGGCGCCGGGACCTGGTGTGCGAGGTCGTGCGCCTGGCACCGGCGTCACCTGCGGCCTGGGCGGCGCTGGGCGAGTTGGCCAGGGACGACGTCGAGGCCTACGCCTGCTACCGGGTCGGCTACCACCGCGGCCTGGACGCGCTCCGGGCGGCGGGATGGCGGGGATCGGGCACGGTCCGATGGGCCCACGTGTCCAACAGGGGGTTCCTGACGTGCGTGGACGGCCTGCGGGCGGCGGCCGGGGCCCTCGGGGAGCACGCGGAGGAGGAACGTTGCGCCGTTTTCGTCCGGCAGCTCGATCCCGGATGGCGACGGGAGTGGACCGGCATCCCGGCGTGAGGGGTCGAGCCCGGGCACGGGCGGGGGCACGGGCGGGGTCACGGGCGGGGTGCATCGCCCTGGCGGTGGCGTGCGGGTGCCTGTTGGCCGCCTGTGCCGGAGCCGGGCTGAGCGGCACGCCCGCCCAACGGATGACGAGCTGGCTGTCCGCATCGGACAACGGGGCGTCGATGGGGGCGGTGACCGCTGATGTCCATGCCGTCGAGGCCGGCCTGGCCCGGCACCAGCCTGCCGGGGCCACGCGCACACTGTGCGCGCTGCTGACCACCGATGCCCAGGCGGGGAACGCCGACCTCCCGACCCCGGACAGCCAGGTCACAAACGACCTCTCCGATGCCTACAACGACGCCTATGCCGCCGGCAACGACTGCTACAGCGGCGCGGGGGGGAACGCGACGTTGGTGGCGAAGGCGGTCGTGCTCTGCCACAAGACCCTGGCCGAGCTGAAGATGGCCGTGGAGCGCATCACGGCCATCTCGGGGGTGGTGCCGTCGACGACGACGACCACCCTGCCTCCAGGGTCAGGGACCGACCCCTTCGCCGGGTGAACCGGGTGCCAACCGGGGGCGCCGCCGGACCGACGACCGTCCGGCGCGGTAGATGGTCCACGCGGCTTGTCCAGCGGGGAGCTACGTTTCCAACAAGTGTGTGGTCGGTTGATGGGCAAGCAGGAGCACGACGGGGGTGGACTGGGTGGAGGACACCGGGATGGCGTTGGCGGACAGCATCGGTGGCCGAGGCCACCGAGCCCGAGTTCGCCACCATCTCTCCCCAGCTGGCCGTGATGACGGAGCCATCGTCGAGCGTGACCGCTGGTGCGAGCTCCACTGTCAAGGTGTCGGTCGACAGTGATTCGGGAGCGGTGATGGCTGACTCCTCCGTCTCTGGCTCTGGCTCTGTCCCTGTCCCTGTCCCTGTCCCTGTCCCTGTCCCGGCGGCGACAGGTACGGCCGGGGCCACGGCCTCGTG
>JAKADK010000098.1 GCA_021820665.1 Actinomycetes bacterium | reverse complement strand
GGGCGTGGGGGCCACGTCACCCGCCCAGGACTGACTAGGACTAACCAGGACTGACTAGGACTGAGAGGTCTCCCATGACTGACGACCAACGTGGCCGGGATCGGCTGCTCGCCTGGCGAGCGGAAGGCCCGAGCAACTACTACGAGGCTTCTCCGAACCTGGCCCGGGTCCTGGCCGTCCGGGCTGGATCCGACCGGCTTGCCGCGATGGAGCCCACATTGGCACGGTTCGGCCGCGTCGTCGCCGAGACCGTCGAACCGGCCGTTGCCGAAGTCGAGCGGCACCGCCAATTCCCTGCCTTGCTCCCCTACGACGGGGTCGGACGGTCGGTGGCGACCGTGGAGCTGCACCCCGCCCACCAGCGATCCGGCCACGCAGTGTGGAGCTCGGGACTCCTCGCCGGCCCGGTCCACGGCACCGACAGCTTCACCCAAGCCGGGCTCTTCTACCTGCTGTCGTTCGCGGGTGAGGGCGGCCACGCCTGCCCCGCCGTCTGCACCGCCGGACTGACCCGAGCCATCACCCACCACGGCTCACCAGCCCTGCAGGACCGCTATCTGCCCGGCCTGACCAGCACGGACTACGCCCACGCGCTCCGGGGCTCGCAGTTTCTCACCGAGGTCCAGGGCGGATCGGACGTCGGAGCCAACACCACCGTGGCTCGCCTGGACCCCGCGGAAGACGGGAGCTGGCGGATCACCGGCGAAAAGTGGTTCTGCTCCGTCGCCGATGCCGACCTCTTCGCCGTCACCGCTCGCCCCGAGGGCGCACCGGCAGGCACCCGGGGGCTCGGCTGCTTCGTGGTGCCCCGAACGCTCGACGGCACGACGCCGAATGGCTTTCGTATCCGGCGGCTGAAAGACAAGCTCGGGACCCGGGCCCTCGCCTCGGCGGAAATTGAGTTCGAGGGCGCTGTCGCCTGGCCGATCGGCGAGGTCGACCACGGGTTCCGCATCGCCGTCGAAGAGCTGTTGAACACCTCCCGCTGGCTGAATGCCGTCGGGTCGACCGGGCTCATGCGGAGGGCTTTCCTCGAGGCCTCTTCGTACGCCACCTACCGCGAGGCCTTCGGCGTCCCGATCATCACCTTCCCCATCGTCCGCGAGCAATTGGCCCTGATGAAAGTGGAGGAGCATGCCGCACTGGCGTCGACGATGGCGTTGACGGGGCTCGTCGATCGGATCGACGCCGGTGCCGCCGACGATCACGAGCGCCTCGTCCACCGGTTCCTGGTCAATGCCAACAAGTACGTCACGTCGATCGCCGCCACCGCGGTGGTGCACCAGGCGATCGAGCTGCTCGGCGGGAACGGCACCATCGAGGACTTCACGCCGCTCCCCCGCCTCTACCGGGACGCCATCGTCTACGAAAGCTGGGAAGGGACCCACAACGTCCTGTGCGCTCAAGTGGCCCGCGACTGCGATCGCTTCGATCTGCTCGGTTCCGTGAACGCGTGGGTCCACCGCGAGCTGGAGACCACCGGCGACCGGGCACACGGCGTCGGCGCCCAGGTGCTCGAGGCGCTCGAACGCGTCCAGGGGGGGTTCAGAGCCGCGGTCGGCGCAGGCGCCCCGGGCGCCGCCGGTTTCCGTCGCCGGCTCGACGAGGTGGTCCGGATCATCCAGGCCGCCTGTCTGGCGGTCGAGGCGGCCACGGCCCCTGGCGACCAGGCCGAGAAGGAAGCCGTCGCCATGCTGTTCGTCCGACGGTACCTCTCCCCCGGGCACGACCCCGACACGGACCCCGACTGGGCTGACCTGGTAGCGCTCGCGCTCGGCGCCGACGGCACCTGAACTTCCCGGAGCCCGGCTCTCGTTTCCCTGTCTTTTCCCTGTCCGGAGCGTTCATCACCGCCACCGGGGCCACCACCGCCACCGGGGCCACCACCGCCACCGGGGCCACCGGGCGTTAGCACTCTCAAGGTGAGAGTGCTAACATCCGTGCTGTCACCGCCGGAAGGCGGCGCGAGAGCTGAACCGACAGGCGTACGAGGAGGTGATTGTCATGGCTCTTGTGCGCAGTGACCCGTTCCGTGGCATGGACCGCCTGCTCCAACAGCTGTGGGGCGGTGGCCCGGGCAGCACGCTGGCCGGACCGCTGGCGATGCCGATGGACGCCTACCGCAAGGACGGCGCCTTCGTGATCCAGATGGACCTGCCGGGCGTCCAGGCCGATTCGATCGACCTCACCGTCGAGGAGAACGTGCTGACCGTCAAGGCCGAACGGCCCGCACCACCGTCCTCGGAGGACGTCGACGCAGTCATCTCCGAGCGCCCGTACGGGAGCTTCACCCGGCAGGTGTTCCTGGGGGAGAACCTCGACAGCGGGAACATCCGTGCTGAGTACGACGCCGGCGTGCTGACGTTGACGGTCCCGGTCGCCGAGCACGCCAAGCCGCGGCGCATCGAGGTGGCGGCGCGCCCGAGCCAGCAGGCGCTCTCCGCCTGACAGCGGAGCCCGGCAACCGTGGCGCGGTACCCCGGTCGGACCGGCAGCCGTGGGAGAGTGCGGGCCGGTTGCGGCCGGGGCCCGGCGCGAGGGCGGCGTCGGCGGCCGATGGTGCCGGAGAGAGGAGGGGCTGCCCGTGTCCTCGCCTGACCCGGAGCAGACCGGGTTCACCGAATCACAGCGAGCAGGCATCGAGCGCCGACGCTTCGACCAGGACCGCACCCTGGACGCCATGCAGGAGCTCGAACAGGCGTTGGGCGCGGCCGCTCCGAGACGTGAGGCCGAGTGGCGCCGGGAGGTGCTCGCTTCCCTGGCCGTCCTCGACGAGGCAGCCAGGGAGGAGGCTGCCAACGCTTCCCGGCCCGACAGCCTGCTCTCGGACATCTCGCGCACCCAGCCGTGGCTCCGTAACCGTGTCCGCGCCCTGCGCGCCCACTACGACCAGCTCCAGCACAGGATCGGGGAGCTCCGTGGCGAGCTGGAGACACCGGCGGCCGGGCTCGGGGATGCTTCGGTGGACGTCGCCGCCGTCCGCAGACGCCTCGCCTCGGTGCTGACCGCCCTCCGTCAGCAACGGGCCCGGGAGTCCGACCTCATCTACGAGGCGTACTACGACGCCTTCCACGTCGATCTGGCCCCGCGTCAACAGGGTGGCGCCGAGTGAGGCCGGACGGCCGGGCACGGTGGACGAGGAGTCGACTGAACAATTGACACACGGCATGACAGCTGATTGAGTCATTGCCGGGAACGGCACCTGCCCAGACCGAGCCGGCAAAGGAGTGACCGTGGCCGAAGACCTGGTTCTCGACTCGCTGCAGCGGCGCATGCGGGCACTGCATTCGCTGTACACCGACGCCCTGGTCACCATGGACATCGACCAGGTCAACCACTTCGAACGCGAGGGGGTCGTCCCGATCGCGTTCAGCCTGTTCCACATCGCCAACATGATCGACGCCTCTTTTCTATTGATGACGGGCACTCCGCCGATCTGGGACGCGACCTGGGAGGAGCGGGTCCGCCCGGCGATCGCCGACCACGGCAAGCACCGCAGCGTGGCCGAGATGGTCCACCAGCGAATCGGTGACTACGAGGCGTTCAGCGAGTACCTGCACGCAGTGTTCGACCGGACCGAGGCGTGGCTCGACGGGCTCGACCCCGCAGAGCTGACGCGGGTGGTCATCACCCGGCCCTTTCCCGATCAGATCGCCAGCACCTACAGCGCCCGGGTGGCCGGGCCGGAGGGGATCACCCTGCTGGACGCGGCCGAGTGCTGGATTTACCAGCACGGCCTTCGCCACATGGGTGAGATCGAGCTGGCCCGGGGCCTGGTGGGGCTCGGCGGGATGACCTCGTGAGGAGTGCCCCCCGGCTCGTCGGGGATCACCTGGCCCAGCGCCCCGGGCGGCTGGAGACCGGGGAGCCGCAGAGTCCACAGGTGCTCCCGACCGTGTCGGCCGGCCACTGACGACCGTCAGGTACGCTTTCTCCTTCGCACCGCAACGGGGTGGTGTCGACACGAGCCGAACGAGGAGTGCACGGAGCCATGCCGCCGAGGGGTCGTCGCCCGCTCGAGGCACGCAGCCGGCGCCTCTTGACGACCGCCGCTCTGGCGAATGCCGGCTTCGCCGTCTCGTCGGTCTTCCTCTCGCTCTTCTTCTACGTCGCCTCCGGGCACGTTGCCGACATGGCCCTGTTCGCCCTGGGCCGCTACGCCGGCTTGGCCGTGGTGT
Organism: Actinomycetes bacterium; assembly: GCA_021820665.1. Lineage (GTDB taxonomy): Bacteria > Actinomycetota > Acidimicrobiia > Acidimicrobiales > RAAP-2 > JAKADK01. The sequence goes on along the minus strand of JAKADK010000098.1, from coordinate 4,559 downwards.
CCGTGGCCCTCGCAGCCTGGGCGCCCAGCCTCTCACCCAGACGCCTCGTGCGGCTGGGAGTGGTGGCCACCGCGGTCTTCTACCTCGTCCTCATCGTGACCGGGCGGGACGCCGCGTCCTTGGCAGTGCCACTCGGCCTGTTCAACGGGGCGGCGTCGGGTCTGTACTGGTTCGGCGCCAACACCGCCATCTTCGACGTCGTGGCCCAGGAAGAGCGCGGCCGCTACTACGGCCTGACCTTCGGGTTGCTGAACGCGCTCAACGTCGTCGGACCGCTCGGTGCCGGCGTCGTCGTGGCGATGATCGGTGGCCTACCGGGCTACCTGGCCGTCTTCGGCGCCGCTGGCGCCACCTTCCTGGCTGCCTGGTGGACCGCCCGTGCCTTGCCGGAAGGCGCCGGGGTGGGTGGCATGCGCCTCGGCGAGATGCTCCGGCTCCCTCTCGAGCGTCCTCGCTGGGCGGCGATGTGGACGGTCGTCTTCCTGCGCGGCTTCAAACAGGCCGCCGGCAGTCTGGGTCTCGTGGTGCTGGTCGCGCTCGTGACACAGAGCTCGCTCGCCCAGGGAGAGTTCGCTGCGGTCTCGGCGTTGGCAGCCGTGGGGACCTCCGTGCTCGCCGGGCACATCGCTCCCGAGCGCCGAGCCCGGGCCATGTGGCTCGGTGCCATCGGGTTCGTAGCCGCGACGGGCCTGCTGTGGGCGAACGCCGGCCTCGTCACGCTGCTCGCCTACGGGATCGCCACGGGCCTCGTCTACCCGGCGGTCATGGTCCCCGTCGCCAGCGTGATCCTGGAGGCGATCGACGCCGATCCCGAGGCAGCACGACGCCGCGGCGGCTACGTCTGCTCGCGCGAGCTCGCCGTCAACTCCGGGAGAGTCGCCGCCGTCATCTTGCTGCTCGGCGCCCTGAGCGTCGTCTCGCCACGGGACGCCGTCCTGGTGACCGTCGGCGTCGCCGCGCTGTCCCAGCTCGCCGTTGCCGGCCTCGCCGGCGCCGTCTCCAGCCGCCGCCTGGCACTCACCGGGGAGTGAGGGCGCACGCGCGTGGTGGAGGAGCCGGGGGGCGCGACGGCTTCTCCACCGGTGACGGCCTTCCGCAGCGCCTCGGCGAGCCACAAGGTGCCGGGGTGCCGAGCCGTTGGGCCAGGTCCTAGGTCGGCCGCTTGCGGAGGGCCTTTTTCAGCACCGTGGCGTAGATATCGATGCCTTCTCGGTACAGGCGCGACTCGGGTCCCGAGGCGATGCCCACCCGCTCGGGGACGATCCCCCAGACGGCGACCTTCTGCTCGCTCCACCAGGCCACCGCCTCGTCCAGGTCCTTGGTGCCCAGCCGGGCGGCGCAGACGACCACGCCATGGGGGGTCCCCGCCGCGACCATCTCCAGGGTGGCTGCCACCCGGGAGTACTCGACGCCGCCCGCCCGGGTCGGGATGACCACCGCATCGGCCTTTTCGAGGGCGGCCCTGACGATCCGCTCGTCGCCCGGGGGTGTATCGACCACCGCCAGGCCCCCGTGGCCGGCCAATGCCCGGGCCACGGTGCGCTCGGAGGGGGCTTCGACCAGGTCGACCCCCTCGATCGGGGCGACCTCGAGCCACTCGGCCGAGGACGCCTGGCGGTCTGCGTCGACCAGCACCACCGGTTCCCAGCCCCGGGCCACGGCGGCGGCGGCCAGGTAGACGGACGTGGTCGTCTTTCCGACGCCACCTTTGAGATTGCTGACCACGATGTTCATGAAAGGCATCCTCGGGGCTCGGTGACCGGTCCCTGCACCGTGGGTGGGTTCCGGACGATGCCCGGGTCCCCGTGGGGAGAACGCGCCACTGGTCGCCATGACACATCCGCATGGCGCATCGTCATGGCGTCCCCGCTCCCGACCCACGGCACAGCCGGCTCGGGCACGATTCTACGCTGCACTGTCGACGAGCGAACCTCCCGGCCTCCTTGGCTGATGGCGCCCGCAGGCCTCGGATCGACTATGCATGAACACCGTGGTTGTCACCATCTACGGGATAGGCGCCGTCACGTTCATGATGTCGATGTACGCGCTGGAACGCCGCGGCAAGCGGTTCATCCTTGGGTTTGCGCTCGGGTGTCTGCTCTCCAGTGCCTACGGCTTTCTGTCCGGGGCATGGCCATTCGGAGTGGTCGAGGTCATCTGGTCGGGAGTAGCGCTGCATCGTTACCGCCATCTGGGGGCAGGCTGACTGACGGCCTTGCCGCACCGATCGGATTGACGCCGGCCACCTGTCCCGCGACGCCCGCCGGATGCGAGGGCTCTGTCACTGGCGACGGGTGACCGGGCAAGGCCACACGAGCAGGTCACGCTCTTTGCTCCGGACATCGACGCTCACTGCACCGAACGCCTGGCTCTTCAGCGTGGCCGCCATCTCTGCTGGCGTCTCGAGGGGCTTTCCCGCTCCGCACGCGCGAGCCCACCGCCCTTCTGCCGGGGCCAGTGCCTATGCTCGCTTCATCGGGCCTGCCCGACTGGAGTGGTGGCCGGGCACGACGGTGAGGGATCGGAGCACGGTGATGCCCACGGGGATACGGTTCAGCGAAGCGATGTCGGGTACCTGGCGGCCATCGTCGCAGGCCACCGACGCGGCGACCGGGCCGCTGCAGGCAGCCGGGGAGCCGATCCGCTTCGACGTGACCGCCGAGATGCCGACGTTTCTCAAACCGTTCGGTACGGTGTCCGGCCGTTTGACGGGAACGTTCAGCGCCACCGGCCTGGCCACCGTGGCGCCGGCCACCGGTACCATCGAGATCTCACCGATCGAGCACCGGCGCATCCGCTACACGGTGGACTTCACCGGTGACGACGGCGGCCGGTACCGGTTCGATGGCCGGAAGGCGATCGCCTGGACCCATCCGCTGTCGACCTGGACGACCCTGCCCGGCACCATCACCGGACCCGACAACCGGATCGTCGGCACCGCAACACTGCGGTTCGCGCGGCGCGACCTGCCCACACTGGTGAAGAGCGTCCGCCCCGGACGTCGCACCCGATCGATCGGCGACCCGGCCGAACTGGTACGGAGCCGATGGGACGGCCGTCCGGGCCGGCTCGAGGTCTGGTACGACACGTTCACCGATCCGGAGACCGGGACCGGCTTCTGGCTGCACCACGAGATCGTCGCACCACCGGGCACGGGATCGCCGGCCGTGGCCAGGGGGTGGGCCGCCGTGTTCCCGGTCGGTAGCCCGCCGGTATGGGAACGCTTCGGCCCAGCGCCGGTCGGCGACGGTCCGTGGTTCGCCGCGGGTGACGACGTCCGGGCCGAACCGGGCCTGCGCACCGGGCGGGCCGGCTCGATCCGGTGGGACCTGCGCTACGAGGACCGCTCCCCTCCCCTCTTCACGTTCCCGGCTGCCGCCTGGCGCCGGGAGCTCCTCCCCGGTGCGCAGATCGTCCCCTCCCCGACGGCGGAGTTCCGGGGAACCGTGGAGACGGATGGACGGACCTACCAGCTGTCGACCGCCCGGGGGGCGGCCGCCCGGACCTATGGACACGGGAACGCCGAGCGGTGGTCGTGGCTCCATGCCGACTTAGGGGACGGCGACGTGCTCGAGGTGGTGGCGGCCGTGTCGCGGCGCCGCGGTCTCGACCGGTTGGCCCCGCTGGCGTTCGTCCGGCTCCGCTGTGCCGGGCGTGACTGGCCGGCCAACCCGCTCGCCGCAATGCGCTTCCGGGCCCACCTCGACCTGCCGACCTGGACGGTCACCGGCCGATCAGGGAACCGGCGTGTGCGCGTCACGGTCACACAGCCCGAAGACCGTTGCGCGCGCATCGGGTACACGGACCCCGACGGAGCCACGGCCACCTGTACCAACTCGGAGCGGGCCGATGCCCACATCGTGCTCCAACGCCGCTCGTCGGGTAGCTGGTCCCTCGAGCGCGAGTGGACTCTCCAAGGCACGGCCCACGCAGAGGTCGGCACGCGCCCGTGAGGACCGCCGATCGCACGCGGCCGCACCGTGCCGATCGCACGCGGCCGCACCGTGCCGATCGCTCCCTCGAGGGAGTGTGTGCGGCACTGCTCGATCTTCCACCCGACAACGCGACGAGGCTGGCTGCCGAGGTCGAGTTGATGGCGCGGCGCCTGGCGTTGCAGGGTGCGGCCGCACTCGGCTGGTCGTCTCACCCCTTGGCCCGCAATGCGCCAGGGTGTGGCGGAATGCGCCAGTGCACCATCGGCTGCCCGCAGAACGCGAAGTTCGGCGTGCACCTCAACGCGCTGCCTGACGCGTGCGCGGCAGGCGCTCGCATCATCAGTCACGCTCGCGTCATGCGGGTACTCGACGGTGGGGGACGGGCAGCCGACGTGCGGGTACGCCGGCCGGATCCCTGCTCGAGGTCCTCGCCCCGAGGGTGGTCGTGGCCGCGGGCGCGACCGAGACCCCGGCGTTGCTCCGGCGCAGCGGCCTCGGTCGCCATCCTCAGCTCGGCCGGGTCGAGCACCTGGCCACCCTCGGGGCGATGATCGCCGACGCTCCCTCGGGGCGGGTGATCGGTGCACGACGAGTGATGGTCCGCTACGACCTGACCAGAAGCGA
>JAKADK010000026.1 GCA_021820665.1 Actinomycetes bacterium | reverse complement strand
GGTCGGGCCCGGGCCACGTTGCGCCACTCGGTGAAGCCCTTCCCCCACCACTCGTCGTTCTCGGGGATGGGGTGGAACTGGGGTAGGTAGAAGGCGAGCGCCCGGGGCCGGGTGGCATGAGGGGTGGGTGTGGGGACCCCGCTCATGGGGCTGCGCGCCCCTGTGCCCGTGTGCTCGCCTGCGCCAGCCGATCCAAGAGGAGTGCGTTCTCGGCGGCGAGCGCCACGGCCTCCTGGCGCGCCTGGGCCAGGGCGGCCTCGAGCTCCCGGCGTTGTGCGGCCAGCTGCCGATCGGCGTGGGCCACGAGCCCACTGGCCAGGGCCTGGAGCCGGACGAAGCGGTCGTAGAGGTCGTCGTAGAGGTCCCAGATGGCGGTCGGTGCGCTGCCCGCCGACTGGGACACGGTGAGCGCATCGGGCCCGGTGCGCTCAGGCGTGGATCCCCCGACGGCACGAACGGCGGCCAGCGTCCGGTCGAGGTAGGCGCGCCCGTGGGTCTGGTCGGGCTCGAGGTGCGCCCCCTCCGCCCACTCGTTCCAGGCGTTGACGAAGACGATCCCGTCGCCCCCGTGCCGGGCCGACTGGCGGCGGAGGGCATGGCCGAGCCACGCGCCGTAGCCGTCCGGGGTAGACCCGTGCAGGATGAGGGCGTCGCCGGTCGGGCGTCGCGGGGTGTTGTCCCAGTCGGTCACGACGCACGGGTAGTGGACCCAGGGCGGTTCGTCCCGGGACCGGTAGGCGGCGGCCACGGTGTCATAGTCGAAGATGAAGTTGGACGGGTCGAGGTCCGGCGGTCGTGCCGCCGGGGCGGCGACGCGGTCGATCCCATGGGGGACGAAGTCGGCGCTGGCGTCGAAACCCTGGTCGGCCGGATCGCCGAGGTCGGCGGCGGTGTCGAAGCGGACCAACCACGGATCGGGAACGCCGGCCCGGCTGCACTCCTCGCGCCAGAGGTCGAAGGTCCGCTTGGGAGCGGGGAGGAGGTGGGGTCGGTAGACGGCCAGCAACGGTCGCCCGTGCACCCGGATGTAGCGGGGGTCACGGAAGGCCTCGATCAGCCAGCGGATGTGGTCCCGGTCGTCTTCCTCGCTGTAGGTCTGCTCGACGAGCATCTCGTCCGAGGTGCGCCCCTGCCATTTGCGGTACCAGCTGTCGTTGGCCCAGCACAGCGCGAACGGGAAGTTGGGACGCCCACTTCCCAGGACCTCGGCGAACGGACGGTCGAGCATGCGGGTCCCGGCGAACCAGTAGTGGTAGTAGAGGAACCCGGAGACGCCATGGTCCCGGGCCAGGCGCGCCTGGCGCTCCCGGGTCTCGGGGACGCGCAGGTCGTAGAAGCCGAGCTCGCCGGGGAGATGGGGTTGCCTGTGACCGGCGAAGAGCGGGGCAGCTCGGGCCACGACCGTCCACTCGGTGAACCCCCGGCCGTACCAGGCGTCGTTCTCGGGGACCGCGTGGAACTGGGGGAGGTAGAACGCGAGGACCCGGGGGGCGGGCTCCCCGGACGGGTCCGCGGCCTCGCCCCGGGACCCGTCCCCGCCGTGCCCGGCCCGCTCCGTCCCGCTCACGGCCGCTTGGGAGCGGGACGGCTACCGGGCTGCTCGGGACGGGTCATCATGCCGTAGAGCCGGCGCAGTGGGGCCACCAGCCGGAAGGTCTTCGTCCCGAGGATGGCGGCGTACCGACCCTCCGCTTCTTCGAGGGAGCGTCGCAGCCAGCGGATCTCTTCTTCCATCTCGGCGCGCTCCCGCAGGTCGCGCAGGAGGAGCGCCCGCCGGACGCCCTCGTGGTGGACGTGGTCGGAGAGCTCGGCCAGCCGGTCGGCCAGCGCAACCACGGCATGGTCGCCGTTGTCGACCACCGCCTGGACCACGAACTGGTACGTCTCGGCCTCGGGGTCCTCCAGGATCCCATCGATCAGGGTCTGGTCGAAGTCGTCACGGATGACGCCGAGCTCGGTCTGGAAGAGCGGCATGACCACCCGCTTCGTGTCGACGATCACGAGGCCGGCCTCGGCGCACAGCTCCCGCATGGTCTCCCGGGTGAAGAACCGGAGGTGGGTCCGATCCAGCAGCCCGGTCTCCCGATAGGGGAACGCGCCCCGGAGGAGCGCCATCCGCACGTCGCCGTGGGCGATGTTGGGCAGGGAGATGACGACCATCCCGCCGGGAGCCACATGGCCGACGGCCCGGCGGAGCGCGGCGAGGGGGTCGCGCAGGTGCTCGAGGACGTCGCCCAACATGACGGCGCCGTAGCGTTCCTCGCCGAGCTCGGCCCAGGTGCCGACGTCCTCGACGTCGCCGACGACGACCCGTCGGGCCCAGGTCGCGGCGGACCGGGCTGCTGCGGGGTCGCGCTCCAGCCCGACGACCGTGCAGCCGCGCTGGGCGAGGACCTTTGTGACGTGGCCGGCGGCGCAACCCACCTCGAGGACGGACTTGTTGAAGCCAACCATGCCGAGCATGAACGCGTGGGCGTTGTTGCCTGAGTTGGCGTCGACGGCGACGTCGTAGGCGAAAGCCACACCACCCTCCTCGATCGTTGGTTGGGCCGAGCCGCCTGCTCCGGGAAGGATACCGTGTTCGTTCCCTCGCGCCCCGACCCGCTCCAGGCCCGGACCGGCAGTGCCGTGCCACTACAGTGTCACCGGTGGAGCCCAGGGTCGATCACCGCCGGGGCGGGTACGACCTGTCTGACCTCGCGATGCTGGAGGCGCGGTCGATCGCGGTCGTACGGGAGGTGGCGGCCGAACTGGAGCGTCCCGTGCTGGCGTTCTCCGGCGGGAAGGACTCGGTGGTCCTGCTCCACCTGGCCAGGAAGGCCTTCTGGCCAGGCCCGTTGCCGTTCCCCGTGCTCCACGTGGACACCGGTCACAACTTCCCGGAAGTCCTGGAGTTCCGTGACCGCCATCTGGGCCGGCTGGAGGTGACGGTGGTGACGGCGTCCGTCCAGGACGCCATCGACGCCGGGCGTCTGCCCGCGCCTCCGAGCCGAGCCCCGTCGCGCAACCGCCTCCAGACGCGCGTCCTCCTCGACGCCGTCACCTCCGGAAGGTACGACGCCGTCCTGGGGGGAGCCCGCCGTGACGAGGAACGCTCCCGAGCCAAGGAGCGGGTGTTCTCGCTACGCGACGAGTTCGGTCAGTGGGACCCGAGACGACAGCGCCCCGAGGTGTGGTGGCTGGCCAACGGCCGGCACCGGCCGGGCGAGCACTTCCGGGTGTTCCCGCTCTCCGACTGGACCGAGCTCGACGTGTGGCGCTACATCGCCGCCGAGAAGGTGGAGCTCCCCCCGTTGTACTACGCACACCGGCGTCGGGTCTTCCGCCGCGACGGGATGCTGCTCGCCGAGAACCCCTACCTTCCTCTGGACGACGGCGAGCAGCCCTTCGGCGCCGTGGTCCGGTTCCGCACGGTCGGGGACATGACGTGCACCGGCGCGGTCGAGTCGACGGCCAGATCGGCCGAGGAGGTCATCTCGGAGCTGCTCGCCACCCGGGTGACCGAGCGGGGGGCGACTCGTGCCGACGACCGGCTCGGTGAGTACTCCATGGAGGACCGGAAGCGGGAGGGCTATTTCTGATGGAGCTGCTTCGGTTGGCGACCGCCGGGTCGGTCGACGACGGGAAGAGCACGCTGATCGGCCGGCTCCTCTACGACTCCAAGGGCCTGTTCGAGGACCAGCTGGAGGCCATCGAACGGTTCTCGGCGCAGCGTGGCGACGAGTACCTGGACCTGGCGCTCGTCACGGACGGGCTGCGGGAGGAGCGGGCGCAGGGGATCACCATCGACGTTGCCCACCGCTACTTCTCCACGCCGGCGCGCTCCTTTGTCATCGCCGACACTCCCGGGCACGTGCAGTACACCCGCAACATGGTGACCGGCGCCTCGACCGCCGATCTGGCCGTCGTCCTCGTCGACGTGCGCAAGGGGCTGACGGACCAGACGCGGCGCCATGCCCTGGTCGTGTCGCTGCTGCGCGTCCCCCACCTGGTGCTGTGCGTGAACAAGATGGACCTGGTCGGCTACGACCGGGCCGCCTTCGAGGAGGTCTGCGAGGAGTTCGCCGCCTTCGCCCGCCGCCTCGACGTCCCCGACGTGACGATGATCCCCGTCTCCGCCCTCCACGGTGACAACGTCGTCCAGCGCACCGTGGCGATGCCCTGGTACGAGGGGACCTCGCTGCTGTACCACCTCGAGCACGTCTACACCGGCTCCGACCGGAACCTCATCGACGCCCGCTTCCCGGTGCAGTGGGTCGTCCGTCCCCGCACGGCCGGCGACCCCGACTACCGCGGCTACGCCGGGACCGTCACCGGGGGCGTGCTGCGCCCGGGCGACGAGGTGGTGGTGCTCCCCTCCGGCCTCACCACGACGATCACCGCCATCGACCGGTACGACGGTCCGGTCGACGAGGCGTTCCCGCCCATGGCGGTGGTCCTGCGCCTGGCCGACGACCTCGACGTGGCCCGGGGCGACCTGGTGTGCCGGCCCCACAACCGGCCAGTGGTAGGCCAGGACCTGGAGGCGATGGTGTGCTGGATGGGGGATCGGCCGCTCCGACCAGGAGACATGCTGGCCCTCAAGCACACGACCCGTTGGGCGCGGTGCGTGGTGCAGTCCCTGCGGTACCGACTGGAGGTGCACGGTCTCCACCGCCAGGAGTCGGCGACGGAGCTGGCATGCAACGAGATCGGTCGGGTGCGGCTCCGCGCCACGCAGCCGGTGGTCTACGACACGTACCACCGGAACCGGGAGACGGGGTCGTTCATCCTGGCCGACGAGGAGACCTGGGACACGGTGGCCGCGGGCATGCTGCTCGCCGCCGACTGAGCCGGGCGGCGATGCCTTCTCCCGACCGTGCGAGGAGTCCCGGTGCCGTGAGCCGCGAGGAGCGGATGGCCGCCCTGGGGGGGCGCGGCGCGACGGTGTGGCTGACGGGGCTGCCCGGCTCCGGGAAGTCGACCCTGGCGGCCGAGATGGAGCGACGGCTGGTGCTCGGCGGGCGGAACGCCTACCGGCTGGACGGTGATGACCTGCGGACGGGCCTGAACGGCGACCTCGGGTTCGGTCGGGCCGATCGTGAGGAGAACATCCGTCGGGTGGGAGAGGTGGCGCGGCTGTTCGCCGACGCCGGGGTGGTGGCGTTGGTCGCCTTGATCAGCCCGTACGCCGAGGCCCGGGCGAGAGCCCGGCTCCTCCACGAGCACGCCGGGCTCCCCTTCGTGGAGGTGTACCTGGCGGTGCCGGTGGCGGTGTGCGCGGCGCGGGACCCGAAGGGCCACTATGCCCGGGCGATGGCGGGCGACCTCCCGTCGTTCACCGGCGTGGACGATCCCTACGAGGTGCCCTCCCGTCCCGACGTCGTGGTCGAGGCGACGAGCAGTGTCGGGGACGCGGCAGCCCTCGTCATGGAGGTGCTCGACTCCCGGACAGGCGATGGCCTCGCCGTTGGTGTGGACAGTCGGAGGGGGACCGCGTCCGGCACCCCGGAGGCGGGGGAGCCCCGCACGTGACCGGCGCCGGTGCGCGCTCGTCGTCCACACTGCGGCCCCGTCACTTCCCGTGCTTCGACGGTCTGCGGGCCATCGCCGCCGTCTCGGTCCTCCTCCTGCACGCGGCGTGGGTGTCCGGGTTCACCCTGACGTCGTCGCTGGGCATCTACACCAGCCGCCTGGAGATCGGCGTCTCGGTCTTCTTCCTCATCTCGGGTTTCCTTCTCTACCGGCCCTTCGCCGCCTCCCACCTGTCTGGTCGGCCGTCACCCCGGATCGGGAAGTTCTGGGCCCGGCGCCTGCTGCGGATCGTGCCGGCCTACTGGTTGGCGCTCTCCGTCCTCACCTATGGGCTCCACCTGATCTCGATGGGATCCGGTTGGCAGGGCGTGGCGTCGCACTACCTGTTCCTCCAGATCTACCTCCCCACCGAGGCGTTCACCGGCGTCCCCCAGGCATGGTCGCTCTGCACGGAGATGAGCTTCTACCTGTTCCTCCCCCTGTACGCCCTCGTGGTGGGCTGGCGCCGGAACGGCCCCGTGAGGCAGCTCCGGCGGGAGGCCGCCGGTCTGGTCGTGCTGGTGGCCGTCAGCTTCGGCTTCCGGTGGTGGGCGCTCAACCTCCCCATCATCGTCAGCCGCCATGGGCACTTGGTCGCAGCGTGCTCACCCCACTGCCTGACCCAACCGGTCCTGGCCTCCCTCATGGTCGACTGGCTCCCCGCCACGCTCGACCTTTTCGCTCTCGGCATGGGCCTGGCCGTGGCCAGCGCATGGGTGGCCGAGCGAGGTGGGGAGCCCCCGTGGTTGGGGCACCGGCTCGTGCCGTGGGTGAGCTGGGCGTGTGCCGGGGTCGCGTTCTGGGGGGTCTCGCATCTCGGGATCCCGCGGGACATCCTCTACGTGATCACGCCGGGCGTGAACCTCGAGCGCCAGACGCTCTACGGGGTGTTCGCGTTCTTCCTCCTCGTCCCTGCCGTCTTCGGACCCCAGGACCGCGGCCTCGTCCGCCGCCTGCTCCGGTCGTGGCCCGTGGCCAGCGTGGGCGTTGTCTCCTATGCCGTCTACCTGTGGCACCTCAACCTCATCACCGAGATCCTGCGGTGGACCGGCACGACCGCCCACCCGTTGCCGTTCGACCAGCTTGCCCCGGCGGTGTTCGGGCTCTCGGTGGTGGTGGCGTCGATCAGCTACTTCGGGCTGGAGCGGCCCGTTTTGGGAGTGAAGGACCGCATCGGGTGGTGGAGCCGGGTCGACCGCCCGTTCGTCGATCCGGTGGCCGTGGAGCCCGCATCGGACGCGGCGACCCCCGAACCCGGGGCCGCCTCCACCCTGCCCGTCAGCGCGCCGGCAGGTCCCGGAGCAGGCTCCGGCACAGGCGCATCGACGGGCCCGGCGGGGTGATGTTCGTGACGGTGACCGCCGGGGTCGGGGCACCCGGTGAGACCACGGTGGCCTGGACCACGGCCGGACCGGTCCCAGCCAGGTAGCGTCCGATGATCTTCTGCCCGTACCAGGTGACGAGGACGGCATGGAGGTTCGGATCGGTCATGACGTGGACCAGGTAATGGTCGCCGGGGACGAGGCGGAAGGTCGGACCGTTGTTCGTGGGCCACGTGATGGCCGGGTCGCCGCCGTTCACCACGCTGAGCATGGCGTGGGTGGGGTTGACCGGCACCAGGACGAGGCTGGCGGCGCTGAAGGTCAGGACGGTCAACGGGGCCCCGAGGGGGCCGTTGTCGGTGAGCTCGACGGTGTGGTTGATGCCGGCCGACTGCTCGACGGGGAGCCAGGTGGCGTTCTCGACCTGCTGTCCGGGCGACGTCGAGTAGTCGTAGCCGGAGGCCAGGTACAGCCCGGAGCAGTTCCCGGCGATGAAGAGGTGGCCGGCGGGCGACTGGGCCGGGAGGGAGGACCCGTGCTCCACGGTGGCCTCGAGCGCACCAGGGCTGACCGATCGCTGAGCGAGGACGAACCGCTTGGTCTGGGGAATGGTCCACTGTGCCGTCGGGGAGGCGGCGATGGCCACGTTGGCGAAGATCCCCCACACCGCCAGGAGGAGGACCGCGCCGAGGCCGGCGGTGCGGACGAGACGGGGGCGCCGATGGGTCCGGTGCCAGAGGTCGACGAGCCCGAGGATGGACCCCAGGATCAACAAGGGCATGAGGTCGCCGAGGTATCGGTCGGCCATGTACCCCCAGACGAGGACCCCGACGGCGGCCGAGCCGGCGGCCAGCATGACGAGCCAGATCCCGTGCACGGCGCTCACGGGACGCCGGAAGAACGTGGCCACCATGCCCCACACGGTGAGGAGGAACAGGAGGGTCATCGACGCCGGCGCGCTCGCCACTTGGTAGGTCTGGTCGAGGACCACGCCGCCCACGGCCCGCGCCGGTGTCGTCGGTAGGGTCACGAAGGGGAACACCGAGCTCACGTGGATCCCGAACGGCTGGAGGTAGGCCAGCGCCGTGCTGGGGATGAAACGGACGCTGAACGCCTTGCCTCCGTTCGTCTTGAGGAAGTAGCGCCGGTGGGCGTTGATCTGGGTCCAGACCTGGTCGGCCATGGGCAGTCCGAACGGCAGGCCGAACTTGAGATAGGTGACGGTGCAGTTGACCGCCAGCGGGATCGCTCCGGCCAGGAGCACGAGCGGGGCCTTCCGCCGGGAGCCTTCCGGCCCCCGGCCGAGGAAGAACCAGCCGGCCACGAGCAGGGCGCCGATGACGCAGGCGTATCCGGTGGTCTGGCGGTCGAGGTTGGTGAGCAAGATGGCCACCCCGCACCAGACGATCCGCCGCGTCGAAGGGCGTTCCAGTACGCCGAGGAGGGTGAAGAGGGACGCCGTGGTGAGCGCCACGCTCCAGGCGAAGTCCTCGTTGTAGACGAAGGGGGTCGCCGCCAGCTCGACGAGGACCGACCCCCCCGCGATGGTGGCGACCAGCGCGCCGTAGGAGATGGTCTCCGCCCATCCGAGGACCGCCGAACCGCGGAGCACGACCCGAGCCCGCCACAGGAGCAGGGAGGCGAACAGCCCGGTGACCAGCCACGAAGCCAGGAGCGACGGCGCGGTGAGCTTTCCGTCGAACCGGTGGGTGAGCGCCAGCACGGGCATCCGGATGAGGGCCGGGAACAAGCCGAAGTACGTGTACTGGTGGCCGTCGTGGTTGAAGGCCTCGATCCCCATCGAACCCTGGGGCAGGTAGAGATGCCCGGCGAAGATGGCCCGGGCCTGGAGCTCGTAGAAGTTGGCCGGGGGAACGGTGCGCAGGACGTTCCAGCCGCCACCCCACAGGTTCCAGAGCACCCAGAGGTATGGCACGGACACGAGGGCCAACGCCACCACGGCGGTGATGGCGAACCGTCGGCGACCTGACCGGCCGGAGGGCGGTTCGTCCGGGGCGCCAGGCTCGAGCGCCTCCCGCCCGCTGGTCACGGGTGGCGCCAGGACCCCGGTCATGGGGGGAGAATCTAGCGTCAGGGCTGCCGCCGGCGACGCCGGAGCCGCTCGAGCCGTCGGAGGAGCGCGTTCACCGCCTGGTCCGAGATACCGAAGTGACGCTTGGCGCGGTCGTAGGCCCGCAAGAGCTGCTTGTCGGCATAGATCAGGACCGAGTGGAGGCCGTCTCCCGGCCGGGCTCGGTACTCGGTCGACCGGACCAGGGGGTGGTCCTCGACCGTGAAGTAGTAGAGGGCGAGCGAGCGCCGGGCCCGGTCGGGTGGGCAGCGCATCGGCTCAGGGTGGCCGTGGAAGGAGTCGACGTCGGTGGTGAAGATCACGACCCGGTTGGCGGTGGGGGCGATCTTCTCCACGCACTGCTTCATGTCGGTGCTCCACAGCTCCAGGTCTCCGCCGAACTCCGGTCGCCAGTCCTCGTTGAGGTAGAGGAGGAGGTTGGCGCGCCGGCGCCAGTGGGCGTGGTGGGGATGGACGGTGTAGTCGGCGTGGATGTTGAGGAAGCCCCCGGCCGTCGACTGGTGGAGGCCGCCGCCCTCGAGCGACGGGTCCGGGATCAGCTCCGGCACCCCCGTGAGCCGGCTCACGAAGTTGACGAACCGCGGCGAGTTGCACTCGGCCAGGACGGCCTGGAGGGTGGGTCCCCACGTCGCCGGATCGGTGTGGCTGAACTTCCGCTCGTTGGCGTGGACGTAGTGGTTCCAGCGCTCCGGGTCGAGCGACGGGAACTCCTCGATCGCCCGGGCCAGGGTCTCGGGCGCGAGGAAGTCCTCCAGGACGATGTGGGGATAGGGTCGGGCATCCCGGTAGCGGGGCGCGAGCTCGTCGAGCTGGGCCTCGAGGCGGTCGAGGTCCACCAGCGGCCGGTCGGAGACGGGTGCGGCCCGCTGGAGCCCTGCCGGCGCCGACGGCGGTGCTCCCTCCGGTGCCGGCTCCACCGCCTGTCTTCCGGGCTCCATCGCCTCAGGGTCGAGTGGGACGGCCGGTACCCTTCCCGTCCCGGAAGCCGCCGTCAACAGGGCTCCAACTCAAAGAGGAGCTGGTAGGAGAACAGGTTCGGCGCGAGCGTCAGGCCGGCCCGGTCGAGCGCTCCGACGGTCCGCACGAGACCCGACGGAGCGGGACCACCCCGCTCGGCCACTTCCAGGGGGAGGCCGGTCGACGCCCGCCGGCGGACCCGCATGCCGGCCCCCTTCGCCATCCGCTCGAAGCTGGTCCGGGTAAAGAACCGCAGGTGTCCGGCGTCGAAGATGCCGCGGCGGTCGTAGTCGAAGCGACCCATCGCCACCCGGATGCGCGGGTACCAGTGGGCGAAGTTGGGGACGCTCGCCACGACCACGCCACGCGGGGCGAGGACCGTGCCGAGCTGGGCCAGCAGGGCCGCCGGATCGGCCAGGTGCTCGAAGACGTCGGCGCCGATGACCACGTCGAAGCCGCCCCCCACCTCCGCCGGCAGGCCGTCGTTGAGGTCCGCCTCCACGAACCCGTCGAGGCGGTCACCTACGCCCTCGAGCTTTTCCGTGTCGACCCCGATGACGGTGTGGCCCTCGAGACGGAGGAGCTCGCCGAAGCGGCCGTTGGAGCACCCGAGGTCCAAGATGCGCTTCGGTGGTGAGGACCCGACCCAGTCGAGGATCTTCCGGTGGGACGACTGCGAGGTCATCTTCAGGTCGTAGCCCTGGTCGCCAGTGGCCATCTCCCCCGACCCGAAGCCCATCTTGTGGATGCGGTAGCGGACGACGTCGGCGGCCACGTCCCTGGCATAGCCGAGGCCGTTCACGTGACAGATCTCCGTGCCGTAGTACGTGGGGATGGGAACCTCGACGATGGACTTCCCCGCCTCGTGGAGCTGGAGGATGATCTCGGTGTCGAAGTCGAAACCGTCGGAGTTCGACTCGAAGTCGATGTCCCGGAGGGCCTCGACCCGGTAGGCGCGGTAGCCGCTGTGCCATTCGGTCAGCTCCAGGCCGGTGGCGGCATTGGAGAACCGGGACAGGATGCGGTTGCCAACGAACTTGTAGAGGGGCATCCCGCCGAGCCGGGCCGAACCCGGCACCATCATCCGCGACCCGAACACGGCATCGACGCTGGCATCCTCGAACGGGGCGACGAGGTCTTCGATGACCTCCGGGGCGTACTGGCCGTCGCCGTGGAGCAGCACGACGATGTCGAGGCCGTGGTCGATGGCCCACCGGTAGCCGGCTTTCTGGTTGCCGCCGTAGCCGAGGTTCTGAGGCCGGCGGATGACCGTGAGCGGGAGGTCGGTCTGGGCCTGGTAGTCCTTGCCGACCGTGTAGGTGCAGTCGCTGGAGGCGTCGTCGCACACCACCACCTCGGTCACCCGCTCGCGGAAGGCGGGTGGGAGCCGGTCGAGCACCGCCGCCAGTGTCGAGGCGGCGTTGTACGCCACGACCAGCACGCCGATCCGTGCCGACCGAGCCGGCTCGACGGACGCCGCGCCACGACCGCCCGCGGCGACCGGCACTGTATCCTTTGCGGCCATCAGACCTCCCTCGACCGCCGTACGTCCTCGTGCCTACCGGCGCTCCGTCCCCCGTCCGATGATCCACCGCTCGCCCCGCGGTGGTATCCTGCCGGCCCCGACATGGTAGCGGTCAGCCCGTGACGTCACCAACGACCGCCGGGGAGGTCGGGACCACCACCGTCGCCGCCAGCCCGGCGGAGCCTGCACCCGACGGCACGACGGCTGCCGGTCCGGCGGACGTGCCCGCCGGCCGCCGGCGGTTCACGGTTGCGTCGGCGGTGGCGCTGGCGCTCGTGGCCGTGCCCTACGTGTGGACGCTGTGGGGCCCCTGGGAGTCGCCGAACCCGCTGCGCACCACCATCTACGAGGACAACTACTACGACCTCCAGGCTCGGGCCATGTTCCACGGCCACCTGTGGCTCCCTAAGGGGTCGATCGGGATCGAGGCGTTCAACCACGACGGCCATCAGTACACCTACTTCGGTCTGTTCCCGTCGCTCCTGCGCATGCCGGTCCTGCTCGTGACCAGTAGGCTGGACGGCCGGCTCACGGCGCCGTCCATGCTCCTGGCCTGGATCGTGACGGCGCTGTTCGCCGCGGCGTTGGTGTGGCGGGTCCGGGTCCTCCTCCGGGGCTCGGTGGCGATGGGCTGGCCGGAGGCGATCGCCGGCGGCGCGCTGGTCGCCACCGTGACAGGGGGTTCGGTGCTCGTCTACCTGGCCGAGACCCCCTTCGTCTTCAACGAGGACATCGCCTGGAGCGTGGCGCTCACGGTGGGAGCGACGTTCGCCTTGCTCGGGATGGCGGAGCGTCCCACATGGCTGCGCCTCCTCGGCTGTGGTGCGCTGATCCTCGCTGCCAACCTGGACCGGCTCACCACCGGGTGGGCATGCGTGATCGGGGCCGTTCTCCTTGCCGTCTGGTTCCGGTCGAAGCGACCCGGCGACCACTACCGGCGCTGGTTCTGGCCCATGGTGCTTGCCGGGATCGTCCCGCTCCTGGTGGGACTGGCGGTCAACTGGCTGAAGTTCGGGGTCCCGTTCGGGCCGGCCATGACCGAGCAGGTCTGGTCGATGGTGAATGCCCACCGGCGCCAGTTCCTGGCGTCCAACCACGGCTCCGAGGTCGGGCTCCACTTCCTGCCCAGCGACGCCCTGGCCTACCTCCGTCCCGACGGCCTGGGGGTGACGGGGAGCTTTCCGTTCCTCACGCTGCCGGCCATCCCGGCGGTCCGGCTTTCCGGCATCCTCTTCGACCGGGTCTACCGGACCGCCAGCATGCCGTCGTCGATGCCGCTCTTGTTCCTGGCCGGTGCGTGGGGAGTGGTCGTCGCCTTCCTGCCCGGCCGGATCGCCCGGCCGGCTCTCGTGCGCATCCTCCTGGTCGCCACGGCGGCGGCCGGTGGAGCGCTCTTGTTGTGGGGCTACATCTCGGAACGGTACCTGGGGGACTACGTTCCCTTCCTGGCGCTGGCCGCCGCCGTCGGCTTCGTCGACCTGTGGCGCCGGGCGAGTGGTCGGGGTGCGCTCTCCCGCGGCCTGCTGGCCGGCGCCGTGGTCGCCCTGGCCGTGCTCAGCGTGGCGATCAACGTCGGGATCGCCATCGTGCCGTCCAGTGAGTTCTCCATGGCTCAGACGCGGACGTTCGTGACCGACCAGCATGTCATCGACGAGGCCTTGGGGCTGGCCGGCCCGCCGGTGCGCCGGGTGCGCTCCCTCCCGGGCTGGGCACCCGCTGGCCAGCTCGATGTCGTCGGCTCGTGCGCCGGGCTCTACGTCTCCGACGGGGAGTACTACCGGACGGTGCCGCTCCAGTACTACGAGCGAGCGACCTGGCTGCCGGTGGAGCTGGGTCCGGCCTACGAGCATGTCTTCGACGTCACGGCCGGCTCGTCGGCACCGGGAAGCGCAGCACGCGTGCCGTTGGTGTCGATCGGCCCCACGACGGTGGCCGCCTCGGCGACACCGCTTGGCGGAGGCCGGCTCCGGCTCACCTTCGTCGTGACCGACCCCCGGTTCCACGTCGGAGCGGTGCCCACGGTGGTGCGGTCCGGGCAGTCCGTGGCTGTCGACGTGACGACCGACGTCGCCCGGCACGCGCTGACGGTGACGGTCGACGGTGTGGCGAAGCTGCAGGGTCCGTTCTCGGGCACCGGACGGGTCACGATCGACCACCCCGGTGGCGCCCGGAACGGCCCGCTGTCGGTGGTGGCCACGGCCGGCAGGCAGCCCACGCCGACGCTGTGCCGGACCCTCGATCGCTCGGCTCGGCCATGACGTGGGTGGCACCGGCCCGGGCGGGGAGCGAGGCTGGCCCGGATCGGTCTCCTCGGGTCGGCGGCCGCGCCCGGGCGCGAGGTTTCTGGAGGGCGGCGCCCCACGAGTCCGGGGGAACCGTGCCGAACCGGTCGGGAAGCGCTGTGCCCCACGGACAGGGGAGCAGGGGAGCAGGGGAGCAGGGGAAAGGACGGACAGCATGGTGACGGTGGGGCTGACGGGGGGCATCGGCTCGGGGAAGTCAGAGGTGGGCCGGGCCCTCGGAGCGCGGGGCGCGGTGGTGATCGACGCCGACGCCGTCGCCCGGCGGGTGGTGGAGCCGGGGACCGCCGTCCACGCTGCCCTGGTCGAGCGGTTCGGGACCGGTGTCCTGGACCCCGAAGGGGCGATCGACCGCCGTGCCCTGGCGGCCGTCGTGTTCGACGACACGTCCGCCCTCGAGGCGTTGAACGGCATCACCCACCCGGCGATCGGGGCCGAGCTCTTCCGGCTGAAAGAGGAGCACGCCGGCACCGACCGCGTGGTGGTGATCGAGATCCCGCTGCTCACCGCTGCGCACCGCGCCACCCTGGGCCTGGCCGCCGTGGTCGTCGTCGACGCCGACCCGGCCGTCGCCCTCGCCCGGCTGGTCGAACAACGGGGGATGGACCCCGCCGACGCCGCCGCCCGCATGGCCGCCCAGATGGACAGGTCAGCCCGTCTTGCCCTGGCCGACCTGGTGGTGGACAACAGTGGCGATCGGGACCACCTGGAGGCGGAGGTCGACCGGCTGTGGGCCGAGCTGTCGGTCCTGGGGGCCGCCGCCCGCCGGTACCCGGCTGACCCCGCGCCGCCCGGCTGACCCGGTACCCGGGGTGCGGTCGCCCGACCGTGCGGTTGCCGACCACCCGAGCTCCGGCGGAGGAGCGTCCACCGGTCCCGGGAGCGGCCGGCCCCGGTACGATGCGACCATGCCGGCGTTCGAGGTCGTCTCGCCGTTCCGACCCTCTGGAGACCAGCCGGCGGCCATCGAAGCCCTGGTCGCCGGAGTCGAGCGCGGGGACCGTTACCAGACCCTCCTCGGGATCACCGGGTCCGGGAAGACGGCCACCATCGCCTGGACCATCGAGGCGCTCCAGCGCCCGACCCTGGTCATCGAGCCCAACAAGTCCCTGGCCGCCCAGCTTGCCGCCGAGCTCCACGAGCTCTTCCCCCGGAACCGCGTCGAGTACTTCGTGTCCTACTACGACTACTACCAGCCCGAGGCGTACGTGCCGTCGTCGGACACCTACATCGAGAAGGACTCGGCGATCAACGACGAGATCGACAGGCTCCGCCACGCCACCACGTCGTCTCTCCTGCTCCGGCGGGACACCATCGTGGTCGCCTCGGTGTCGTGCATCTACGGCCTCGGTTCGCCCGACGAGTACCGCGATCGCATCGTGGTGCTCCGGCCGGGAGAGCACCACGACCACCGGGCGCTCCTCCGCCGCCTGGTGGAGCTCAACTACGACCGCAACGACGTGAACCTGGTCCGGGGCCAGTTCCGCACGCACGGGGACACCGTCGAGATCCACCCCGCCTACGAGGAACGGGCCGTCAGGATCGAGTTCTTCGGCGACGAGGTCGAGCGGATCCGGTCCTTCGACGTGCTGACCGGTGAGATCGGGCCCGACCTGGACGAGCTGGTCGTGTTCGCCTCGACGCACTACGGCACGGGCGAGGAGACGCTGCGTCGGGCCGTGGCCGGCATCGAGGCCGAACTACGCCAGCGCCTGGCCGAGCTCGAAGGGGCGGGGAAGCTCCTGGAGGCCCAGCGGCTCCGGATGCGTACCGAGTACGACCTGGAGATGTTGGCCGAGACCGGAGTGTGCTCCGGCGTGGAGAACTACAGCCGGCACCTCGACGGCCGCGCTCCCGGCGAGGCGCCTTTCACGCTGCTCGACTTCTTCCCGAAGGACTTCCTCGTCGTCCTGGACGAGAGCCACGTGGCCGTGCCCCAGCTCCGCGGTCAGTACGCCGGTGATCGCTCGCGCAAAGAGACCCTGGTGGAACACGGTTTCCGCCTGCCTTCCGCTCTCGACAACCGCCCGTTGCGGTTCGAGGAGTTCCTGGAACGCACCGGTCAGACGGTGTTCCTCTCCGCCACGCCCGGCCCGTGGGAGATCGAGCACTCCTCCCAGGTGGTCGAACAGGTCATCCGCCCGACCGGCCTCGTCGACCCGGAGGTCGACATCCACCCGACCACCGGGCAGATCGACGACCTGCTGGTCCGCATCGAACGGACCGTCGCCGCCGGATGGCGCGTCCTCGTCACCACCCTGACGAAGAAGATGGCGGAGGATCTGAGCGACTACCTGGCGGAGCACGGCGTCCGGGTGCAGTACCTCCATTCGGACGTGGACACGATGGCCCGCATCGAGCTCCTGCGCGACCTGCGCCTGGGGCGCTTCGACGTCCTGGTCGGCATCAACCTCCTGCGCGAGGGGCTGGACCTGCCGGAGGTGGCGCTGGTGGCGATCCTCGACGCCGACAAGCAGGGCTTCCTCCGGTCGGCGTCCTCGCTGATCCAGACGATGGGCCGGGCCGCCCGCAACGTCGACGGCCGGGTCGTGATGTACGCCGACGCCATCAGCGATGCCATGCGGGTCGCCATCGGGGAGACGCAACGCCGGCGGGCCCGCCAGCTCGCCTACAACGCCGAGCACGGGATCGACCCCCGCACCGTCGTGAAGGCGGTCAGCGACATCCTCGGCCGGGTGAGGAGCGGGGGAGACGGCAGCGGTGGTCCGGGCGGGTCCCCTTCGGCACCGGGCCCGGACCGGGGCCGGGGCCGCCGGGCTCCGGCGGCGCGGGGCGTGGACCCGAGGCAGGTGGCCCGGGAGCTGGCCGGGGCGATCGGACCTGATGCGGCAGAGCTCGGGACGCTCGTCGCCCGGCTGGAAGAAGAGATGCTCCGGGCGGCCGAGGAGCTCCGGTTCGAGGAGGCGGCGCTCCTCCGGGACGAGGTGGCCGAGCTCCGGGCCCTGGCGTCCCCGGATCCGGTGGTTGGAGCCGGCGCGCCGGCGCCGGCCGGCGCCACGACCTGACGGACCCCGGCCGACCCGGGGTGGGACGGGCCCGCCCGCCGGTATCCTCGGCACGATGACCGATCGGTTGACAGTGCGGGGAGCGCGTGAGCACAACCTTCGCGACGTGTCCGTCGACCTCCCCCGGGACCGGCTGATCGTCTTCACCGGGCTGTCCGGGTCGGGGAAGTCGTCCCTGGCCTTCGACACCATCTACGCCGAGGGCCAGCGGCGGTACGTCGAGTCCCTCTCCGCCTATGCCCGCCAGTTCCTCGGGCAGATGGACAAACCGGACGTGGACTTCATCGAGGGTCTCTCCCCGGCGATCTCCATCGACCAGAAGTCGGCGTCGCACAACCCTCGCTCCACCGTCGGGACGGTGACCGAGGTCTACGACTACCTCCGCCTGCTCTACGCCCGCATCGGCGTGCCGCACTGCCCGAGCTGCGGTCGGGTCGTGGCGCGCCAGAGCCCCCAGCAGATCGTCGACCGGGTGCTGGCCATGGAGGAGGGGACCCGGTTCCTCGTGCTCGCCCCCGTGGTCCGGGGCCGGAAGGGGGAGTACGCCGGGCTCCTCGACGACGTGGCCAAGCAGGGCTACGCCCGGGTGCGGGTGGACGGGGTCACCGTTGAGCTGAGCGACCGGGAGGCGCTCGACCTGGCCCGCTACGAGCAGCACACGATCGAGGTCGTGGTCGACCGGCTCGTCCTCCGCCCCGACATCCAGCGCCGCCTGACCGAGTCCCTGGAGGCGGCGTTGGGCCTGGCCGACGGGGTGGCCGAGGTGGTGGTGGTAGGAGCCGACGGCGCGGAGAGCGAGGCGATCACCTTCAGCGAGCACCTGGCGTGCACGCACTGCTTGCTCAGCTTCGAAGCCCCCTCGCCACGGAACTTCTCGTTCAACTCCCCCTACGGCGCCTGTCCCGCCTGCTCCGGCCTCGGCACGACGTTCGAGGTCGACCCTGACCTGGTGGTCCCCGACGGCACGCTCTCCCTGGCCGCCGGCGCGCTGGCGCCGTGGGCCGGCGCCCGGAGCGAGTACTTCAACCGGCTCGTCACCGCCGTGGCTGACCTGGGAGGGTTCTCCACGGCGACGCCATGGGACGCGTTGTCCAAGGCCGACCGGAAGCTCGTGCTCTACGGGGCGGGCAAGCGCCAGGTCCACCTGCAGTACCGCAATCGCTACGGTCGCCAGCGCTCGTTCCACACCCACTACGAGGGCATCGTGCCCTGGCTGAAGCGCCGGCATGCCGAGGCCGAGTCGGACTTCCTGCGCGACCACCTGGAGGAGTACCTGCGGGAGGTGCCGTGCCCGGCGTGCGGTGGCGCCCGCCTGAAACCGGAGTCGCTGGCCGTGACCGTCGGCGACCTCTCGATCCACGAGCTGTGCTCGTTGCCCATCGGGCGGGCCGTCGAGACGGTGTCGGCTCTCGTGCTCTCCGACCGGGACCACCTCATCGCCGACCGGGTGTTCCGGGAGGTCCAGGAGCGGTTGCGGTTCCTGCTGGACGTCGGGCTCGACTACCTCACGCTCGCCCGTGGCGCCACCACGCTGTCGGGCGGGGAGGCGCAGCGCATCCGGCTGGCGAGCCAGATCGGCAGTGGGCTGGTCGGCGTGCTTTACGTGCTCGACGAACCGTCCATCGGCCTCCACCAGCGGGACAACCAACGGCTCATCGGGACACTGCTCCGGCTCCGGGACCTCGGGAACACCGTCATCGTCGTCGAGCACGACGAGGAGACGATCCGGGTCGCCGACCACGTGGTCGACATCGGACCGGGGGCCGGGGAGCACGGCGGGCGGGTCGTGCACTCCGGCCCCGTGACCGGCCCGTCGGGGATCGTCGCCAACCCGGGCTCCATCACCGGCCAGTACCTTGCCGGCACGCGGTCGATCCCGGTTCCCGAACGCCGGCGACCGGGGAACGGGCAGGTGCTCCGCATCGAGGGGGCTTCGGAGCACAACCTGGCAGACATCGACGTGGAGATCCCGCTGGGCCGGCTGGTGGCGGTGACCGGGGTATCGGGATCAGGGAAGTCGACCCTGGTCAACGACATCCTCCTCCGCGCCCTCGCCCACCAGGTCCACCGGGCCCGGGCACTGCCCGGCCGCCATCGCTCGCTCACCGGGGTGGAGCACATCGACAAGGTGGTCGACGTCGACCAGGCCCCGATCGGGCGGACACCGCGGTCGAACCCGGCCACCTATACGGGGGTGTTCGACCACATCCGCCGGCTGTTCAGCCAGACGAGCGAAGCGAAGGTGCGGGGCTATCTTCCCGGGCGCTTCTCGTTCAACGTGAAGGGTGGTCGGTGCGAGGCGTGCGCCGGCGACGGGACCCTCCGGATCGAGATGCACTTCCTCCCGGATGTCTACGTGCCCTGCGAGGTGTGCGGGGGCGCCCGCTACAACCGGGACACGTTGGAGGTGACGTTCCGGGGCAAGACCATCGCCGACGTGCTGGACCTCTCGTGCGAGGATGCCCTGGAGTTCTTCGCCCACCAGCCGCCCATCGCCCGGCACCTCCAGACGCTCGTCGACGTGGGCCTGGGGTACATCCGGCTCGGCCAGCCGGCGCCCACCCTGTCGGGAGGAGAGGCCCAGCGGGTGAAACTGGCGAGCGAGCTCAGCCGCAGGTCGACGGGCCGGACGCTCTACGTGCTGGACGAGCCGACGACGGGGCTCCACTTCGACGACGTCCGCAAGCTGCTCGACGTGCTCGGGCGCCTGGTGGACCAGGGGAACACGGTCGTCGTGATCGAGCACAACCTCGATGTGGTCAAGAGCGCCGACTGGATCGTCGACCTCGGGCCTGAAGGGGGAGACCGGGGCGGCAGGATCGTCGCCACCGGGACTCCCGAGGCGGTGGCCACCGTGACGGCCAGCGCCACCGGCGCCGTGCTCGCCCCGCTCGTGTCGGCGCCCACTCGGCGGCCGCCGGCGCGCCCGGGCCCGAAGGCTCCCCGCCGGAAGCGGCCGGTCACGGCCGGCCCGTCACGATCGGAGCCCTGAGGCGGCGGGGCCATGCCGCCCCGTTCGGCCCGTGTGGCCGTCGGGCTTCCGCCGCCGCCGATCAGACGGTCAGACGGTCAGACGGTCAGACGGTCAGACGGTCGCCAGCATGCGCTCCAGCGCCACCTTCGCCCACCGGGCGGTCTCGGGGTCGACGGTGATCCGATTGACAACCTCACCGGCGACCAGGCGTTCGAGGACCCATGCCAGGTGGGGGGCGTCGATCCGGAACATGGTGGAGCACGGGCACACCAGCGGGTCCAGCGACATCACCGTCTTCCCCGGGGTCTCCGCCGCCAGGCGGTGGACCAGATGGATCTCCGTCGCCACTCCGATGACAGCCCCGGCCGGGGCCTCCGACACGGCACGGATGATGGCATCGGTCGAGCCGACCTGATCGGCCCGTTCCACCACGTCGTGGGCGCACTCTGGGTGGACGAGCACGAGCCCGTCGGGATGCTCGGCCCGGAAGGCGTCGACGTGCTCGGGTCGGAACCGCTGGTGGACGGAGCAGTGCCCCTTCCATAGGAGCAGCGTGGAGCCCTTCATTGCGCCGTCGTCGAGTCCACCGCTTTCTTGACGGGGGTCCCATACCGCCATGTCGGCCTCCGTATAGCCCAGCATGAACCCGGTGTTCCGGCCCAGGTGCTGGTCGGGGAAGAAGAGCACCTGGTCTCCCCGGGCGGGCGCGCCTCCGTGCCCGAGCGCCCAGGAGAGCACGGCCCGGGCGTTCGAGGACGTGCACACGGCGCCGCCGTGGCGTCCGACGAACGCCTTCAGCGAAGCCGACGAGTTCATGTAGGTGACGGGGACCACCCGCTCGACGTCGACCACGCCCCCGAGGTCTTCCCACGCCTCCTCGACGGCGTCGAGGTCCGCCATGTCGGCCATGGAGCAGCCGGCGTTCAGGTCCGGGAGGATGACCTGCTGGTGGTCGGCGGTGAGGATGTCGGCCGACTCGGCCATGAAATGGACACCGCAGAACACGATGTACGCGGCGTCGTGGCGGTCGGCGGCGATCCGGGACAGGGCAAAGGAGTCGCCCCGGGCATCGGCCCACCGCATCACCTCGTCCCGCTGGTAGTGGTGGCCGAGGATGCACACCTGGGATCCGAGCTCGGCTTTGGCGGCGGCGATCCACTGGGCCAGGTCGTCCTGGTCGGCTGACGCGTACCGTTCAGGCAGCGCACGTTGCAATCGGAGCATGAGGTCGAGACCCCCTTCTGGAGGCGCTCCAACGGTGACCGGCGGGGACAGCCTGGTCGCCCTTCCGCGGGGATGTCGGTCGTGGAGCGATATGTCACCGGAAGCCAGGCCGGTGTGGGCCCAGTGTAGTGGCTGGGCTCGCTCCGCCCCTTCTCCGCCACCACACCGCCCGTCTCCCGCCCGCCACGTGGGCTTCCGCTCAGGCCCGGCTCAGGCCAGCGTTGGAGAGAAGTACCTGCTCGTCGACCTTGCCGGTGGACCCGACGGGAAGGTGGTCGACGGTGATGACGGTGTCGGGAAGCATGGATGCCGGAAGCCGGCGGGCGACGTTACGCCGGACGTCGGCGGCGGTGACGGCGCGGTCGGTCACCACGAACGCGGCGATGCCCGGTTGTCCGTCTGCACCGGTGTAGGCGGCACACACGGCGGCCCGGACGCCCTCGGCACGACGCACCGCCTCCCCCATCTCCAGGAGAGAGATCCGGACGCCGCCGCGCTTCATCACGCGGTCCCGGCGCTCAACGTAGACGTAGTTCCCGTCCTCGGTCCGGTAGACCGTGTCCCCCGTGTGGTACACCACCTCCCCGGGAACGAGATCCTCGTCCAGGACGGCGGCGGTCAACGCCGGGTCACCCCAGTAGCCGTCCATGAGCTGGCACCCCCCGATGCACAGCTCGCCCGGAGCGCCGGGCTCGGTCACGAGGCTTCCGTCGTCATCGACCAGGTGGAACGTCACCCCCGGGTGGGGCATGCCCAGCGGAACGGGTGCGCCGGACCGGACGAGGTCCCGAGGCACCTCGAAGTGGCTGACGGCGATGGTGGTCTCGGTCGGGCCGTAGCGGTTGAGCACGCGGACACCGGGCACGGCGCGCCAGAGGGCGTCGATCTCGGCAGCCGAGCACGCCTCGCCGCCGAGGGCGACCACCTTGAGCGACGTGTCGGCCAACCGCGGGAGATCGGGACCGGCCAGCAGGAGGCGGAGGTAGCTCGGGGAGAACCCGGTGAGCGTGATCTCCTCGGAGACGACGGTCCGGACGAACCGCCGGGGGAACAGCGGCCCGGCGCTCTTGGGGATCACCAACGTCCCGCCGCTCGCCACGGTGGGGAAGATGGTGGCGAACGAGCCGTCGAAGTGCACCGGTGAGACGCAGAGGGCCCGGGTGTCGCCCGTGATCCCGACGGCGCTGGCCGTCGACGCCACGGCGGCGGCGAAGGCGGCCCGGCCGATCACGACCCCTTTGGGGGCGCCGGTCGTCCCCGACGTGTAGACGGCGTACGCCGCCAGGCCGGTCGGATCGACCGGGTCGGGGCGGGTTCCCCTCGCCGCACGGAGCGCGGCCACGGTGGTGACAGGCACGGAGCCGACGAGGGCCGGGAGAGCCTCGGCCACCCCGAGGGGCGGGGGGTTGGTTACGACGACGACCGCCGGCACGCAGTCGGACAGGACGTGGGCCACCCGCGCCGCCGGGTCGCCGGCGGCAACGGGGACGAAGACGGCACCGACCCACAGGCAGGCCAGGGCGGTCACCACGAAGTCGGCCGAGTTGGGGAGCGCGAGCGCGACCCGATCACCGGGGCCGACACCTGCCGTCACGAGTCCCCCGGCGATGGCGCCGATCTCCTCCACGATGGCGCCGCGGGGGTAGGTCGCCTCGCCGTCGCTGACCGCCACCCCGTCGGGACGCCGAGCCGCCTCGGCCACGACGCGCCGGAGGACGTCTGCCGTGGGGGCCGGGGAGGTCAGGAGCCGACGCTCACGTCGGGTCGGGAGCTACTGCGTCGCCGGGTGCCGGCTCGGAGCCGGGGGAGGAGCTCTTCGCCGAACGCCACGGCGTCGGCGACGGGGTCGAACCCCCGCAGGAGCAGCGTGGTGA
Source organism: Actinomycetes bacterium (assembly GCA_021820665.1). Lineage (GTDB taxonomy): Bacteria > Actinomycetota > Acidimicrobiia > Acidimicrobiales > RAAP-2 > JAKADK01. The sequence goes on along the minus strand of JAKADK010000026.1, from coordinate 12,337 downwards.
CTCCGAGATCGCAGTAGCGGAGCATCGCCTCGGCCGCCTGGTCGGGCGTGCCGACCAGGGCCGTGGAGTTTCCCGCTCCTCCGGTCAGCCCGGCGATACGTGTCCAGAGGCGCTCGTCGTGGACCTCGCCGCTCGCCGCCAGCCCGATCAGCCGACGGCGCCCGGTCGACGTGGTGACGGCAGCGTCCCGCTCGATGGCAGAGGTCGTGGCGCCGTACCCGCCGAGCCCACCGGTGACCGATCCCGTGGTCCGCGCCTGGCGAGCCTCGCCGATCCGACGTGTCGCCACGTCGGCGATCCATGCGGCCCGCTCCCGCGCCCGTGACTCGGCCGGGGCGGTGATCGGGCGCACGGAGATGCTGTAGCGCATGGTGCGACCGTAGCGCCCGGCGAGCGCCAATGCCTCCCTTGTGCGCCCGTCGCGATCGTCGTGGCGGACGAAGTCATCCTCGCGGCGCTGGTCCTGCTCGTCGCCTCCGGTGATGACGCGGGTGGCGGCGCGGCCGGCCCCACCCTCCGGTCCGACCGACCCGGAGCCGACCAGAACGCGGACGAACGCGGCCTCGTGCGCCCGGGTGATCTCGGAGAGGTAGGCGGCGTCGGCGACTGGCCCGTCCGTCCAGTCGACGACCGGTCCATTCACCAACCGGCCCTTGATCTCGGACGCGTCCCTCGTGCCCACCATCCCGTTGACCTCCAGCACAGCGTCGTGCCCCTCTCGCGATCCAGGCGTGGGCCTGCCCCAGAACGACGCGGCCCGCGCTCGGGGCCATTGACCAGGAGGGCCCGGTCCCGGCTGGACCGGGCGTACCGACCTCCCTCCGAGAAGCGTGGGTCGTCGCGTCGGGCGGTCGCCCTCCCTGCGGCACACTGGTCGAGTGGTGACGCGACCGGAACCAGGTTCGATCCCCGACTCACCGGGCTCGTACCAGTTCGTCGATGCCGAGGGGCGGGTGGTGTACGTCGGCAAGGCGAAGTCCCTCCGGAGCCGCCTCGGGTCGTACTTCCAGGATCCCGGTGGTCTGGCGCCCCGGACGGTCCAGATGCTGGAAGCCGCCGACCACGTGGAATGGATGGTGGTGGGTTCCGAGGCGGAGGCGCTCCTCTTGGAGCACAATCTCATCCGGCGCCACCAACCCCGCTACAACGTCCGGCTCAAGGACGACAAGAGCTACCCCCTGCTGGCGCTCACCGTGGGCGACGCGTGGCCCCGGCCGGCCGTGGTGCGGGGACGCAAGCACGCGGGGGTTCGCTACTTCGGCCCGTACCCGAACGCGGGGGCGATCCGGGGAACGCTCGACCTGCTGCTTCGGTCCTTCCCGGTGCGGACCTGCAGCGACGGCAAGCTCGCCCGTCACGAGCGGCTGGGCCGTCCCTGCCTCTTGTTCCACATCGAGCGGTGCTCAGGCCCGTGTGTCGGAGCAGTGGACCACGGCACCTACGACCGGATGGTCCGTGACCTGGCCGCCTTCTTCGGCGGGGAGACGGGGGCGCTCACCCGGAGCTTGACGTCCGAGATGCACGCGGCAGCGGGAGCGCTCGACTTCGAGCGGGCGTCACGCATCCGTGACCAGCTCGCCGCCGTGGCCCAGGCCGACGCCGTGCGGCAGATGGAGCTGGACCGTCCCGAGGACCTCGACCTGCTCGCCATCGCCGGCGACGACCTCGAAGCTGCCGTCCAGGTGTTCCACGTGCGGGCCGGTGCCGTGGTCGGCCGCTCCTCGCTCCACGTCGACAAAGCAGAGGAGCTCACCCCCGGCGGCCTGGTCGCCCGCGTGCTCGTCGACGTCTACGCCGACGCTGTCTCCGGCGTGCCGCCCCAGGTCCTGGTGGAGATCCTGCCCGACGACCAGGAGAGTGTTGTCGCCTACCTGTCGGAGCGACGGGGGAGGCCCGTCACCGTGCGGGTGCCGGTGCGCGGTCCCAAGCGAGCGCTCCTCGACACGGTCGCCCGCAACGCGGAGGAGGCATTTGCCCGCCACCGGTTGGCCCGCGCCGCCGACCACAACAGCCGGGCTCGTGCGCTCGAGTCCCTCCAGCGGGAGCTGCACCTGCCCGAACCCCCACTGCGGATCGAGTGCTACGACATGAGCCACCTCCAGGGCACCGACTACGTGGGGTCGATGGTCGTCTTCGAGGACGGTTTACCGAAGAAGAGCGAGTACCGGCGGTTCAGCGTCGCGACCGTTCCCGGGAACGACGACTACGCCGCCATGGAAGAGGTCCTGACCCGCCGGCTCACTGCCCTTCTGGCTGAACGACAGGTGGCGGCGACCGGGGCCCGCGCCACCGACCCCGCCGTCGGGGATGGGGCGGAGCTGTCTCCGGGCCAGCTGTCTCCGGGCCAGCTGTCTTTGAGCGGAACGGCAACGCCGTGCTCGGATCGAGATGGAGATGGACATCGAGTGACCACCGGCCGGAGCGGCGCACCGCGGCGGCGGTTCGCCTACCCACCCAAGCTCCTGCTCCTCGACGGTGGTCTCGGGCAGCTCCACGTGGGGATGCGGGTGCTCGACCGGCTCGGCTTGGCGGGCGACATCCCGGTAGCGTCACTGGCGAAGTCCTACGAGGAGGTGTTCGTGCCCGGCAGCTCGGAACCCATCCGTCTTCCCCGGCAGGCCGAAGCGCTCTACCTGCTCCAACGGGTACGGGACGAAGCGCACCGGTTTGCCATCGCCTACCACCGGACGCTCCGGGGGAAGCGGATGACCGCCGGTGCCCTGGACGGCGTCGTGGGCCTCGGGCCGAAGCGCCGGGCCCGGCTGATCGAGGAGCTCGGGGGCCTCCAGGGGCTTCGGGCCGCCACCCGGGCCGACCTGCGCCAGCTCAGCTGGCTCCCCGATGCCGTGGGGGACATGGTCTACGAGCACCTGCACGACCCCTCGGCGGCGGCTCCTCGGCCGGCCGCTCCGGTGGGAGCGGGGCGATGAGCGAGTACGTCGTCGTGACCGGCATGTCGGGCGCAGGACGCTCGACCGCGGGCGCCACGCTGGAGGACCTCGGGTGGTTCGTGATCGACAACATTCCCTCTTCCCTGATCGGGAAGGTGGCGGAACTGGCCGGCGGGACCGGCTCGGAGACCCAGCGCGTGGCCTTCGTCGTGGGCCGGGGCGGTGGCGAGGGCCTCGACGACGTGCTGCCGGCCATCGAGGCACTGGCCACGGAGCACCACCGAGTCCGAGTCCTGTTCCTCGACGCCCCTGACGAGGTCCTCGTCCGTCGGTTCGAGGGAACCCGCCGGCGCCACCCGCTGGCGGCCCGCGGTGTCGAGGAGTCGATCGCCGACGAACGACGCTTGCTCGAACCGCTTCGGGACCGCGCCGACCTGGTGATCGACACGGGAGAGCTCAACGCCAACCAGCTTCGCACCCGGCTGATCGAGGCGTTCGGCGACGATGGGCCGAACGCGGCCATGCGGACGTCTGTCGTCTCCTTCGGCTTCAAGTACGGTGTCCCGCTCGACGTCGACCTGATGTTCGACTGCCGGTTCCTCCCCAATCCCTACTGGGAGGAGGAGCTCCGTCCGCTGAGCGGGCTCGATGCCCCGGTGCGGGACTACGTCCTCGACCGCGCCGAGACGGCGGGGTTCCTGGACCGGCTGATGGAGATGCTCGACATGCTCCTTCCGGCCTACCGTCGAGAGGGGAAGTCGTACCTCACCATCGCCATGGGCTGCACCGGCGGTCGGCACCGCTCGGTGGCCTTGGCCGAAGAGCTGGCGCGACGTCTGGAGGAGCAGTCGCTCGGCACGGCGGTGTTCCACCGGGACATCGACCGATGACCGGCACGCCGGGCCACGCCACCGCCCGTCCGTTCGTCGAGGCGTCGCACCGGGGAGCGCCGACCGAGCCGCCCGGGCCGGATCGTCGGCCCCGCGTGGTGGCCGTCGGTGGGGGCCACGGCTTGGCAGCCACGTTGCGGGCGGTCCGCCGGTACGCCGGCACGGTGACGGCGCTGGTGTCGGTGGCCGACGACGGCGGGTCGTCGGGTCGGCTCCGCCGGCAGCTCGGCGTCGTGCCGCCGGGGGACCTCCGCAAGTGCCTCGTTGCCCTGGCGGAGCCGGGGTCGCTGCTGGCGGCGGCCTTCGCCCAGCGGTTCGGAGCGGATGGCCTGGCGGGGCCGGCAGACGACGGCGCGGCCGGACCGGTGGACGCGGGTGGTACGGGGCCCGGGCCGTCGGGCGGTGCGGCCGGGGGGGGCGACCTGGCCGATGGTGGCAGGGAGGGCGCCGGGCCACGGGATCTCGACGGGCACGCGCTCGGCAACCTCGTCCTCGTGGGGTTGATGCAGGCGGCAGGTGACCCGATCGCGGGCTTGGACGAGGCAGGACGCCTGCTCGGCGTCCGCGGCAGGGTCCTGCCCACCACCACCGCGTGCGTCGTCCTGCGCGCCGACACGTCCGGTGGAGTGGTCGAGGGCCAGGTGGCGGTGATGGCAAGCCGGTCCATCGCCAGGGTGTCGCTGGTGCCGCCGGCGCCCCCCGCACCCCGTTGTGCGCTGGAGGCGCTCGCTGCCGCCGACCAGATCGTCATCGGACCCGGGTCCCTCTACACGAGCGTGCTGGCGGCGACCGCCGTCCCAGAGGTCGCGACGGCCATCCGTTCGTCCAGGGCGACGAAGGTCTACGTGTCCAACCTCCGTGAACAGGTTCCGGAGACGGAGGGCTACGACGTAGCTCGGCATCTGGACGCGCTGGCCGATCACGGGGTCCCGGTCGACGTGGTCGTCTACGACGGCCGCACCATCGACCGCGGCCCACTTCGGCACCGGGCCATCGAGACCGCCCTCGCCCGACCCAACGGGCGTGCCCACGACCCCGAACTGCTCGCCGATGTCCTCAATGCCCTGTCCGTGGAATCGCCCCGTCTCGACATTTGACCTAGTTTGGGTCGCCGGTCGGGGCGCCGGCCTGCTTGCAGGCAGGTACCGGTCCGGCTTCGTGGCGCGCAGGGCGTTGCGGGAGGCGAGAGAGGGACGGTAGGCATGACCGTGCGGGTCGGGATCAACGGATTCGGGCGCATCGGGCGGAACTACGTGCGTGCGGCACGGCAGGCGGCGGCCGACATCGAGGTGGTCGCCGTGAACGACCTCACCTCGGCCACCACCCTCGCCTATCTGCTCCGCTACGACTCGACGCATGGGCGGTTCCCGGGGACGGTCTTCGCAGCGGCCGATACCATCGTCATCGACGGCGTTGCCGTCGCCGTCCTGGCCGAGCGGGATCCGAAGGCGCTGCCGTGGGGGGCTCTCGGTGTCGACCTGGTGATCGAGGCGACCGGGAGGTTCACGACCAGGGACGCGGCGGCCGCGCATCTCGAGGCGGGTGCCCGTCGGGTCGTGATCTCCGCCCCCGCCTCCGAGGTGGACGCGACGTTCGTGGTGGGCGTCAACGACGACCAGTTCGATTCCACCCGCCACTTCGTCGTGTCGAACGCGTCGTGCACCACCAACTGCTTCGTGCCCATGGTCAAGGTCGTCGACGACGCCTTTGGGATCGACGCCGGCTTGATGACCACCGTGCACGCCTTCACGAACGACCAGAACCTGCTCGATCTCCCCCACGGGGACCTCCGGCGGGCCCGGTCGGCGCCCGTCAACATCGTCCCGTCGTCCACCGGAGCTGCCCGGGCCACCGGCGCGGTGCTGGAGTCGATGCGGGGGCGTCTCGACGGTGCTTCGCTCCGGGTGCCGGTGGCGGACGGCTCGATCACCGATTTCACCGCTCTCGTGCCCGGATCGGTGGCCGTCGACGACGTGAACGCGGCGTTCGCCGCCGCCGCCGCCGCCGGTCCATTGGCTCGGGTCCTCGTCTACACCGAGGACCCGATCGTCTCCTCCGACATCGTCGGTAGTCCCGCCTCGTGCACGTTCGACGCCGGGCTGACGATGGTGATGCCGACATCAAGCGGTGGCACCCTGGTGAAGGTCCAGGGTTGGTACGACAACGAGTGGGGGTACGCCAACCGGTTGGTGGACCTCTCCATCGTCGTCGGTGGCACGGACGGTCGCTGAGCCGGTGCCCAGGGAGCCCAGAGAAGAGGATCGCCGGCGATGACCGGGCACGCGCTCAATCCGCTCCTGGCGGGGATCCCCCTGCTCGGTGACCTCCCCGCGCTCCACGGTCGCCGGGTGCTGGTCCGTGTGGACTTCAACGTGCCACTCCGCGACTCGGCCGACGGCATGCGCACCGTGGCCGACGACTTCCGAATTCGTGCTGCATTGCCGACCATCCACTTCCTCTTGGAGCGCGGTGCCCGGGTCCGAGCCTGCACCCACCTGGGTCGTCCCCACGGGACGCCAGAGCCGCAGTGGGATCTCGCGCCGGTGCGAGCGGCGCTGACCGAGCTGGCGCCCGAGGTCGAGCTGATGGAGAACCTGCGGTTCGATCCCGGCGAAGAGCGCAACGACGTTGCCTTCCTGCACCGTCTTGTCGAAGGTTGCGACGCCTACGTGAACGACGCGTTCGGCGTCTCACACCGGGCTCACGCCTCCATCGTCGGCCCACCGACGCTCCTGCCTAGCGCCGCCGGGTATCTGGTCCAGCGGGAGATCGAGACGCTGGGCATGCTCTTTGGAAAGCCGCGGCGTCCGTTCGTCGCCGTGGTGGGGGGATCGAAGGTCGCCGACAAGCTTGGCGTGCTCACGGCGCTCGCCCAGCGGGCCGACGCCCTCGTGGTCGGAGGCGGCATGGCGTTTACGTTCCTTGCTGCCGCCGGGCACGACGTGGGTGGCTCGTTGGTCGACGAGAACCACCTCGACCAGTGTGCGGCGCTGATGGCGTCCGGGGTGAGGCTGCTGCTGCCCATCGACACGGTGGCGCTCGAGCCGGGCGCGCCGTTCGGTCCGGGCTGTGAGGTGGACGCAGAGGTGCGCGTGGTCGGGCAGGAGATCCCGGCCGGTTGGCAGGGGCTCGACATCGGGCCCCAGACGATCGCGGCCTACACCCGGGAGATCACCGGGGCGGGGACGGTCCTGTGGAACGGCCCCATGGGTGTGTTCGAGGATCCTCGTTTCGCCCGCGGTACGGCGGAAGTGGCGGCGGCTATGGCCATCTGCCCGGGGTTCACCATCGTGGGTGGAGGGGACAGCGCCAACGCGGTGGACGAGCTCGGTCTGTGCGATGAGATCGACTTCGTCTCGACCGGTGGTGGTGCGTCGCTCGAGCTCCTCGAGCACGGGGACCTTCCTGGCCTAGAGGCGTTGCGCCGCGCGCCGAACGCTCCGGGCGTCGACAGCCCGTCGGGGCGGACATCGAGGTGACTGCCTCCGGCCGGCGACCGCTCGTGAGCGGGAACTGGAAGATGCACAAGGACCATCTCGAGACGATCCACACCTGCTCTGAGCTGGGGTTGCGTCTCGGGAGGGGAGCGGTCGGGGCGGTGGACGTCTCGATCCACCCCCCGTTCACCGACCTCCGCTCCGCCCAGAGCGTGATCGAGGCGGAGGGCGTGCCCGTGAGCCTCGGGGCGCAGAATTGTGCGACAGCAGACTCAGGCGCCTTCACCGGAGAGGTGAGCGCGGTCATGTTGGCCCGGCTGCGGGTGGAGTACGTGATCGTCGGGCACTCGGAGCGGCGGACGATGTTTGGCGAGGACGACGAGGTCGTGGCAGCGAAGTTGCAAGCCGTCTTCCGCAACGGCATGGTGCCGATCTGCTGTGTGGGGGAGCACGCCGACGAGCGGGACGCTGGTCGGACGACAGAGCGCCTCCAGGCCCAGATCACCCAGGCCCTCGGCAGGCTCGCCCCCGGTGAAGTGGCCCGGATGGTCATTGCCTACGAGCCGGTCTGGGCCATCGGGTCCGGCCAACCGGCGACACCCGAGGATGCCCAGGAGGCAGCAGCCACCATCCGAGGTCGGGTGACCGAGCTGGCAGGGGCAGCGGCCGCTTCCGGCGTGCGCATCCTCTACGGTGGGTCCGTCGGGCCGGACAGCGCGTCGCCGCTGGTGTCGATGCCGGACGTCGATGGCCTGCTGGTCGGGGGAGCGAGCCTCGACCCGGGCACGTTCACCGAGATCGTCGGTGGCGCCGCCGCGACGGTGCGGTGACGCTGCTACCCTGAGCCCGGTCCGGAGACGAAGGAGAGACAGCGCGTGTTGACGGCGATCATTGTCGTGGTGCAGATCCTGGCGTCGCTGGCGCTCATCTTCCTCGTGCTCATGCACAGCGGGAAGGGCGGGGGGCTCTCCGACATGTTCGGGGGGTCGGTCGGCAGCACGGCGGCCGGCTCGACCGTGGTGGAGAAGAACCTGGACCGGATCACCATCACGGTGGCGGTGGTCTTTGCCTTCTCCAACCTCTGCCTCATCCTTCGCGTGAAGTGACGGGGTCGGACGCCGGCCCGTCCCGACGCCGGCACGGCCCCGTGGGAACATCGGCCCACTCCAGGTGGACCCTTCCCCTCGTCATCGTGCTGGTCATCGTGATGGTGGCGGTCGTCGACCATATCGGTGAGAAGCGGTTCATCGCCGTTGACGGCCTCCCGCAGCCACAGTTGGTGGTGGCTTCGGGCGGAACCGTGACCGTCGACTTCGACCAGCCGTGGGCGGGCTACAACCCCAACACCCCCGCCGGCGCCGACTCGTCGACGCCGGCGCTCCTCGCCGCCGTGCTGCCCAGCGCATTCGTGATCGGTCCGGATCTCCAGCCCACCCTCGACAGCGCACTCCTCACCGGTGTGGAAGTCACCAACACGGCACCGTTCACGGTCCGCTACACCATCAACCCGAGAGCGGTGTGGTCGAACGGGAGCCCCGTGACGGCGGCAGACTTCGTGTACGCCTGGGTCGCCCAGCGGGGTACCAGCATGGAGTCGGGCGCAACGCCGTACCAAGCGGCCTCCACGCTCGGCTACCGCGATATCACGTCCGTGACTGGCAGTGATGCCGGGAGGGTCGTGACCGTCGTCTTCGACAAGCCCTTCACCGACTGGCGTATGCTCTTCCACGACCTGGTACCCGCCAGCGTGGCCGAGCGTGTGGGATGGAACACCGGGTTCGACGTGTTCAACCCGCAGGTGGACCTGTCCGCCGGCCCCATGATCCTGCAGTCGGCGTCGGCGTCGAAGGGGACGGCAGTGCTGGTGCCGAACCCTCGCTGGTGGGGTCCGAAGGTAGCGGTCGCGTCCGTGGTCGTTCACGTCCGACCCGGGGGGCCCCCCGTGGTGAACGCCTCGACTCCAGGTCCGAGAACCGTTGCCCAGGTAGCGAGCTTCGATCTGGCCACATTGGACGCCGTGGCGACTGCACCCGACCTGAAAAGCAGTGTCGTCGCCTCGGCTCGCCAGATCGAGCTCGACTTTGCCGTGGGCTCGCCAGTGACGTCTTCAGCCGACATGCGGAAGGCCATCGCCCACGCGGTCGGTCGGACGACGCTGCTCGACCAGGAATTCGGGCAGATCGACCCCAGCCTGACCGTGAGCGACGACCACCTTGCCGGGCCGTCTGAGCCTGGCTACGTCGCGTCCCCTGCAGCGCTTCCTTACACGACACGGGACCTCACCACGACCGATCGGCTCCTCCGGCACCTTGGCTACACGGTGGGACCCGGCGGGCAGTTCGTCGGTCCGTCCGGCCACGCTCTCGTCCTGCGGATGGCTGTGCAGGAGAGCGATCCCTGGGTAGCCTCGACGGCGGTGTTGCTGGCGGACCAGCTCGATGCCGCCGGCTTCACCGTCGTCACCGTCCCGTTCACCGACGCCCGAAGCCTGGCCGTGGCGTCCGGCTCCTACGACCTGGCTCTGGTGGCTCGTACGCTCAGTCCGTACCAGACGGTGACCGCCTCGTGGTACTCGACTGCGTTCTCCGGTAGCTCCGCCGGGTCGGGCGCGACTGCCGGAAACGCCGACTGGAGCGGCTACGAGAGTGCCACGGTGGACGGGCTGTTCCGGAGTGCGCGCCAGCAGCTCAACCCGGTGCCGGGAGCTGCGATCTACGCACAGATCGACGCCCACCTGTGGAACCAGATGGTGGCCCTGCCGCTGTTCGAGGAACCCGAGCTGTTCCTGACCGGCGTGCAGGTCGCCGGGTCATCGTTCAATCCGGGGGCTGACGGTCCCCTCTGGGATGTCCGGTCGCTCGCCACGCTGGCGCCGAAAGCGCATGTGGGGGGTGCAGGCTAGGCCCGTTTTCCGCACCCGAATCGGGTTACTCCTCTTTGCTCTCAGGCCAGGGGAGAGAGATGCCGAGCAGTGCGAGGATGACCCGCTGAACCTGGGTGAGCCGGTCAAGGACCAGACCGCTGGATGTGTAGGTGACCGAGAGGCCATCGAAGGCGGCAAGGGCGGCACGGGCGGTCGGTTTGGCGGCCCGGCCTTCAGGCAGGATGCCGGGCAGCGCTACGCCGTCGCCGAGTGCGGCACGCAACTCGGCTTCGATCAGTCCGAAGATGAGCAGTGCGATGCCGATGATCGCGACGAGGGCCTCGATGCGGTCGTCGTTGTGCAAGAAGACTGGTCGGACCCGAAGGGTCTGTTTGAGGTCGCGGTGGCGCTGCTCGACGATCCACTGGTCCTTGTAGATCCGTAGCACACCGAGAGCATCCAGCGGTCCGTCGTCGGGGTCAGCCAGGTTGGTCGCCAGCGCGTAGAGCCCGTCGAGCGCGCCGGCAGTAGCTATCGCGTCCTCGTCGCGTCGCCAGGTGATGACCGGCTTTCCTGCCCGGGTGCCCGTCGTCACGGCGATCAGACCCGCGACCTTTCCGGTGAGGATCTGGGCGACTTTGGTGTCGACCTGTTTCCTCGTCTTGTAGTAGTGACCGCCGAGCCCGTTGGAAATACGGCCCAATGCCTCTTCTGCCTTTGCAAGAGTGCGCTCACGTGCGTCAGCGACCGAGGTGGCCTCCTCGGAGGAGAAGATGTAGACGACCCGCAAGTCGTGGTGGGTGCCGTCTTCTGCGGTCACTGGAAACGGGCACAACAGCCCCTTCCACACCGTGCGGCGAGCGGGGTCGAGTCGTTGTTCGCGGAACGAGACGTAGTCGAGGGAATCGAGCGTGTCGAGGCCGCCGGGGACGTCGGTGGCGAACCGCTCCGCCCAGCCGGTGTCGGCCCGAAGGGGCACGACGAAGCCCACGTGCTTTGCGTCTGCGGCGCAGAGGTTCTCCAGATAGCCGAGCCCCGAGTCGGCCACGACGACGAGGCCGGGAGGCAGTGAGCCAGCCAGGGTCTCGATCGCGGCCACAAATGCCGGCAGCTCGCTGCTCGATCCCTTGTACGGCCGGAAGTACAAAGCGACCCCCGCTTTCGTCGAGGCCTGGAGGGTCTTTACCTGCCGGGCGATGGTCCGGTCCGCGGCCCAGCCCTTCTTCACGAGAGCAGAACCCTCATAGGCGCCGGCGAAGCGGACCGCGGTGAGATCGAGGTGCAGGCGTGAGGCATCGACCTCGAAGCGATCGAGGGTCCGGAGCAGCAGCCGACCCCGGATGTCCTCGGCGACCCGGGCGAAGGCGTCGAGTGCCCGACCGAGGCGGTCGTCGTTGAGCAGACCTGGCGGCACCGCCAGCAGTTCGGCCACCGCGGCTGACGACGCCCAGCCGGCGACGTCGTAGAGCGGGCTGGGCGCGCACAGCCGATTGGCGACGAGCGCCGAGATCACCTCGCCGTGGGTGAGGAGCGAGCGTCCCCGCATCGGGATGGCCTCGTCGACCACGCCCACCAGACCAAGACGGGAAAGGTAGTGCGCAACCAGGAGGAGCGGGCCGACAGTCCTACGGGTACCGACCGGCGGCGGGTCGAGCCGGGCGAACGCCCCGGCGAAGCGGTCGAGCTGCCCGGAGGCCTTCATCTCATCCAGCCGGCCGAGCGTTGCCACAACACGCTGACGCACCTTGCCGTTCTCTCGACGGCCTTCGACCAGCTGGACGTACTCATGGACCGTGTCGCCGCGCCGGACCCGTTTGACCCTCGGATACATTGGCACAACATTACCACGACTACCGCCGAGATTACAAGGGTGTGATTCATTTCGTTGGCACAACACTTGGCACGAGGACCGCCCTTCAGCAGGGCGCAGCACCGCAGGTCACCGGGGGGAACGTGCTACGAAGGCAGGCACCCTTCGACGATTCGGGTGCGGAAAACGGGGCTAGGACGGCGACCGGTTTGGGAAGGTTCCCGGAGGGTTCCAGAGGGGCATGAGCCGCTCTGCCGCCGCGGGCGGTTGGGATCGTGGTGGTCGCCCACCCCCGAGTCCGGTGCCTGTGGTGGTTTGCTACCATGCCCGTGGCCCGATAGCCACGTCGGAGCCGTGAGAGGTCGGAGTGGCGGAATAGGCAGACGCGCTGGCTTGAGGGGCCAGTGCCCGAAAGGGCGTGGGGGTTCAAGTCCCCCCTCCGACAC